>CAZEXY010000001.1:0-16258 GCA_964516345.1 uncultured Anaerolineae bacterium
TGTGATGTCCGGAACGGTTCAGGTGAAGACTCCCAAGCACGAAATGACCGTGACCCACGGACACGTGGTGACGGTAGAAGTGCCTGCCAACGCAAAAGGTGTGCTGCCGGCGGAGATCGTGAGCAAGATAAAAGAGAGGGTACGGCACGGGAAAGGAACACTTCATCCGAAGCGCGAAGCTTCTGCCACTCCGACTAGGCCTGCTGTGACGGGAACCCGTGGCGCTAAGGCGAAGATTACGAAGCCCGCCGGGACGATGGCTCATGCTACTCCTCATGCTCGCACGCCCAGCCCGAAGCACACACCCGGCACGCTCATGCCGGTGCCCATGATGAAACACACGCCGCGGGTTACCATGCCGGTGCCCACGATGAAACACACGCCGAACGCTACCCGTTGGCCTACGCCCAAGCACACGCCGCATCCGCATGTGACTATAACGCCACCGGTCACGCCGGTGCCGCCATCGATGCCTACAATGCCGCACCCGACTATGCCTTTTGGTCACGGCGGCGAGGGTGGACACTCCAACCATAAGTGATACCATCGCCCGGGGAGGCAGACTTGCCTCCCCGGAACCTTGCCAGAAAAGGGGAAAAGCGCATTGAAATCTCGTAAACTGATCCGCAGGGCGATTGACGGAGACGAGAGGGCATGGAGTCTGCTCGTGGACGAGTACGGCAAGGTGGTGTTTTCACTTCTTCGCGGATTGGGCATCGGGAGCAGGGATGCAGGTGAGATGACCGTTCTCATCTTTGGGGAACTTCTCGGTTCCCTCGAGGAATTTTCGAAGAGCAAGGAAGAACTGCTGCTTTGGCTCGCAAGGAAAGCGAATCGTAAGGCGCTGGATCGGCTCTTGTCTGGCCGGCGCTCGGATCGGAATTCCGATCTGTACGAAACGGTGGAGAAGCAATGGAGGCTTCTCGAAGCTCTGGGAGAACTCGATCCCGGATGTCAGCAAGCGCTCGTGCTGCTTCTCTCTGGAAGTTCGAGCTCATGGGGTTCTCGATATCGAAGCGAGTGTCTTCGGAAATTGCTGAAAGCTTCTAGAAAGGGCTCTGATCTCGAAATCAGGGTGAAGGTGAGGTCCAAATCTTTAGCGTGATACCTTCACCCTTCCAATAGTTACTCCGGATTTACGCTCGCCGGAGGAAATTCGCAGGTCGTAGATGCCGGGGGATGCGTCTTTTGGAATGATGATGTCGAATTCTCCTTTGAGCAAGTCTCCAGCTTTCCAGAGAACAGGTGGAAAACCGGGGCCCGCAGGATATCCTTCGACCGAGTTGATTTTCTTTCCTTTTCCCTGAAGCCAGATCGAAACCTTCCAATTAATGTCGGTTTTTTCGATTGCTTTCCAGTAGAGCGTGATGTGGAGCACGTCTCCGGGATGGATGGGAGTCTCCGGAGCATAGCTGAAGCCTTTCTTGTAGGAATCGAATCCAAGCAGACGGGCGCCGTGGATCACGATCCCGGCCTTGTGCTCGAATCCGATGATTTCTTCTGGCGGCGGTGCAGCAGGCCTCGATACGTGAATGCGCCCGAGCAGCAGCATGTCTCCTTGCTCCGACTTCAGACGCCTGCCGTCGGATTTCCCGTATACCACGGCGTATACCCTGTAGTCTCCCGGAGGAGTCCCGAACGGGATAAGCACGCCGTGTAGATCGTTCACTTCCTCTCCTTGCTTCCAGACGTTCGTGGGTTTGCTTCCGCCGGCCGGTTCCCCGTCCTGCTGGGCTACAACCTGGTTTTGGCTGTCGAGCACCTGCACGCTCACTTTGTACCTTTGCTTCGTGGCGTGAAGCGCCTTCCATTGCAGGAAAACCTGCAGGATATCGCCCGCATGAAGGTCGGAAGGATACAGACCGGCAGATCGTAGTTCGAAGAGATCGCCGAAAAGCACTCCTTTCGGTGCGAGGTTTGGCGATTTTTCTGGGAGAGCGTAAACGACAAACCTGACATTTCCGCGCCACCTGTCGATCGATTTGAACCCGTGGGAAGCGAGGAATTTTTCCACGATGCCGTGGGGATCGCTTTCGTCCGTCGCCCAGTAAAGGGCGAAGACCCGGTTGTGCTTTCCGACTATTCGATTCAATGTAGAGATGGTGGCTTTTTCGTCGGGCGGACGCTGTGAAGGGAGGGGGTATATCGGGAGCTTCCCGTGGTAGTAGTAACGGAACACTTCTACCTGCCCCGGTGCATCGAGGATTATTGCATCACCGGGCCTTTCCACGGCTTCTATGTACCTTGCCATGCCTCGGTAATCGTCCCGGGCGAACTTGGGGTTGGTGAAGTAAGCGTAGTCCCCCATGGCAAAACCCGCCAACACGAGAATCAGCGCCCCGCTTCCGGCGACTTCGGCCAGACGGCTCCTCCCGGCATTCGATTTCGACAGAGGAAACACCCCTGCTGCCATCAGGAATGACCACGGCATGAGCGCAGAGACCAGGAATTTCAGGTACGAAGGTTTGTAGAGCCCTGGCAGCAGGACCGCGCCGAAGGGGATCGAAAACCATAGCCACACGGCTGGCTCGTACCGGAACTTCCTGATGATGCCCAACGCCAGGATCGCGGCGAGAAGAAACCACAGCCATTCGGGCTCTGCGGGGCTCAACGGCCCTCCAGCTATCCACTTCCAGGAATTCAGAAGGCGGTGGAGCAGGGGCACGGCGGCGTTGCTCCTGGGCCATGTGGTTACTTGGCGCATGGCCGTTGGAAGCCAGGGAAGAAACAAGAGAAGTGCTGCCAGGTGGGCGATCGACCATTCGAATATCCCTTTCCTATCTTTGCGAACCTTCCACAGCCACGTCAGGGCCACCGCGAGCCACGCCAGCGGAAACGTGTAATGCGTATACAATCCACACGCTATCGTTCCGGCAACGAGAGCCAGGGTGGATTTCCCCGGAGCGAAATTCGCTTTCACTAATAGGTACACTCCGAAGGAGATCACCGCCGCCAGCATCATGTACATTCTTGCTTCCTGGCTGTAGTAGATCGCCAGAGGGCTTGCGGCGACGATGGCGGCTGCCGCCACGGCCTCTTTTCTCCCGAGCAGCTCATTTGCGATCTCGAACGTCCACCACACCAGGAATATGCCGAAGATCGCTGAAAGGCTGCGCAGAGCGGCTTCGCTGTGACCGAAGACGGAGCTCCACACATGGAGGAGCCAGTAGTACAGAGGAGGGTGAATGTCGTGGGAAGCGTTTCTTGCGATGAGCGCAAAAGAACGCGCCGCCATTACGGCGCTGTTTCCCTCGTCGTTCCAGAGGCTTTGCGTTCCTATCCGGTAGAACCTTACCGCGGCAGCAAGCGCCAGGAGCACTCCCGGAGCGAGGTTCCTCCCGGCGCTTTGCAGGGAGCGGTCGGCTTTCATGCTTTAGAAGGGGATTTCGTCTTCGTTGACCGAACTTTCGGAGGTCCCTTCGGAGAGTGTGGTCTCTCCCCGAGAGCCGAGGAACCGCACCACCCGCGCCGTCAGCTCCAGGGTCGCCCTGGGTTGCCCATCCTGCCCCGTCCAGGCTGAGGCGTCTATGTCTCCTTCCACCAGCACGAGTCTCCCTTTGTGCAGGTACTGGGCGCATTGTTCGGCGAGCTTGCGCCATGCCGTGACGCGGAACCACGTGGTCTTTTCCTGGAGGTCGCCGTTTTGATCGGTCCACCTCCGGTTCACGGCGACGCTGAAGCTCGTCACCGGCACCCCGCTGGGGGTGTACCTCATCTCAGGATCGTTTCCGAGATTCCCCACGATTACGGTTTTTTGATACATTCTGCACCTCTTTGCGATAAAGGGATCTGTTTACATGGAGAAACTGTTCGTCCTTGGAGCAATGTGCGATTTCCCCACTTTCGACGAAAAGATTAGAACATCAGGTTCATTTTGTCAAGATGGAATCGTGTGAGACCGACCGGTGCTTCTGGAGGATTCATCCGGAGTTCCTCCGGGGTGGGCAAACGCCGACCCCGGAGGTTCTGTTGGGTCAGGAAACTTTGAGTTCCTTCTCGTATTCCCACAGGCCGTGGATGTTGCACAACGACATTGCCACCAGCTTGCCGGATTTGTTCACTTCCATTGAGAACGTGACTTTCGGATGGGTGTACACGGGGCCTTTGTTGGGGCCTTTCGTGGATTCGCCGTGGGCTCTGAAGTCGAAGTGCCCCACGTGGTAGATGAATTTTTCGTCATCCGGTTTGAAGTACACGTCGATCCATGCAATGAAATGTTCGGTGGTGTTGGGGTGTGGAATTTCCTTGCCCACGGAAACCGTAACCTCGAACGGTTTGCTTGCTTCCACGGTGTCCGGCGCATCGATCACCGGCACATGCTTTTCGCCTTTCCAGTCCGCACTCTGAACGAAATCTCCCAGTGCCATATTACACCTCCTCTATTCTCTGAATTCTGGCTCCGAGAGCCCGGAGCCTTTCGTCTATCCGTTCGTAGCCTCGATCTATCTGGCCGACGTTTCCGATGACGCTTTTCCCCCTGGCGCTGAGGCTTGCCAGCAGAAGCGCCATCCCTGCCCTGATGTCGGGACTTTCCATCGTTCCACCGTGCAGCGGAGCCGGCCCCACGACGACGGCTCTATGCGGGTCGCAGAGCACTATTCTTGCTCCCATGCTGATCAGTTTGTCCACGAAGAATAGCCTGCTCTCGAACAGCTTCTCGTGTATCAGGATCGTCCCTTCGGCCTGAGTCGCCACCGCCAGGGCGATGCTGGTGAGATCCGCGGGGAATCCCGGCCACGGTGCATCCTCGATTTTTGGCACACTGTTGTAAGCATCGCTCTTGATTCGAAGGTTCTGTTCGTCCGCTACTACTATGGTGTCGCCTTCGAACCACATCTCCACCCCGAGACGGACTCTGAATATCCAATCTATCGCTTTGAGGTATTCTTTGTTGACGTGTGCGATCCTCAGTTCGCCTCTGGTGACGGCTCCAAGACCGATGAAGCTCCCTATTTCGATGTGATCGTTGGATATGGTGAAGTCGGTTCCGTGCAGCTCCCCGACCCCGGTGATGGTGAGCCTGTTGCTTCCTATACCATCTATTTGCGCCCCCATGCTGTTCAGCATTTTGCAAAGGTCCTGCACATGTGGTTCGGAAGCGGCGTTGAAGATCGTGGTTTTCCCTTTTGCAAGGGAAGCAGCCATTACAGCGTTTTCGGTTCCTGTGACGCTGGCTTCGTCCAGAAGTATGGTGGTGCCTTCGAGTTTCTTCGCCTTCAGGTGGATGAATTTGTCGAGAGATATCTCCGCTCCGAGCTTTCGGAATGCAAGGAGGTGTGTATCTACGCGCCTCCTGCCGATGACGTCTCCGCCCGGCGGCGGCATGTTCACTTCCCCGAACCTTGCGAGCATGGGGCCGGCGAACAGCAGCGACGCCCTGATCTTGTAGCACAGTTCCGGGTCAAGATCCGTGGATTCGATGCCTGAGTTGTCGATTTCCAGTGTTTCCTCTCCGATCCATTTCACGTCGCTGCCGAGTTCTTTCAGAATCTGGAGCATCGTCAGCACGTCTCCGATGCGTGGCACGTTTCGGAGGATGACCTTCTCGTCGGTAAGCAGCGTGGCAGCGATGGCCGGAAGGGCCGCGTTTTTGTTGCCTTTCGGAGTGATGGTTCCCGAAACAGGGTGTCCGCCTTCTATGATGAACTTAGTCAAATCGACCTCCAGAAAAGACGAGCAGTAAGCGGTTGCATTATAGCATCCGGCTCTGATCGACCGCAAGAACACGTCCGGAGCCTGGGGTTGTGGATGGAGGGCTGTGGATTCGACTCTGGCGATCCACATGTCATCGCTCCAGGTTGTTAGTGACACCTACCTTCCGATTGTGAAGAATTTGACAAGCCCCTGACAGTGTGTTAGCATACCCCAGGTTTTTTGGAGCAAGGCAGTTCCTGGTAAAAAATTTGATACATCAAAGGACGAAGGATCGATGCCGATAGATTATTTGCCTATACTGATGCTTCTCTTGGTTAGCGGCGCCATTGCCGTGGTTGCGATAGTTCTTCCTTCTTTGCTCGGTCCTAAGAACCCCAATCCTGTGAAACTCCAGCCTTACGAATCCGGCATGATTCCCCTGACTTCCCCGAAGAAACGGTTTGCGGTGCATTACTACGTCGTTGCCGTTCTTTTCATAGTCTTCGATGTGGAAGTGCTGTTCCTCTACCCCTGGGCTGTGGTCATGAAGAAGCTCAAGTGGTTCGGCATCGGGGAGATGGGGGTTTTCCTGCTGATTTTACTGGTTGGATACGTTTATCTCTGGCGTAAGGGGGCTTTGAAATGGGAATAGAACGTGCCCTTGAAAACAAAGGCGTTTTGACCACCACGGTCGAAGAAGCGATAAACTGGACTCGAAAGTACTCCGTCTGGCCTCTCCTGTTCGGCCTCGCCTGCTGTGCAATCGAGATGATGGTTGCCGGCGCTTCCAGAAACGACATCTCCCGATTTGGTGCGGAGGTGTTTCGTGGTTCTCCACGGCAGGCGGATTTGATGATCGTGGCCGGACGGGTTTCCAACAAAATGGCTCCTGTGGTCAAGAGGCTTTACGATCAGATGCTGGAGCCAAAGTGGGTCATTGCCATGGGAAGCTGCGCTTCTGCCGGTGGGCCTTTCAACAATTACGCCATACTTCAGGGTGTGGACAAGATCATCCCGGTAGATGTGTATGTTCCCGGGTGCCCTCCAAGGCCGGAAGCGTTGCTTTACGGTTTGATGAAGATACAGGAGAAAATAGAGCGGGAAAGACTTTCCAGCCATTACCCTGTGGCTGTTGCAAAGTAATCCCCAAATGTCAATGGAAGGTCAAAGGACGCCGATGAGTGAAGCAATCGAAGCTGTTGCGAAACTGAAAGAGCGCTTTCCCGATTCTGTCGTGGGTTATCAGACGGATAGGGCCGGGGAGTCCGTGGTCACCATAAAGGCCGAGAAGTTGATTCCGGTGGCGAAGTTCCTTCGGGACGATCTGAAGTACGATTACCTGGTGGATGTCACTGCCATCGATCGCTTGAAGCTCGGCCGGACCCCGCGGTTCGTGACGGTGTATCAGCTCCATTCCATGGAGAAGCCGCTCCAGCGCATCCGACTGAAGGCTGAAATACCGGACGATAGCAACCCTGAGGTGGATAGCGTCGTCGATATCTGGCCTACGGCCAACTGGCACGAACGGGAAACCTACGACATGTTCGGCGTGAAGTTCAGGGGCCACCCGGACCTGCGCCGGATATTGATGCCGCATGACTGGGTGGGGCATCCGTTGCGGAAGGATTACCCCCTTGGCGGCCCGCGTGGTGGTGATTACGGACAGGAGCATGTGCCGTTTACCGTGAACTGGGACGACGAAGAGTTCAGGGACCTGGGCAAGCAGGTGGTGGAAGTCGGTGAGCCTTATTCCGTGCCTCCGAAGAAAGCCGACACCAACCGCCACATGGTGATAAACATGGGACCACAGCACCCGGCGACCCACGGCGTCCTGCGGGTGATTGCCGAACTGGATGGCGAAAGGGTTGTGGCGCTGTACCCGGACATCGGATACCTCCATTCCGGCTTCGAGAAGACCGGGGAGAGCAAACGCTACAAGGACTTCATACCCTACACCGATCGCATGGACTACCTTTCCGCCATGTCCAACAACCTGGGATATGTGCTGGCAGTGGAAAAACTGCTGGGGATCGAGGTGCCGGAGCGGGCAAGGGTCATCCGGGTCATCCTTGTGGAACTCCAGCGTATAGCCAGCCACTTGATGTGGCTCGGGACTCATGTCCTGGACATCTCCGGAACCATCCACGCCCTCCTCATGTACGCGTTCCGGGAACGTGAGATGATCCTCAACATCTTCGAACTGGTGTGCGGAGCAAGGCTCACCACGGCGTACTTCCGGTTCGGGGGGCTCTCCAAGGATGTGCCGCCCCGGTTCGTGCGGGACGTGGAGGAGTTCCTGGATATCTTCCCGAAGAGGTTGCAGGAATACCGGGACATGCTGGACGACAATCCTCTCTGGAAAGGTAGAACCGTCGGGATAGGGAGGATATCTCAGGAAGAAGCGATAGCCATGGGCGTTACCGGTCCGATCTTGAGGGCCACCGGCATCCCCTACGACGTCCGCAAGGTTCGCCCTTATTGTGGGTATGAGACTTACGATTTCGAAATTCCGACGGAGACCGAGGGGGACATCTACGCAAGATACCTGGTGAGAATGCGTGAGATGGAGCAGAGCATAAGGATAATCCGCCAGGCCCTCGACCGCCTTCCCGAAGGGCCTGTGCTGACCGACGATTACAAGGTGGCTTATCCTCCTCGTGAAGAAATCGATCGAAAGATGGAGGCACTCATCCATCACTTCAAGATAGCCACCGAGGGTGTTGTGGTTCCCCCCGGAGAGGTGTATCAAACCATTGCTGCACCGAAAGGTGAGCTTGGTTTCTACGTTGTGAGCGACGGCTCTCCGAAGCCGTACAGGCTGCGGGTCCGTGGGCCTTCCTTCGTGAACCTGCAGGCTCTGGACATCATGGGACGGGGCGAGCTCCTATCCGATGTTGTGGCGATTATCGGTTCGATAGACATAGTTCTGGGTGAGGTGGATAGATGAGATCATGCGAATCACCGAATCGGCGAATCAGCGGGGCGTACTGCTGGAAACGACTGATTCGTTGATTCGCTCGATCGCTGATTCATTGATTCAGTTTTGGAGGCTGAAGTGCTTTCTGATGCCGCAAAGGAAAAGATAAGAGAACTCATGGGGATGTACCCCGATTTTCGATCGGCGCTTCTGCCGGCTTTGTACGTTGCGCAGGAAGAAATCGGGTGGATACCGGACGAAGCGGTGGAGGACATTGCCGGAGTGATGGGACTTGCCCCCACCTACGTGGCCGAAGTCGCCAGTTTCTACACGATGTTCCACCGGAAGCCGGTCGGCAAGCACCTGATTCAGATGTGCACCGGCGTATCGTGCAAACTGCGCGGAGCCGAAGAGCTTGCGAAATACGTTCAGGATAGGCTGGGCATATCCTTTGGCGAGACCACGCCGGATCGACTCGTTACCCTCGAAGAACCTTCCGGGTGCCTTGGGGCATGTGGATATGGGCCGGTCATGAGCATCGACGGTAAGTATTTCGAGCGGCTCACGAAGGAAAGGGTCGACGAGATACTGGACATGCTCCTGGCCGAGAGGTTGGACACAACCGATCTCGCCCCCGACCCTCGAAGCCCTCAAGAGTTCGGTGGAATGGAGCCGAAAGTGCTCCTGGCGAACGTTGGTGTGCCGCTTTCCCACACCTTGAAAGTGTACGAAGAGCGTGGCGGATACCAGGCGATGCGCAAGGCTTTTCAGATGAAACCGGAGGAAGTGACCCAGATGGTCAAGGATTCCGGCCTGCGCGGGCGCGGTGGCGCGGGATTCCCCACCGGTGTGAAGTGGAACTTCCTGCCGAAAGGCGTCTACCCGAGATACCTGGTGGTCAACGCCGACGAGGGAGAGCCGGGGACGTTCAAGGATCGCATGCTGATGGAGCACGACCCTCACCAGCTCATCGAGGGTATCATCATCTCTTCCTATGCCATAGAGGCCCACTACGCCTTCATCTACATACGTGGCGAGTACATGTTCGCCTACGATCGTCTCGTCAACGCCGTCAAAGAGGCGAAGGAAGCCGGGTATTTGGGCAAGAACATTTTGGACACCGGCTTCGATCTGGAGATCATTGTGCATCGAGGCGCCGGGGCATACATCTGCGGCGAGGAAACGGCGCTCCTCAGTTCGCTGGAGGGGAAGCGCGGACACCCGAAGCTCAAGCCGCCGTTCCCGGCATCGGAGGGGCTTTACCGAAAGCCGACGATCATCAACAATGTGGAGACGATCTGCAACGTTCCTCACATCGTGAAGAACGGCGTGGATTGGTACAGAAGCTTCGGGACGGAGCAGAGCCCCGGCATGAGGATTTTCTCCCTCAGCGGCAGCGTCAAGAGGCCCGGACTGTACGAACTACCTCACGGTATCACGTTGCGGGAGCTTATCTACGATTACGGCGGCGGTACGCTGGACGATCAGCCTCCCAAGGGAGTGATTCCGGGCGGCATATCCATGCCGATCCTTACCGGCGACCAGCTCGACGTGCCGTTGACCTACGAGGACGTGCAGAAAGCAGGATCGATGCTGGGATCTTCCGCTGTCATCGTCATAGGGCAATCGGAGTCCATCATCGGCGTTTACCGGAGGGCTATCGATTTCTACAAGCATGAATCCTGCGGAAAGTGCACCCCATGCCGTGAAGGCACCAGATGGCTTCAGGACATCATGCATCGAATCGAGTCCGGAGAAGGCAGGCTGGAGGACATAGACCTGATAGTGAACATAGCCAACAACGTCACCGGCCATACGTTTTGTCCTCTGGGGGACGCGGCCGTGTGGGGCGTGCGGAGTTCCGTATGGAAGATGAGAGACGAGTACGTCGAATACATAAAGAAGACCAATCCGGAGAACAAAGGCCCGGAGGAACCGATCTGGGCTTCTTACCGGTACGGTGCTAAGTGACAACATTGCAGGATGGAGAAAGCCATGGCCAAAACGGTCACTTTGACAATTGATGGCAAGCAGGTTACCGTCCCGGAAGGGACTTTGGTGCTGAATGCGGCCAGGAAGCTGGGGATAGAGATACCCGTTTTCTGCTACCATCCAAAACTCGACCCGTTGGGCGCTTGTCGTATGTGCATGGTGGAAGTGGAGACGCCTCGCGGAAACAGGATGATGACGGCGTGTACCACCGTGGCTTCCGATGGCATGGTGGTGCACACGGATACGGAGAAAGTGGCGGATTTCCGCAAGGCGAACCTTGCTTTTCTGCTCACCAACCACCCGCTGGACTGCCCGATCTGCGACAAAGGGGGTGAGTGTGTTCTTCAGGATAACGTGTACAAATACGGCGATCCCCATTCCCAGTACGTGGAACCCAAGCACCACAAAGAGAAGCACAAACCGATAAGTCCTACCATCGTCCTGGATCAGGAGCGATGCATCCTCTGCTGGCGCTGCCTCCGCTACCTGGACGAATGGGAGGATCGACCTCAACTCGGGAGGTTCCAGCGCGGCAGCGATACCGTCATCGACATCTACCCGGACGAGGGGCTTACGGCCAAGACCAGCGGGAACATCATCGACCTCTGCCCCGTCGGTGCGCTCACGAGCCGGGTTTCCAGGTTCCACTATCGGCCGTGGGAGCTGGAGAGCACACCGAGCATCTGCACTCATTGCAGCCTTGGCTGTAACCTGCGCATAGATGTGCGCACCAACGAAGTGAGACGGGTGGTCGGCAGAGAGAACGAGCTGGTAAACGAACAATGGTTGTGCGATAAGGGGCGGTTCGCCTTCCGTTACATCCACAGCCCGGAGAGGGTTTTGACGCCCATGATCCGCAGGAACGGGAAGTTGGAGCCGGCCACCTGGGACGAGGCGCTTACCCTTGTCGCCGAGCGATTGGATGCCATCGCAAGGGAGAAAGGCGGCAAAGCCGTCGGTGGGATCGGCTCCGCGAAGCTCAGCAACGAGGCGAATTACCTGTTCCAGCGCCTGTTCCGAACGTTCTTGCAGAGCAACAACCTGGATTATCGCGATGGCGCCGATATCGCCGCTCTGCCAACCGGCATCCCGTCCATCAGGGCGGCCAGGGAAGCGGATGTGGTGATGCTCATGGGGCTCGATCCGGACGAACAGATGCCGGTGTTCAACCTATTCATGAAACGCGGCGTCCGCAGGAACGGCGCCACGCTCATTCTCGCCAATCCCAGGAAAACGGAGTTGAACCGTTACAACGGTCCCTGGCTTCAGTACAAACCCGGCACGGAAGTGACTCTGCTCAACGGCCTCGCCATGTCCATGGTCGCCGAAATGGAAAAGAGCGGGCAGGGAAGCAAGCAAGGTGCTCGGGTCAAGGAGTGGGTGAAGGGATACACTCCTGAAAAAGTAGAGAAAGTCACCGGGGTGGCCCAGGATACCTTGAGAGCAGCGGCGAAAGCTCTGTTGGAAGCCAGGAAGCCGCTGGTGCTCTACGGGCCGCAGGTAGCCAGAGGCGAACATGGCAAAGCCGTCGCGGCGGCTCTCGGGAATATCGCAATGCTTTTGGGAGGCCCTGAGCGCCTGGGGTACATGGGGCTCGATGCGAACTTCCAGGGAGCGAAAGACGTGGGGCTGGCTCCGAACCTGCTACCCGGTTACCGTTCGCTGGACGATGCGGACGCACGCAGGCGGCTCAAGCAACTTTGGGGCGAGGACGTTGCTTCGGAGCTCGGATTGACCTACGACGGCATGCTGAAAGCCGCCGCCGATGGGAGAATAGCTGCCATGTACGTCATGGGAAGCGATCCGGCGTCCGAGAAGCCTGCTTACAAGGATGCTCTCGGAAAGCTCGAATTCCTGGTGGTGCAGGACATGCTTCTCACGGAAACGGCGAAAATGGCCGACGTCGTCCTGCCTGCTTCCAGCTATATGGAGAGCTCCGGTACGTTCACCAACGTCGAGCGGCGGGTGCAGATGGCACCGGCTGCGCTGAAGCCGCTTGGGCAATCCCTGCCGGATTGGGAGATACTGAAGGCGCTGGCGAACCGCTGGCCTGGGGTGGAAGAATCGAGCGGAAAGAAAGGCAAGAGGCAGAAGAAAGGGCACAAGCCCTGGCGTTACAATCACACTAACGATATTTTCGTGGAGATCACCAAAGTCGTGCCGATGTATGCGGGCTTCGATCGTGAGATCACGCTGGAAGGGGTGCAGTGGTCGGCCAGGGCGGTGGAGAGCCCCGTCAGGCTCCAGCCCGTGGAGTACGAAGAACCGCTGCCCTCTGAGGAATTCCCGTTGAGGCTTCTTGCGGATCACCTGCTCTACGATGGCGGGAGCATGTTCCGCCTGAGCGGAGG
This sequence comes from uncultured Anaerolineae bacterium, assembly GCA_964516345.1. GTDB lineage: Bacteria > Chloroflexota > Anaerolineae > S016-19 > S016-19 > S016-19. Next base: position 12,895 of record CAZEXY010000001.1, read on the forward strand.
TGTGGAGGAGCTCGCTGTGTCGCCGGCCGTTTTCGTCTCCCCGAAGCTCGCGGAGAGTCTCGGGTTCAGGGAAGGGGACGTGGCGGAAGTGATATCCGCCAGCGGGACGGTGACCCTTCCTGTGGCGTTCGACGAGGGGCTTCGGGACGATACCGTCTTCGTCCCCTACAGCATGGATGGTGCTCCTGTGGAGGCGCTGATGGACGGAGAAGGATTTGCTTTCGTTCGGTTGGAGAAGAAAGGATGAAAATCGTTGGGGCTGATACCCCGTCAGACCGGATTGAAGGGATGCTATGGACTGGATGAATTACGTTGTCATACCGTTGATCAAAAGCGTGGTTCTGGTGCTGGTGCTCCTGGGCGGTGCGGCTTACATGACCTGGGGTGAGCGCAAGCTGTGCGGCAGGTTCCAGGTTCGTTACGGGCCCAACCGTGCCGGCAAATTCGGGCTTCTGCAACCGATAGCGGATGCCGGCAAGATGTTCTTCAAGGAAGAGATCATCCCGGCTACGGTTGACAAAGTGGTCTATGTGCTTGCACCCATGTTGAGCGTCTTCGCTGTATTGGTTCTGCTGGCGGTGGTGCCGTTTGGCCCGGATGTCAACCTGTTTGGCCGGACGATCCATCTGTACGTGGCTGACGTGAACGTAGGCATTCTCTACGTGCTGGCAATGGGTGGAATCGGGATTTACGGAGTGGTCTTCGGCGGCTGGGCATCCAACAACAATTACTCACTCCTTGGTGCCCTTCGCACCACGGCGCAGATCGTCAGCTACGAACTCCCGATGGGGCTTGCGGTGGTGAGCCTCTTGCTGGTGGCCGGGAGTTTCAGCGTGGTCGATATCGTGAACCAGCAGTCCAAAGTCTGGTACATCGTGCTCCAGCCGCTTGGATTCTTGATTTACTTCATCGCCACCCTTGCGGAGACGAAACGCTCTCCCTTCGACCTGCCGGAGACCGAGAACGAGCTGATCGGAGGGTTCGCCACGGAGTACGGCGGCATTAAGTTTGCCCTCTTCTTCCTGGCCGAGTATGCGCACGTCGTCGTGGCGAGCGCCCTTGCGGCCGCTCTGTTCCTCGGTGGGTGGCATGGGCCTTTTGCTGCACAATATCCGCTGCTGGGCGTGCTGTATTTCGTGATCAAGATCGTGTTCATGCTGTTCCTTTTCGTCTGGGTCAGGGCGAGCCTGCCCAGGATCAGATATGACGAACTCATGAGTTTTTCCTGGAAGTTCCTTGTGCCGCTGGCGCTGCTGAACCTGGCGGTGACTGCCGTGGCGGTGGTGGCGCTGGCATGAAGATCGTTTGTGAGCGGGGATGATCGTTGTAAGCTCCCCGGGCAAACGTTTATCGAGGAGTAGGATATGGGCTTGTCCGATGTGATGGTTGGCATTGTAGCCATTGGAAAGGCGATGGGGGTGACGCTGAAGCATTTCTTCAGCCATCCCATCACCGTCCAGTACCCTGAGGAGCCTGTGGAGATATTCCCGAGGTTCCGGGGAAGACATGAGCTACATCGATATATTGAGGTGGATCTGGAGCGGTGTATTGGTTGCGCCCTCTGCGAAGCCGCATGCCCCACCGGTACGATATACGTGGAGGCTGCGGAGAACGATCCCGAACACCCTCGCTCCCCCGGTGAAAGGTACGCCAGGGTGTACGAGATCAACCTCCTCCGCTGCATGTTCTGCGGCTATTGTGCGGAGGCGTGCCCGACGGAGGCCATCAGGATGGGACATGAGTTCGCGCTGGCAAATTACGATCGGAGGGATTTGGTTCTGGATCAGCAACAGCTTCTCGTGATCCCCAAGCCCAACGTGGTCGTCAAGCCGGAGGAGTGAGAGATGGGACTGGCGGTTTTTCTGATACTTGCATTGGTGGCGGTGCTGGCAGGCTTTGGGGTCGTCTTCAGCAGGAATGCCGTTCACAGCGCCTTGTTCATGTTCCTGAACTTTGCTACCCTGGCCGTTTTTTACGTGATCTTGAATGCTCAATTCCTGGCGGTGGCGCAGATCATCGTCTACGTGGGTGCTGTGGTCGTGATGTTTCTGTTCGTGGTGATGCTCATAGGCGCCGGAGGGGATGTTTCCGACTTCAAGGCCTCGAGCCGGAGGTGGGCTCCGCTGCTCGGAGTGGTGCTGGTGCTGGCGCTCCTCGGGATGTTGGGCTACGTTTCCCTTTCCGGGAAGATCAGCGGTTTCCAGGGGACGTTCACGGACAAGGCTTTGGCGAAGATCGGCGCCACGCAGGCGCTTTCTGGCGTGCTCTTCACCAGATTCCTGCTCCCGTTCGAGCTGGCGTCGTTGCTGCTGCTGGTGGGAGTTATCGGCGCCGTGGTTCTCGCTCGAAGCAGGGAGGAGTGAGGTGATCCAATGGTTCCTGTAAGCTATTATCTGATACTTTCGGCGGTTCTCTTTTCGATAGGGGTGCTCGGTGTGATGACCAGGAGGAACGTCCTCATCATCTTCATGAGCGTGGAGATGATGATGAACGCCGTAAACCTGACTTTCATTGCTCTGTCGCACCAGTTCAAATCTCTCGATGGCCAGGTGATCGTGTTGCTCGTGATGGCTGTTGCGGCTGCAGAAGTGGCTGTGGGTCTGGCGATCGTGATGGAGATCGTCCGTCACAAGGATACCACGAACATAGACGAGGTCAATCTCCTGAAAGGTTGACCTCCGGGTCGTAAATATGAGAAGAAATTACAGGAGTAGGCGATGGTAAATGTCGCATGGTTGTTGTGGCTGTTCCCCCTTTTGGGGTTGCTCATCAACGCAATATTCGGTAGGAAACTCGGCAGGAAAGCCATTGGCTGGATAGCGAGCCTGGCTATAGGCTTGGCTTTCGTCGTTGCCCTTGGCGCAGCCGTTTCCATTTACCGGCTTCCTGCCGACGAAAGGCACGCTGTGCGCTTCCTGTGGCACTGGATATCCCTTGGCAGCCTGAAGCTGGATTTTGCCATGCTGCTCGATCCGCTTTCCCTATGGATGGCTTCTGTGGTGACGGGGGTTGCATTCCTGATCCACGTTTATTCCATGGGGTACATGGCGGAGGACGAGCGGTATCTGAGGTATTTCGTTTTTCTCAATTTCTTCGTGTTGATGATGTTGATCCTGGTCATGGCCGACAACTTCCCGTTGATGTTCGTGGGCTGGGAGGGCGTTGGCCTGGCTTCTTACCTGCTGATAGGGTTCTGGTTCGAAAAACCGTCGGCGGCGAACGCCGGTATGAAGGCTTTCCTGGTGAACCGCGTCGGCGATTTCGGGTTCACGCTGGGTATGTTGATGCTCTTTGCGAATTTTGGGAGCCTCACGTTCGACAAGGTTTTTGCCGCTGCCGGGAAGGCGCCTCAGGGTTTGATGAC
>CAZEXY010000001.1:16358-18993 GCA_964516345.1 uncultured Anaerolineae bacterium
ACCATTGCGCTGGTACAGCAGGATTTGAAGCGCGTGCTGGCTTATTCCACCATCAGCCAGATCGGTTACATGGTGCTCGGCGTGGGGCTTGGGGCTTTTTCGGCGGGCTTGTTCCACCTGACCACTCATGCTTTCTTCAAGGCCCTTCTGTTCATGGGGGCGGGCAGCGTCATGCATGCCATGAGCGGCGAGCTCAATATCTTCAAGATGGGTGGTCTCAAGGAGAAAATGCCGGTTACTTACTGGACGTTCCTGGCCGGTGCCGCTGCGCTGGCTGGATTCCCTCTGATGTCCGGTTTCTTCAGCAAGGACGAGATCCTTTCCTACGCTTTTGCCCAGAACAAGTTCATGTGGGGGCTTGGGCTGTTTACGGCTTTGTTGACGGCGTTCTACTCCTTCAGGATAGTCTTCGTCCCGTTCTGGGGTAAGTTCCGGGGAGGAAAGAAGCTGGAACACCACCTGCACGAATCGCCTCCGGTCATGACCTGGCCGCTGATAATTCTGGCGATAGGTGCAGTGCTCGGCGGTTTGTTGGGACTTCCGCATCTTTCCTTCATCGAAAGCTGGCTCGAACCAACGTTCGAAGGGGTGAAGCTCCCGGTGGCCGCGCAGGGTTCGACGGAATGGGTCTTGCTGGTGGTCTCGAGCCTGGTGTCCCTGACCGGAATCGGAATAGCGTACTGGTTCTATGTGGCATCTCCGGAAATTCCGGAAAAGCTCAGCCGTGACTACAAGTTCTGGTACAACTTGCTGTATCACAAGTACTATGTCGACGAACTCTACATGGCGGTTATAGTGAACCCCTTGCGTGATCTTGCCAGGTGGTTCGCCGGAGCTTTCGACAAGAAGTTCATAGATGGAATCGTGAACGGAGTTGCGTGGATTACGGGGCAGAGTGGCGAGGGAGTAGGACGTCTGGAGACGGGGTACATCAGCGTTTATGCGCTTTCGATTTTGCTGGGAGCCGTACTGGTCAGCGGATTTTTCCTGATTTATTGAGCATCGGCGGAGGTGGGGCGCATTGCGTCCCTGCCGGACAAAACTGTACTGGGTGACAGGGATAATGATGAATCAAGCAGGATTTCCATTGCTCTCGTTGATAGTGTTCTTGCCCTTGTTTGGGGCGCTGGTGCTTCTCTTCCTGCCGGGTGAGAATGCGCAGAAGTGGTGGTCTGTGGTCATAACCACCATAACTTTCATAGTTTCGTTGTTGCTCTTCGTCTGGTGGCGAGATGGGTACGCCGGGATGCAGTTCGTGGAACGACACGAATGGGTGCCTGGACTGCACATTCAATATTACCTTGGGGTGGATGGGATAAGCCTTTTCCTGGTGCTCCTGACCACATTCCTGGGCCCTATCGTGACGCTTTTCTCCTGGGATGCGGTCAAGGAGAATGTCAGAACGTACCTGATGTTCCTCTTGTGGCTCGAGACCGGAATCCTGGGTGTTTTCGTGGCGCTGGACTTGGTGCTCTTCTACGTCTTTTGGGATATGATGCTCGTGCCGATGTATTTCCTGATAGGCAAGTGGGGGCACGATCGCAGGATATACGCTGCGCTCAAGTTCTTCATTTACACGGCGGCCGGCAGTGCGTTCATGCTCATAGCGATCCTGGTGCTCTATTTCAAGGCCGGAACTTTCGACCTGATGAAGATCTATCAGATGCACCTGCCGCTGAACGTGCAGATTTGGGCTTTCGTGGCCTTTGCGCTGGCGTTCGCCATCAAAGTCCCGTTGTTCCCGTTCCACACCTGGCTCCCCGATGCGCACGTGCAGGCGCCTACAGCGGGCAGTGTGATCCTTGCGGGCGTCTTGCTTAAGATGGGCACTTACGGGTTCCTTCGTTTCGCCGTGCCGATGTTCCCTGACGCCGCCAAGATGGCCGTCCCTGTGATCTCCATCATGGCGATCATCGGGATAATCTACGGAGCACTGGTTGCGCTGGTTCAGGAGGATTTGAAGAGCTTGGTGGCGTACTCCAGCATAGCCCATCTTGGCTTTGTGGTGCTTGGCATATTTGCACTCAACATCTGGGGCGTTGGAGGAGCCGTCCTCCAGATGGTGAACCATGGGCTCAGCACGGGGGCTCTGTTCCTGCTCGTGGGAATGCTCTACAACAGACGTCATACGAGGCTCATCAGGGAATTCGGCGGACTGTGGAAACAGGTGCCGGTCTACGGGTTCTTCTTCCTGATCATCATGCTTTCGTCCATTGGGCTTCCCGGGCTGAACGGGTTCGTTGGGGAGTTCACGATTCTCATCGGCGCTTTCAAGGCTCACCCTGTTTACGCGATACTCGCTGCCACCGGCGTGATTCTGGCTGCGTGGTACCTGTTGCGGGCGTTCCGGGAAGTGATGGAAGGACCGCTGGAGAACCCCGCCAACATGGAAATCAGGGATCTGAACTGGCGGGAGATCGCCGTTCTCGTGCCGATTGTCATCATGGTGGTGCTCATCGGCTTGTTCCCGAACATTTTCTTCGACAAGATCAATCCCTCGGTGGTGCTTTTGCTGAAGCATCTCGGCGGTTGAGGGTATGGAGGTCTGATACATGGAGATTCCAGCCGTTAATTTCACTCCGATATTGCCGGAAATCGTGCTCGTAGGCACGGCCTTGTTGGTGCTTTTGGTCGC
>CAZEXY010000001.1:19093-46662 GCA_964516345.1 uncultured Anaerolineae bacterium
GCTGCTACCGACCTGATAACGATTTTCCTGGCGCTGGAGGTCCTTTCGCTGAGCCTGTATGTGCTTGCAGGGTACAACAGGCATAGTCCGAGGTCAGGCGAAGCGGCGCTGAAATACTTCCTGTTGGGCGCATTTTCCAGTGCTTTCTTCCTTTACGGCATTGCCTTGATGTACGGCGCCACAGGGACCACGAACCTTGCTCAGATAGTCGCCGGCAAGAACTTGCAAGCCGGTTCTCTTTTGTGGTACGCAGGCGGCGCTTTGCTTCTGGTGGGGTTCAGCTTCAAGATTTCGGTAGTGCCGTTCCACATGTGGACTCCTGACGTGTACCAGGGTTCTCCGACTCCTGTGACGGCGTTCATGGCCGTTGGCGCCAAGGCTGCCGGGTTCGCCGCTTTGATGCGCGTGCTGCTGTATGCCCTTGGCGGCATGAAGGCCACCTGGGCGTGGGCTTTTGCAATCCTTGCTCTCCTCACCATGACCCTCGGTAACCTGGCTGCATTGCGGCAGACCAGCGTCAAGAGGATGCTGGCGTATTCGAGCATCGCCCATGCCGGATACATGCTGGTGGGATTGACGGCCGGAACGCAGAGGGGTGTTGCTGCCGTGCTCTTCTACCTGCTTTCCTACGCTTTCATGAACATCGGGGCCTTTGCCGTTCTGGTGGCTCTTGAGCATGGGGAGGAGCAGGATGTATCCCTCGATCAGGTGAAGGGGCTGTCTCGACGCCGGCCGTTGCTCGCCGCAGCAATGGCTGTGTTCATGCTTTCCCTGGCGGGGATTCCTCCTCTGGTGGGGTTCGTGGGAAAACTGTACGTCTTCAGCGCGGCCGTGGATGCCGGATGGGTGTGGTTGGCCGTTCTGGCGATGCTCAACAGCGTGGTCTCTGCCTACTACTACCTGCGGGTGGTGGTGAACATGTACATGCGTGAGTCGGAGGAGGTCGAACCTGCCGGTGCTCCGTGGACCGTTTCGCTGGCGCTCTGGCTCACCGCCCTCGGCACGATAGTCATCGGGGTGATCCCCGGCCCCATCATCGTCCTGGCTCAGCAGTCCATGAAGATGCTGATCGGTGGATAACGCGACGCTGGCGGTGTATTAAAAACGCAAAGACGCGGAGAAGCAAAGACGCAAAGTCTTTCTAAATAGGACTTACGCAGTTCAAACGTTTTACCCCGGCGAGAGGGATTCTGATTTGCTTTGTCATTCCGAACCGAAGCAAGCGAAGCTTGCTGAGGGAGGAATCTTGCCCCGATTTCGGTTAAAAAGCCTGCACTTTGGCAATGGAACGCACAAGATTCCTCGGCGCTCAGCGCCTCGGAATGACAAAGGTAGGAAGGCAAATCGGCGCGATGCGAACTGTTACGGCAAGCTCTGACGTTGATTCGCTTGATTCGCCTCTTTCCCTATCGCCCCGGAACGACAACCCGACTCAACTGCGTAACTCCTACTAAATATCTTCCGCGTCTTACGCTTCTTTGCGACTTTTCGTTGAACCGTGGCTCAGTCTGTCAGCTCCCGGCCAGACGCAGAGAAAGGACACGGATTCACGCCGATGAACGCAGATAAAGCTAAAAAGATCAGCGAAAATCTGCGTATATCAGCGCTATCAGCGTCCAACCATTGACCGCTGTGCTGAGATGCAAGGTTTTCTCGAAGTATCTCTGCGGCTTACGCCTCTTTGCGACTCTGCGTTGTCAGCTCGCAGCCGGGACAGGAGAAAGGGACGCAGATTCACGCTGATGAACGCAGATAAAGCTGAAAAGATCAGCGAAAATCAGCGTGTATCAGCGCTATCAGCGTCCAATCATTGGCGCAGATTTTTCTGAAAATCTCTGCGGCTTATGTATCTTTGCGTCCTCGCGTTGAACTTGTAGCATAGTCCGTTAGTCCACCGTTGGTATCGAATCGCTTTTCCACAAGTTTTCTCCCGACTTTGACACCTGATTCCCTCGATGGTACTGTTATACACGTTGTTTTTACGGCAGATTTTTCTGAGAACCCTTTGAATGGAGGTCTGATGTTAGAATCGCTGAGACGTTGGTTGATAGGACCGCCTTTGCCCACGGAACGGCTCAAGCATGAAAGGTTGGGCAGGACGCAGGCTCTGGCCGTCCTGTCTTCGGACGCCTTGTCCTCTGTGGCGTATGCCACGGAGGAAATCCTGCTCGTGCTCGCTGCTGCCGGAACCGGGGCTTTTCACCTCTCCTGGCCTATTTCCATCTCCATCAGTGTCCTGCTGATAATCGTGGCAAGTTCTTATTACCAGACGGTGCACGCTTATCCTCAGGGGGGAGGGGCGTATCTTGTCACCAAGGACAACCTTGGTGCTGTGCCGAGCCTCGTTGCCGGAGCGGCGCTGTTGATAGATTACGTGCTTACCGTGGCCGTCAGTACCTCGGCGGGAATTGCGGCCATTACCTCTGCTTTTCCTGTTCTATATCCATGGCGGGTTTTGCTGGCCGTTGCCATCGTAGCTTTCATCACTACCGTCAATCTCAGGGGGGTCAGGGAATCGGGCAGGATCTTTGCCGTGCCGACGTACTTCTTCATCGCCACCATGTTCCTTCTCATTGGAATGGGACTGGCAAGATGGTTCTTCTTCGGTTCTCCTTCTGCCGGTGCGATGACCACCTGGGGAGCGCAGGCGAAGAACGTCGGGATTTTCCTCCTCCTTCGTGCTTTTGCCTCTGGATGTACGGCGCTCACCGGCGTGGAGGCCATCAGCGATGGAGTCCCGATTTTCAAGGAGCCGGAAGCGGACAACGCTGGCAAGACGCTCCTGACAATGGTAACGTTGCTGGTTTCCATGTTCTTGGGGATTACCTGGCTTGCGAACCATTATCACGTGGTCCCCGGAGGAGAGAGGACTGTATTGGCCCAGCTCGCACTCCAGATTTTCGGTCACAATGTTCTATTCTTCCTCGTGCAGGCCGGTACCGCACTGATCCTGTTCCTGGCAGCCAATACCAGCTTTTCGGACTTTCCGCGGCTTTCCATGTGGATGGCTATAGACAGGTACATGCCGAGGCAGATGGCGAACCTCGGCGATAGGCTCGTTTACTCGAACGGCATCATAACCCTGGGTACACTGGCGTCTTTGTTGATAATCGCATTCGGTGCAAGCACTCATGCTTTGATCCCGCTCTACGCTGTTGGAGTTTTCATCTCCTTCACTCTTTCGCAAAGCAGCATGGTTTTGAGGTGGTACAGGAAGAGAGGCGAAGTGCGGGGGTGGTACTACAGAGCTTTCTTCAACGGACTTGGAGCGATAGCCACCGGAATAGTGCTGTTGATCATAGCGTCTATGAAGTTCATCCACGGGGCGTGGATCGTGTTGCTTCTCATTCCTATCTTCGTGAAACTGTTCTTGGACATTCACGCCCACTATATCTCCCTGGCATCCCAGCTTTCCATGAAGAAAGAATTGCCTCCCCCGGTCAGGAATCACACGGTGGTTCTGCCGGTTTCCGGCCTTCATCGTGGTGTGGTAAAAGCTCTGCACTACGCCAAGGAGCTCAAAGGGGATTTGCACGTCGTCATGGTGGATATAGATCGGGCGAGCACCGAAAAACAGCTCGAGAGATGGCAGAAGTGGTTCCCGGATCTGCAAATAGAGGTTATTCCATCCCCGTATCGGTCCGTTGTGGATCCTTTGGTCGAGTACATCGACAAATTCGTGAAGGAGGAGGGCGATTTCGTAACGATCGTCATGCCGGAATTCGTTCCGGCGAAGTGGTGGCATCATTTGCTGCACAACGAGACCGCCTGGGCTCTGAAAGTCAGACTGCTTTTCACCAAACCCGACTGGAGAAAGAGGTACAGGATCATCACCGACGTTCCATTCTACCTGAAGAAGTAAGGGAAAACATGATAGATCTGAAGAGATTGCAGAAGCTGGAACTCCACACACGACCTGCATGGCAGATAGCCCTTGGGAAGACGTACTTTTGGTTCGATTTTCGTTTCCCGAAACGGACCAACATCTATGTCGAAGGTTTGGAGAACCTGCCTACGGATCGTCCTTCCATAGTGGTGACGAATCACACAGACAGATACGGTTATTTTCCTTTGCTCTACTACCTCTGGAAGGTCGAACATCCGTTTTTCTTCGCCATCTGGATCAAAGGCAAGTATTACACCAATCCGTTGATGGGATTGTTCTTCGATCATGTGAACGGAATCCCTGTCCCCTCCAGGGGATACGTGATCGTGGTGAACTTCAAGAAAGGGCTCGGCAGGCTTCCCACCGATGAAGAGTACCGCATTTTGAGAGATTGGATGGAGGAAAGGATAACCGACGAGGAATTCGAATCCAGGGTTTCGGGCCCCCTTCGGTCCCTTGCGCGCACCAGGACCGGGGATTTCGACCCTGAGCGCGAGACTTACGCGCAGCACCTGGATAGGATTTACAGGGAGATGATGTCTCTCGTGTTGCGCCACTCGATCGACGCTCTGACGAAGAAAAGCCTCAACCTTCTGGTGTATCCGGAGGGGACCCGCTCCCGAAGGCTGCAGAGGGCAAGGAACGGCGTGGCGCAGGTGGCGCTCCATTTGAGGGTTCCCATCGTTCCTGTTGGAAGCAACGGAACCGACAAATGTTATCCTGGGGCTTTGCCGATCTCCCGCGGGCACGATATCGTGTTCCGAATAGGGCGTCCCATAACTCCGGACGGGGAGATGGGAGAATATTTGATCGATGAGCCCTTCGTGCCGTTTACCAGAGAAGCAGAGCGAGAACACAGGGAGGCGTTCGACCGTCTTGCCGATTTGATCACCTGGAGGATAAACGACCTGCTCGATCCTGAGTACAGGATGGAAGAAGGCTCTGTCAACAGGAGTGGTGTCGGTCGTTTCATATGACGAGGAGGTGTTTCGTGGCTGAATACTTGAACAGGAGAATGGAAGAGGTCAGGGAACTGGTGGATGCCAAAGGGTTTTCCTCTGACCCGGAACGCATCTGGGAGATGCTGGCGCTCATCCATACGGAAATCTCCGAAGCCACCGACGCTTACAAGAAAGGGCGGTCAGTGGAAGAGGTCGGAGAGGAGTTGATCGATGCCATCATTCGCATCCTTCATCTTCTGTCCGCTCTGGGGCTCGATGCGGACGAGTTGTTCGAAAGGAAGATGAAGAAGAACTGGGCTCGGCCGTACAGGTACAACACCGTGCGAGGGGGATGACGGTGCAGGATGGAAAGAACAGGATACGCCTTTATCGCACCGAGGCAATAGTCCTACGCCACAGGGATTTTGGCGAGGCCGATAGGGTGCTTACGGTGTATTCGCCGGAATTGGGAAAATTCGACGTGATAGGGAAGGGGATACGTAAACCGAGGAGCAGGAAATCCGGGCACCTCGAACCTTTCATCAGGGTGAATCTCCTCCTGGCGAAAGGCCGCTCCTGGGATGTGATCACCCAGGCCGAGGCCCTCGAGACGTTCCCGAACATCCGTCGCTCCCTCGGCTCCATAGCCATGGCTGCGTACATGGTGGAGCTCGTGGATCGCTTTGCTCAGGAAGGCGATGTGAATCCTGAAATTTATGCACTCCTGGCGGATTCCCTGCGCGCCCTCGATGCCGGAGACAAAACGCTTTTGCTTCTTCGTTTCTTTGAAATCCAGCTCGTGGGGCTGGAGGGATACCGTCCTGAGCTGCACAAATGCGTGGCCTGCGGGAAACCTCTGGAGCCTCGGGATAGTTTCTTCAGCATCGAGATGGGGGGCGTGTTGTGCCCGGAGTGCGGCAAATCGACCCCGGGAGCATTCCCGCTTCCTCTCAATGCGTTCAAGGTGATGCGTTTCCTTCAATCCAGGCCTTACGAAGAGGTGCGGCGACTGAAGGTCGCCGGGGAGACCCTGGACCTGATCGATCGGGTGATGTTCAGATACATAGTGCACTACCTGGAAAAGAAGCCCAGATCGGCCGGTTTCGTCCGGAAGGTGGAGAAATTCGATAAGGAGTGAACGTTGGAGATAAGGGAGTTCCAATCCTGGCTGGAGCGGTGGGATAAGGATCGCGGGTGGGACGAGGTCGACCCCTCCCACACCCTCCTCCATATCGTGGAGGAAATCGGCGAGATAGCACGCAGGGTGTTGTATTTCGAGGGGTACAAGAGCGGCAAATCGGAGGAGGAATTGCGCAGAGAGTTGTCTGCCGAGATCGCCGATGCTCTGACGATGTTGTTCAAGCTTGCTGCTCAATTCGGGATAGACGTGGAAGAAAGCCTCGAGGCCAACATGGAGAAAGTGGAAGCCCGGTTTCCCGTAGAAGCGGCCAGGAAAGAGATGGATCTGTACAAGAAAGTGCAGGCGGGCAGACGTTCTGGTGGAGCTCCTGAGCCGTGAGTTCGTCCGGTTTTTTCGTTGGTGGATTCCTTCTTTGCCAAAGGTGAGAGGCGTGTGCTAAAATCCTCCCCAGTTTTGGTGAAGGAGATGGAGACGCTTACCTTTGAAGAGAAAGAGGCGCTTGGGCCGGGTTTTGGCGGCGGCCCAAAAGAAATGCGCGAAGCATTCAGAAAATCCTCCCGAAGCCTTCGGGAAATTTCCCCGCGCTGATCGATCGTAGCAAGCGCGGGAATTTTACGTCTTGGAGGAGAGTCAGTAGCGATGGAAAGTGAGAATAGCCAGTTTTTGGAACGATTTGCCGATTGGTTGGAAAAGAAAGGTGGTTCGAAGTTTCTCGGCGCGTTGATACCGGTGCTTTTGATCATCAGTTTGCTTCTCCCCCCGATTTCCCTCGGAACGAGAGTTGTCTCCGCGGGGTACCGCTCCATACCTGTCAAGAGCGGGGGGAGTGTTGCAGACCCGGACGGAACGCAGGTGACCTTCCCCTCGGATGGTTTGACCGGCAGCATACACGCTAAACTTTCCTCTGTTCCCAGAGAGATATTCCTGAAAGGCAAAGACGAAAAGGGTTTGCAGAAAGCGGTTTCTGCAATTCCCAAAGCGATAGTCATGAAGAGCCCATTGTACAAGCTCTCGGTGAAAGGGCCTGCTCCGAAGAAAGTGATAATCTCCGTGCCGATACCGAATAACTCGGAGCCTTTCGAGACCCTCGACCTGTACGCCTGGAACGGCACCAAGTGGGTGTGGATGCCGAGCAAGCTCATCAAAGAAGACGAGGTGCTGGAATCACACCTGGGCGCGCCAGTGGAGTATTTTGCCGTTTTCCAGACGAAGCGTCAGCCACAGATGGCCGGTTTGTTCTGGGACTCCAAATCCGGGGTGCCGAAAGAAGGGTCATCCGTCCTGAGCTACGTTTTCCCTTTGAGCTATTCCTTGAAAGACGACGAGGGCGATCTGGAGACGGATTTCTCCCCGGATGCGCTTGCAAAGGCCGAGAACGCTTCTTACACCGTCGTGCCAGTCATCAGGAACTGGCGTGAAGGCAAAGAAGGCGGCGTGTCCCTGGTGCGAACCGATCTGGTGGATAACACGTTGAAATCGGAGAAGGCCAGCAAGAAGCTGGTGGACAATATCGTGGAGCTTACCGTGAGCGGTTTGTATCCCGGCGTGGTGCTGGACTTCCGGAATGTGGACGTGAACCTCAAGGGTGAATTTTCTGCTTTCGTGCAATCCCTGGCGAAAGCTCTCCACGATAAGAACAAGCAACTCGCTGTGCGTGTCGATACGCCACGTCAGATCGCGGAAGACCGGTTCGATACGGGTGCGTACGATTGGACGGTCATCGGGGAGTATGCCGACACGGTTATCGTGGGAGCTCCTGTGGACCCGATGGCTTACAAGCCCGGCGGTCCGATGGATCAGCTCGCCATCTGGAGCGTTGGACACGTTCAGCGCCAGAAGCTCCATTTCGTTCTCCCCGGTCGGAGTGTAGAAAGGGCTGGCGACTACTACTTGCTTCTGCCGTACGACAGAGCGGTTTCCCCTCTTCTCGGCAAGGTTAAGATCGAAGGTGATGAAAAGCCGGGCGCCAAGATAACCGTGGCGATGCAATCCGAAAGGATCCTCTCGCCGCTCCGAACCGATCCCGCTTTGCACCAGAAGTGGTTTTCCTACAAGGACAACAGCGGTAAAGAGCGAATCGTGTGGCTCGAGGATGCGGAGAGCTTGAAGTACAAGCTCTCGTTGATAAGCCGCTACAACGTCAGCGGTGTAGATCTCGATTACCTGCCAGGCAGCGCAGGCTCCCAGAAGCCTATCTGGAACCTCTTGAACGCGTTCGTTCAGGACGAACTGGACAAGTTTGCCGTATCCGAGAAAGTGGAGGTTGTCTTCCGGATCAAGGACGGGGACAAGGTTGTGGCTTCGGTTGGGGCCGACCTCCAGAATCCGAAGGCCACCATCAAGCTTCCAGACAAAGTGGAGAAAGGGTTGAGCGTCGAGGCTTCCATAGCTGTGGATAATAACGTGGTGAGCTCTCCTGTGGCGGCTAAACTCGCAGTGGCGGCTACGGGGTCTCAGAAGCAGCCCCAGGCACCATCTCCGGCCGCTACGCCTACCCCTGCGCCTACGCCTGCGGGGGGAAAGGGAAATTCTTCTCCGGTGCTGACCACCAACGATCCCATCAATCTTCGCTCGGGACCAGGTACGGCTTACCCGGCCAAAGGAAAGAGCGAACCCGGCAAAGAGTACAAGATCGTTGGGAAGAACAAGGATGGCACCTGGTGGCAGATAGAGGTCGGCGGGCAGAAGCTGTGGATCTCTGCAAAGTACAGCAATGCCACCGGCGATCTGGCCAAAGTGGCGGTGGTTCAGAACATACCGAAGCCTCCGGCTCGCCCGGCTGCTGCTCCGGCACCCCGTGCCGCGGCCGGCTTCTTCGATTATGGCATCCAGGCACATATGGTGGACAACGATCAGGCCCCGAGGGTCATGGCTGCTATCAACGATCTTGGATTCCATTGGGTCAAGCAGCAGGTGGAATGGAAGCGATTCGAGCCGAGCAAGGGCAACTATCAATGGGGGCCTTTGGATTACATAGTCAACGTTGCCCAGCAACATGGGGTAAAGGTGATGTTCAGCGTTGCCAAGGCTCCACGCTGGGCGCGTCCTGCCAATGCTGATTTCAGCGTCGAGGGGCCTCCGGCCAACCCACAGGACTTTGGGAACTTCATGGGGGCCCTGGCGAAGAGATACTGCGGCCGTGTTGGTGCGGTGGAAGCCTGGAACGAGCAGAACATCAACTACGAGTGGGGCAACGAACCTCCCGATCCGGGCAGGTACATACAGTTGCTTGCGGCTGCCTACAGGGCTGTGAAGGCTGCATGCCCGCAGATGATCGTGATCAGCGGGGCGCTGACCCCTGCCGGTAACGTCACCATAGGAGGACAGTGGCGTGCGGTCGACGACGTGAACTACCTGACAGCCATGTATCAGCATGGTTTGAAGAACTACTGCGATGCCGTTGGCGCGCACCCAAGTGGGTTCAACGTGGCTCCATGGGTGCACGGCGGAGCTGAAGCGTGCAACTTCATAACCCAAAGACATGCCCGATTCAGAGGACCGTGCAACTCACCGCATCATTCCTGGAGCTTCAGGAGCACTATGGAGATGTACCGGAACATCATGGTGCGGTTCGGAGATGCCAACAAGCGTATATGGCCTACGGAATTCGGGTGGGCTTCCAGCGATACGCCTGCGCCAGGATACGAATATGCCGCTGACAACTCCAAGCAGGATCAGGCTGAATGGACCGTGAAAGCCTACCAAATGATGAAAGCGTGGGGATGGGTCGGCGTGGCATTTCTGTGGAACCTGAACTTCGGCGTGGTGGCACCCGGTTCCGAGATGGCTCAGTGGGGCATTGTAGACCAGTATTGGCATCCTTACCCGGTCTACATTGCTCTGAAGAACATGCGCAAGTGAGTTTCCTGCGCAGGCGCGGGGAATGTGTTGTCCGCGCCTGCGCGAAACTGGAGAAAACCATGAAAAACGTCAAGGCACTCTCTTTGGCTGTTGCTATTGCGGTTCTGGTTACTTCCTGCACTTTTCCTGCGAAAACCGTGCAGGTTCCTACTGCTCCCCCTAAACCAACTGGCACGATGGTGATCCCCTCGCCGGTCACGACGCGGGCGAAGGCGACATCGATCAGGATTTCCCCATTTACGCCGTCTCCATTTCCATCTTCCACCAACACTTCGACGCCAGCGTCTGCGCCGTCTGCTACGAGCACGAGAACCCCGACGCCGGTTCCACCTACCGTTACCCCGAGCTCTACTCCGGTTCCTCCCACCCCTACGAAAGCGCCCGCGGGAAATCCGAACATTCCGTTCGGCAACGTGATGACGTCGCCGGATTACGGTATTCAGGCTTTCCTGTGGTGGCGTCCTGGAGTCGCCGATAGGGATTTAGGGCTGATCAAAGAAGCCGGGTTCCGATGGGTCAAACAGTGGTTCGCATGGAAGGATATCGAGATCGCCCCGGGGAAATATGATTGGTCACATGCCGATAGAATCGTGAAACAGGTGCACGACGAGTTTCGGTTGAAGCTGCTCGCGAGGACGGATCGTGCTCCTTCCTGGGCCGGCGAGCCGCCGGAAGACGCCAAAGCGTACGCTGATTTTCTGCATGCCATGGCTTTGAGATACAAAGGTCGTATTCAGGCATATCAAATATGGAACGAGCCGAACCTGGCCAGAGAGTGGGGCGGTAAGCGTCCCGATCCAGCGGGGTATGCCAGGATGTTGAAGCTTGCTTATCAGGCCATCAAGAGTGCGGATCCGGATGCCATTGTGATAAGCGCCGGCATGTCTCCCACCGGCACGAACGATCAGACGGCTATGCCAGACGATCTTTACATCGAGGAGCTCTATAAAGCCATGGGCAACAACAGCGATGGGTACTTTGACATGCTTGGCGTTCACGCTGCGGGGTACAAAGCTCCACCGGAGCTCGACCCGGCGGAAGCCAAGGCGAACAAGCCTCTCTATGGGGGCGAGCGCTTTTTCTGCTTCAGGCACGTGGAGGATATCAGGAAGATTATGGTGGCCCATGGAGATGCGGGCAAGCGGGTAGCCATCCTCGAATTCGGTTGGACGAGTGATAAGGTCCATCCCTCTTATAGCTGGCATGCCGTTTCGGAAAAACAGAAAGCAGATTACATAGTTCGGGCTTTCAAATGGGCGAAGGAACATTGGACTCCATGGATCGCTGTGATGACATTGATATACATGCCCGATTCGGATTGGACGGAGAAGGACGAGCAGTATTGGTGGTCCATCACGCGGCCCATGAAGATAAACGAATGGAAGCCGCTACCTGCATACATCGAGGTATGTGAGTACTTGAATTCCCTAAAAGGGCAGAAGTGCCCGAAAGCTCCCAAGAATTGAGGATGCCTGCTGGAAATCTATCGTAAAGGGCGAATTTCGTCTCGGAGGGTGACTTACCCGTTTAGTTGGACGGGGTGGTTTGTTTTGACTTTTGCTCTTTTGACAAACATTTGTGTTATCAATATAATCTCGTTTTAGGTGCCGCCGTGGCACTGCTCTTGACTTCGTCGTGCTGACAATGGTTTCTTTGATGAGAGGTTTTCGAAAAGAGGGAAGATTCTGGGGAGGTGATATACCTTAAGAGAGTCTTTGGGGTTGGGTACCCCGGCGTATGAAACCTCGAACCACAAAACTTTTGAGGAGGAGGAAGGCGTATGAAGTCCAAGAAGCTGTTTTTCCTGATGAGTGTCCTTGTGATACTCTCTATGGTGCTGGCGGCTTGTGGCCCAAAGGCTACTCCTACTAAGGCTCCGGCTGCCACCAAGGCCCCGGCTGCCACTAAGGCACCTGCACCGACCAAGGCCCCGGCTGCCACTAAGGCACCTGCACCGACCAAGGCCCCGGTAGCCAAGTTCAAGTGTGAAGACAAGTTGGGCTGCGTGGATGTGGCTCCCGGCGATCCGATCAAGGTTGCCATCATGGCGGTTCTTTCCGGGCCGAATGCATCGTTGGGTGAGGACACGGTACATGGTGTGGAGATCGCTGTGGACGACCTGGGCGGCAAGATCTTTGGCTATCCCATCGAGCTGGACAAGGAAGACTCCCAGTGCTCGCCGGAAGGTGGGCAGGCGGCGGCGCAGAAAGTTGCGGCCGACAAGAGCATCGTTGGCGTGATCGGGACGAACTGCTCCAGTGCGGCGAAAGTTGCGGCACCGATCATCTCCGACGCTGGGATGGTGATGATCTCTCCGTCCAACACTGCGCCGTACCTGACGGATCCAAAGAGCCACGTGCCTGGCTACCTGAGGACGGCACACAACGACCTGTTCCAGGGATCGTTGGCGGCCGAGTTTGCGTACAAAGCGTTGGGGAAGAGGCGAGCGGCAACGATTCATGACGGCAGCGTGTATGCGGAGCAGTTGGCGAACGTGTTTGCGGACACGTTCAAGAAGCTTGGAGGAAAGGTTGTGGCGCAGGAAGCGGTGAACGTGGGCGACACGGACATGCGGCCTGTGCTGACGAGGATAGCGGCGAAGCATCCTGACTTCATCTACTATCCTATCTTCGTTGCCGAAGGAGGGTTCATCACCCGGCAGGCGAAGGAAGTGGAAGGGTTGCAGAACGTGACGCTGATGACGGCGGATGGGTGCTTCAGTGCGGACTTTGGGAAGGCGGCGGGAGATGCGGCTCTTGGCATGTACCAGAGTGGGCCGTATGTGACCGGTAAGGCTTACCAGGAGTTTCTGAAGAAGCACAAGGCCAAGTATGGGACGAACCCGCCGAGTGGGTTCCATGCCCATGCCTATGATGCCATGATGCTTCTGGCCAACGCCATCAAGAAGGTGGCCGTGGTTGAGAAAGACGGCACCGTTCATATTCCGCGGCAGGCGTTGCGAGATGCGTTGTTCCACACGAAGAACTACAAGGGGCTGACCGGTACGCTTACGTGCAACCAGTACGGCGACTGCGCCACTGGTGAGGCGTTGGCTATCTTCAAGGTGACGCAGAAGACTCTGGACACCCTGAAGAAGACCGGCGAATGGCATCCTGAGGTCGTCTACACCAAAGCTGGCGGTTTCGTCGGCAAGGAGACGGGCGGCGCTGCTGTGCCGACCGAGCCGAAGAAAGTGTCCACTTACAAGTGCGACGACAAACTTGGCTGTGTGGAAGTCGCCAAGGGCGATCCGATCAAGGTTGCCGTCATGGCGGTTCTTTCCGGGCCGAATGCGTCGTTGGGTGAGGACACGGTACATGGTGTGGAGATCGCTGTGGACGACCTGGGCGGCAAGATCTTTGGCTATCCCATCGAGCTGGACAAGGAAGACTCCCAGTGCTCGCCGGAAGGTGGGCAGGCGGCGGCGCAGAAAGTTGCGGCCGACAAGAGCATCGTTGGCGTGATCGGGACGAACTGCTCCAGTGCGGCGAAAGTTGCGGCACCGATCATCTCCGACGCTGGGATGGTGATGATCTCTCCGTCCAACACTGCGCCGTACCTGACGGATCCAAAGAGCCACGTGCCTGGCTACCTGAGGACGGCACACAACGACCTGTTCCAGGGATCGTTGGCGGCCGAGTTTGCGTACAAAGCGTTGGGGAAGAGGCGAGCGGCAACGATTCATGACGGCAGCGTGTATGCGGAGCAGTTGGCGAACGTGTTTGCGGACACGTTCAAGAAGCTTGGAGGAAAGGTTGTGGCGCAGGAAGCGGTGAACGTGGGCGACACGGACATGCGGCCTGTGCTGACGAGGATAGCGGCGAAGCATCCTGACTTCATCTACTATCCTATCTTCGTTGCCGAAGGAGGGTTCATCACCCGGCAGGCGAAGGAAGTGGAAGGGTTGCAGAACGTGACGCTGATGACGGCGGATGGGTGCTTCAGTGCGGACTTTGGGAAGGCGGCGGGAGATGCGGCTCTTGGCATGTACCAGAGTGGGCCGTATGTGACCGGTAAGGCTTACCAGGAGTTTCTGAAGAAGCACAAGGCCAAGTATGGGACGAACCCGCCGAGTGGGTTCCATGCCCATGCCTATGATGCCATGATGCTTCTGGCCAACGCCATCAAGAAGGTGGCCGTGGTTGAGAAAGACGGCACCGTTCATATTCCGCGGCAGGCGTTGCGAGATGCGTTGTTCCACACGAAGAACTACAAGGGGCTGACCGGTACGCTTACGTGCAACCAGTACGGCGACTGCGCCACTGGTGAGGCGTTGGCTATCTTCAAGGTGACGCAGAAGACTCTGGACACCTTGAAGAAGACCGGCGAATGGCATCCTGAGGTCGTCTACACCAAGTCAGGCGGTCTCGTACAGAAGTAAAAAACATCAAGGGGGGAGTGTATGGCTTACATTCCCCCCTGCTTCGATTTCCATCGGAGGGGCTATGTTCAAGAAACTCAGAGGTAGAATGACCACAATGACTATCGCCATGTGGGTGATAGGCCTGGGGGTAACATTTGCCATTGTCTATGGTTCTGCCGTTACCTTGATAGCCGGCAAGTACACAGGAAGACAATGGGTAGAATTCACCGTCTTTGGGCTGGCTCAGGGTGGCATTTATGCACTTATCGCTCTTGGGTATACCCAGGTTTACGGCATTTTGAAGATGATCAACTTCGCCCATAGTGAAGTCTTCATGAGCGGCCCAATGATAGGTTTCTTTGCCGCCAGAGATCTAGACAGATGGGGATTCCTGAACGCTCACCCGATCCTGAGCCTCCTGATCGTGTTGGTAATAGCCATGACGGTTTCCATGACCGTGGCCGTCTTGCTGGAACTCATCGCGTACCGACCGCTTCGTGATGCTCCGAGGCTTGTTCCGTTGATCACGGCGATCGGCGCTTCATTTTTCCTTCAGTACTTCTTCAAGGGTCTCTTTGGATCTAATGTGAAAGTCTATCCCGATTGGAAGATCTTGAGTGGTAAGTGGACGATTTTGGGGTCGCACATCTTGAAGGTACAGGTGGTGGTTTTCATCGCGGCCATCCTTCTCATGGTAGCACTTTATTCCTTCATGCAGAACACCAAAATCGGAAAAGCGATCCGGGCGGTATCCGAAGACAAAGATGCTGCTGCACTCATGGGAATCGATGTGGATCAAATGATCTCGTTCTCGTTTGCTCTGGGCGGCATAATGGCTGGCGCGGGGGGCGTTTTCTACGCCCTGATCTACAAGCAGGTCTTCTTCCTGATGGGTTTCGTACCTGGCATCAAGGCGTTTACCGCTGCAGTTCTGGGTGGTATCGGCAATGTACCCGGAGCTATGCTCGGCGGTTTCTTCCTCGGGATTTTCGAGGCTTTGGGCCCGAATCTGTTCCTGGATGGCCTCGGAATTCCTGCTCCGTACCAGCTAAAGGACGTGATCGCTTTCTCCGTATTGGTGCTGGTGCTGATCTTCCGACCCACCGGCATCCTTGGCGAGCGCCTGGCGAAGAGAGCGTGAGGAGGACGATATGAGCAAACCGCGTACATGGCTTCAGAATGCCTTTTACTTTGGGATGATATCTGGTGTGGTGGTGCTTTCCCTGTCGTTGGTCGGGATGGTGGTTTCCTTCAGCCAGCGCGGGTTCATCAGCGGCTTCATAACCGAAGGACAGCTCCTTCTTTTCCTTGCCGTTGCGGTTTTTGGGTACATCACCGCGGGACAAATGGAGGATCGTAGCCTTCTCAAGGCTGTAGTCTCCGGTTTGATCATCGGTCTCATAAGCAGCGTTTTCCTCATAGTGCTTGTGCTGCTCATAGATTTCAAACCGTTGGGCCTTCGGTCTATGTTCGTCAACGCTTCTCCTGCACTGGTGAAGGTGCTTACTTTCGGCAAGAAGACCGCAGAAGCCGGATTTGCCTACATGTTATTGTTGAATATGGCCAGTGGTATTTTCGGGACGTTGATTGAGGCCATCCCGGGAGTTTGGGGCAGCGCCCTGGCGACCGGCACGATGATAACGATTGTGGTGGGACTTCTGGCCGACATCTGGAAGACCTTCTTGCCCAGAGGTATTAGCAAGTTCTTCTTTGCGGGCAAAGGATTCACACCTGCTGGGTTCCTCGTCACGCTGGTGGCGTTGGTGGGATTCATAATCTTCTGGCATTTCTACGGCGATAACGTCAGATCTGGCTATGAGCGTGTGGAATCGATACAGCCGAAGGCGGTGGACATTACGACGTTGTTGATTGGATTGCTGATCTTGCTGTTGCTTCCCAAAGCTTTGGGAAGCTACCTCAGCGAGGTGCTGGATCTGGTTGGCCTGTACATCATCATGGGCCTTGGTTTGAACATCGTGGTTGGGTTTGCCGGCATGCTCGACCTTGGGTACGTGGCATTTTTCGCCATCGGCGCTTATACCATGGGGGTTTTGACGTCCCAGGAGCTTGGGTTGTTCCATCTCACTTTTTGGGAGGCTTTGCCTTTCTCGATCCTTTTTGCCGTCATCGCCGGCGTTCTCCTGGGCATTCCTGTTCTGGGAATGCGTGGCGATTACCTGGCAATAGTGACCATGGGCTTTGGTGAGATCATCCGTCTTCTGGTTCTATCCGACGCTCTGAAGCCGATCTTGGGCGGAGCTCAGGGGCTTACCCGGATAGCCAGGCCCACCATCGGGCATATTGTGGTGAAGCAGCCGACCCAGTTCTACTACCTGATTCTGGCGGGTATAATCATCGCGTGGTACGTGGCCAGCGCTCTCAAGGATTCGAAGCTGGGCAGGGCATGGATGGCTATGCGTGAAGACGAGGACGTGGCTCAGGCCATGGGGATGAACCTCGTGGGGGTCAAGCTCCTGGCGTTCGGCACTGGAGCAGCCCTGTCCGGCTTGAGCGGAGCAATTTTCGCCGCCAAGCTGAACTCCATGGTCCCACATAGCTTCAACATCCTTATCTCGATCTACGTGTTGAGCTTGATCATCGTAGGCGGCGTTGGCAGTCTGCCTGGGGTTGTCGTGGGGTCTTTGGCGCTGATCGGCACACCGGAGCTTCTGCGAGAGTTTGCCGAGTATCGCATGATGATCTACGGTGCCGTTTTGGTCGCGATGATGATCTTCATGCCGGAAGGCTTGTGGCCCGAGTCTGCGCGCAGGCGGGAATTGCGCTCGGAGCGGGATCACGCCACATCGGCATCGGGCGGCATAGCGGAAGAAGGGGCTTGAGGAGGTTACGATGGGTATCTTGGAAATTCGTCACGTGGTCAAGCGGTTCGGCGGTCTGGTGGCCGTGAACGACGTGAGCATCGATTTGCAAGAAAAGGAAATCTACAGCGTCATCGGGCCAAACGGTGCCGGGAAAACGACGTTGTTCAACTGCATAACTTGCTTCTACAAAGCGGACGAAGGCGAGATTCTGCTCCAGGGTGAGCCTATACATTATCTCACACCTGATCGGGTGGCTCAGAAGGGAATCGCCAGAACCTATCAGAACATTCGACTCTTCTCCAACATGACCGTGTTGGAGAACATCATGGTCGGACGGCATATCCACACCCATTACGGTTATATAGATGCGCTTTTCCGCTCTCCGCGTAAGAAGAAAGAGGAGGAGAAAACGTTGAGGAGGTCCCTGGAGCTCTTGGAATTCGTGGGCCTGAAAGGGAAGGGCGATTTATTCGCCAAGAACCTCCCGTACGGTGAGCAACGAAGGTTGGAAATCGCCAGAGCATTGGCCCTCGAACCAAAAGTTCTCCTTCTTGACGAGCCTACGGCCGGTATGAACCCCAGGGAGACCGAAGAGACGATGGAGTTCATCAGTAACTTGCGGAGCGAACTCGGCCTCACTATCCTCCTGATCGAG
The DNA here is from genome assembly GCA_964516345.1 of uncultured Anaerolineae bacterium. GTDB lineage: Bacteria > Chloroflexota > Anaerolineae > S016-19 > S016-19 > S016-19. Next base: position 36,763 of record CAZEXY010000001.1, read on the forward strand.
CACGACATGAAGGTTGTCATGGGAATATCCGATCGAATCACGGTCATGGATTTCGGCAAGGTGATCGCGGAGGGCAAGCCTGAGGAGATAAGGAAGAACCCCAGGGTCATCGAAGCGTACCTCGGCCAGGGCGCCGCGGCAGAGATTGGTGCATAGGGGGAAGTATGGAAGGAATAATAGAAACCGAAAACATCCTTGAAGTCGAAAACCTGAATGTGTTCTACGGTGCAATTCAGGCGTTGCATGGGATATCGTTCTATGTCAGGAAAGGGGAGATCGTGACTCTGATCGGTGCAAATGGAGCCGGCAAGACCACGACTCTTCGTACCATTTCGGGGCTCCAGCGTCCCCATCCCGGGAAGATAACGTTCATGGGGGAGGATATCACCTGGACCAAGCCGCACGAGATCGTCAGAAAGGGGATCGTGCACGTCCCCGAGGGTAGGCGCATTTTCGCCGCTCTTACCGTGAAAGAAAATCTGGAGATGGGAGCTTTCATACGCAACGACCCGAAAGGGGTCAAGGAGAGCATGGAAAAGGTGTTCGAACATTTCCCAAGGTTGAAGGAACGACTCGGGCAGCTGGGCGGCACGCTCTCAGGAGGCGAGCAGCAGATGCTGGCCATCGGGCGCGCTCTGATGTCGGAGCCAAAGCTCCTTCTCCTGGACGAGCCTTCCATGGGGCTTGCGCCTATCCTTGTGGAGGAGATCTTCCAGATTCTCCAGGACATCAACGCCCGGGGCGTCAGCGTGCTCCTGGTGGAGCAGAACGCTCGTATGGCCCTCTCCATTGCCGATCGCGGCTATGTCCTGGAGACGGGATATATAAACATTCAAGGATCCGCCAAGGATCTCTTGAAGGACTCCAGGGTGAAGGAAGCCTACCTGGGCGGCGCTTGATCTGAATCGGAGTCGAATCTCACGGGCCGGGGCCAGGGTGTTTCCGGCCCGTTTTGGTTTGTGGAGGTATCCTATGGACGAAAGGTTGGGAATAGTAACCGGCGGGTCTTTCAATTCCGGCCTGACCGTTCGCCTCGATCCGGGAATCGGAACGGAGACCCTCAGGATTGGGGATTTCGTGGTGGTCGAGGGGAGCAAGTTCACGTTTTTCTGTCTGGTTTCCGACATAAAGCTCGAGACTTCCGATTCCGGGGTTCAATCCGATCCTCCCATGGGAAGTTCCGCTGCGTTTGTCCGCAAAGCCATTTCCGGGACTTTGACCTATGGTGTGGTGGAGGTGAAACCCGGCCTTGCCGTGGAGAAGCCGGAGGATGATTTCGTGGATATCACCCTCAAGCCTCAGCCTGCCAGAACCATACCGATGCACTTTGCCATTCTGAAGCGGGCGACCCAGGAATATTTGAACATGGTGTTTGGAGAGGACGATGGAACCGGCAAGCTGTTCTACGTGGGGACGCCCCTCACCATGCCCGACCAGAAGATACCTTTCGACCTGGAAAAGTTCATGGAGCGCTCCAACGGGATATTCGGGCAAAGCGGCACCGGCAAGAGCTTCACGACCTTGTTGGTGCTTTCCGGCATCATAAAACGCAACGTTGGAGTTTCGCTCGTATTCGACATGCACGATGAGTACGCTTTCGGGAAGGAGTCGGAGGAAAGGAAGTGGATACGGGGCCTCAAGCACCTGTTCCCGACGCGAGTGCAGGTATGGAGCATAGACGAGGATGCTGCGAGGCGCCGTGCTCGTTCCGTGGACCGAACGATACGGATAGGATTGAACCAGATAGAGCCGGAGGATATTCTGCTGTTGGCCGAGGAGCTCGATCTGCGGGGAACTACGGAGGCTAATATCGGATTGCTTCAGGACCGGTACAAGAAGGATTGGCTCAAGGCGCTTCTATCCATGACGCTAGGTGAACTCGAGGAGTTTGCTCAGGAAGCGGGAGGACACTCCGGTTCCCTTTCTGCGCTTCAGAGGAAGCTGAAGAACGTGCTTCGCCGTCCCTACGTAGTGGAGGAAGCCGGGTTCGATCAACTCGACGATTTGACCAACCTTTTGGACAAAGGTACTCATGTGATCCTGCATTTCGGGAAACACAACAGCACGCTGGATTACCTGCTGGTTTCCAATATCGTCACCAGGAGAGTTCGATCGCTGTACCAGAGGAAGGTAGAGAAATACGAAGAAACCAGGGACAGAGCTTTTGCCCCGCGTCCGTTGATGATAGTGCTGGAGGAAGCTCACAAATTCCTTTCTCCTTCTGTTGCCCGCCAGACGACTTTCGGGCAGATAGCCAGGGAGATGCGGAAGTATCACGTGGTGCTCACGGTGGTCGACCAGCGCCCTTCGGCCATAGACAAAGAGGTGCTTTCTCAGCTTGGGACGAGGATCACCGGCAAGCTGACGGACGAGAATGATATAGATGCGGTGTTGACTGGAGTATCGGGAAGGCAGGCGCTGCGTGGGATGATCGAAAGTCTGGACACGAAAAGGCAAATCGTCATAGTAGGCCATGCGATTCCCATGCCACTGGCTTTGAACACCAGGCCTTACGACGAGGAGTTCTGGGAGGAAATGCGTGAGGAAGCCTCTGGGTCTTTCGACAAAAACCCGCTGGAGGAGATATTCTCTTAGTTTTCGATGGGGACAGCGGTGAGGATGCCTCCAGATGGGCGCTGTCGTCGTGCGTTGCCGGGGAAGGGCGGAAGCGAACCCTTCCCCGGCTTTGCCTCAATCGCCGGTTTCTTCGCCTGCTCCTGACAGGAATTCCTCTTTGATCTTCTTGACTTTTTCTATGTGCTCCGGCAGTTTCTCCTTGGCTTCTTTTGCTCTCTGCAAGGCTTCTTCCTTGAGCTCTTGGGCTTTTGCCTTTGCTTCGTCCGGTATTCTATCCATTATCTCGGATTGTCTTTCTACGACTGTTTGCTTCACTTCTTCGAGCGGCTCCGGAGTGAACAGATACGCAACTACGACACCCGTGAGCGCCCCGAGTATGAACCCTGTGGTGAAATGCTTTCCCATTTTGCCCTCCTTAATCATTGTTTTTAGGCATTTTTCCTTTGAGGACTTTCAAAACACCCCTTGCTGCGGCCAACGTGCTCGAAACTTTGATCGCTGGAGATACGATCTCTTCGCTCAGAAATTCCGTCGTGCCCTTCACGGTGCTTGTGGTTTCGTGCATCTCGTCGATCAGTGGCTTCAGCTCTTTCCTCAAGAATTTCATCAGTCTGATCAGCTCCCATACGAGCACGACGAGAATCAATCCTATGAGTATCGACTCCACTGCCAGAATAACTATGGCTACATCTCTGATTTGAGACAGCATCACGTTTCCTCCCCAAAGAACGTTTTCGTACAGAACCTTGGTTAAGGACAGTTTACCACAGCAGCGCGGCCGATACCAAAAAAGGGGGACGGACGGCGGCTTTGGAGATTTTGCACACCTGTGTGGCTGCCCAAAAATTACCCTTTGCGACGCCTGTGTGATATGATCTTCCTGAAATCTATTCGAAAGGAGGCTTGACTTGGAAGGGAAGGAACTTCTCAAGAGTCTCTCAGAGCTTCCCGGCGTCTCGGGCCACGAGAACGCCATCCGTGAACTCCTCTCCCATGAGCTTTCCTCCGTCGCTGACGAAGTCAAAAGTGATGGTATGGGTAACGTGATCGCCCTCAAGAAAGGGGGCGATTCTTCGGGCAGGATACTGCTCACCGCCCACATGGACGAGATCGGCCTGATGGTAAGCGGCTTTTGGAACGGATTCCTGAGGGTCAACCCTGTTGGAGGGTTGGATAGGAGGGTGTTGCTTGGTCAGGAGGTTACCGTACATGGCAGGGAGGAGATCGTCGGGGTCATAGGGGCAAGACCGCCGCACCTGGGCGGCCAGGATGTGCCGAAGTGGCCTGATGTGCTGATCGACGCTGGCTTTTCCAGCGACGAAGAGGCCAGGAAGTTCGTCAGGATCGGGGACACGATCACCCTCAACGGCAGGTTCGGGGAGTTGCTGAACGGTAAGGTTTTCGGCAAGGCTTTTGACGATCGGGCTTGTGTTGTGGCGATAGTCGAGGCTTTCCGACTCCTCCGGGACGTTCGACATCGATGGGACGTTGTGTTCCTTGGGGCTGTGCAGGAGGAGGTGGGCCACAAAGGGGCTTTCACCGGCGGTTACTCCATGTACCCCGACCTTGGAATTGCTTTGGATGTGGGGTTTGCCACCCAGCCCGGCGTGGGTAAGGATAAGGCGCTCGAATCCGGCAAAGGCCCGATCCTTGCGCTGGGGCCTTCGTTCCACGCGCCTCTTGTGAAGGCGCTCAAGGAGACTGCCCGGAAGTGGAACATTCCTTTCCAGCAGGAAGTGATAACCGGTGCCAGTGGAACCGACGCCTGGGCTCTTCAGGTGATTCGAGCAGGCATACCAACGGCGTTGATCTCCCTGCCGCTTCAGAGCATGCATACGGTGGTCGAGGCGTTGAAGTGGGACGATGTCGAAGCAGCCTCTCGATGGCTCGCTCAGTTCATCGCCGGGCTCACAGCAGAGACGAAAGACAAAATGAGGTTGTCCCTGCCGGAGGAGGTGCAAAATGCCTGAACTTTGGCGGATGGAAGGCCTTTTCACCATGCTGAAGGAACTGACGGAACTACCCGGCGCTAGCGGATCGGAAAAACCGGTACGGGATTACATCGCAAAGACTTTGTCGGGATACGTGGACGATCTCAAGATCGACCGGCTCGGCAATTTGATAGCGTTCAAGAAGGGCTCTGCAGGCGACGGAAGGAGGGTTGCTCTCTTTGCCCATATGGACGAGGTTGGATTGATCGTCACGGGCGCGGACGAGGACGGGTACCTGAAGATAGACTCCCTCGGAGGCGTGGATCCACACGTGTTGCTGGCCAAGCGTGTCAAAGTTGGCCGGGAAGAAATGACCGGGATCATCGGATACAAACCCATTCACCTTCAGTCGCAAGAAGAACGGGAAAAACGGGTCAAGCTATCCGAGCTTCGGGTGGATATTGGAGCCAAGGACAAGGATGAAGCGCTCTCGAAAGCGCCCCTTGGAACTCCCGTACACTTCGATTCGGAGACGCATTTCATTGGGCTCGAAGGTGTGCTCCCGAAAGGCGGAGCGCTTCCCCCGAAAGGGAGGTTGGTCGGCAAGGCTTTCGACGATCGTGTGGGTTGCCTTGCTCTGATGGCCGTGCTCATGGGGGATCTCGAGCTCCCGTATGATCTGTACGGAGTCTTTACCATCCTTGAGGAGGAAGGTCTCAGAGGAGCCAAGCCTGCGGCGTGGGAGGTGGAGCCGGACATTGCCGTAGTGCTGGAGTCCACCGTCGCAGATGATCTTCCCAGGGAAGAGGATTTGAGCCCTACGACGAGGCTTGGCGGAGGACCTGCCGTTACGATAATGGATCGACGAACGATAACCGATCCGAAACTGGCGGCGTATTTCATGAGAATTGCCGGGGACAACGGCATCCCTTTGCAGGTGAAGCAACCGGGCGTGGGCGGCACTGACGGAAGGGTGGTACAGGTGGCCAAGCGAGGGGCGCGTGTGGGAATCCTCGCCGTGCCGAGCAGGTACATTCACAGCCCTTCCGGCGTCATAGAACTATCGGACTTGGTGAACATGCTAAAGCTCCTCGAAAAGTCGCTTCCTGGGATAACGACGGTTCTCGAATAAGGAGGTCAGAGGTGAAAGAGGTCATAGAAAGACTTGTCAACGTTTTTGGCCCTACCGGTAGGGAAGATGAAGTGGCGCGGCTCATAGAGACCGAAATTTCCCCATACGTGGACGAGGTCAGGCGTGACGCCGTTGGGAATCTGATCGCTTTCAAGAAAGGATCCGGCGGCGGAAAGGTTATGCTGGCGGCGCACATGGACGAAATAGGGGTTGTGGTAAGCCATATCGATGAGCACGGATTCTGCCGGGTGAAGCCGGTCGGCTATGTGCTCACGGCCACGCTCGTGGGAAGTCGGGTTCGGTTCGAGAATGGAGCCGTCGGCGTGTTTTGGGCAGAGGACCCAGACGGGAGGCTGTGGGAAAGCCCCACCACGCTCCCGGATTGGGACAAATGGTTCCTGGATGTGGGGGCCACGAGCAGGGATGATTCTCCGGTGAAGGTCGGCGATTTTGCGGCGTTCTACCCCGTGTTCCACGATCTCGGGAACAGGTTGATTGCCCAGAGCTTCGACGATCGTGTCGGTTGTGCTGTGTTGATAGAAGTGGCTAAGCGCGTTCACAACCCTGCAAACGATGTCTACTTCGTATTCACGATTCAGGAAGAGATCGGGCTGAAGGGAGCTGTGGTTTCTGCATATGACGTCTCCCCGGATGTCGGCATAGCTGTGGACGTGACCCTGACCGGAGATGTGCCTAAAGCCTACCCTATGGCCGTTTCTCTGGGCAAAGGGACGGCCATCAAAGTCGCTGATTCCGGTATGATTGCGCATGTTGGGGTTCGGGATGCCCTGGTGCGGGTTGCAGAGGAGAAAGGTATTCCCTATCAGATGGAAGTACTGGCGGGTGGCAGTACCGATGCGGCCGCAATTCAGCTTAGCAGAGGAGGCGTTCCTACCGGCGCTGTGTCGGTGCCGAGCAGGTACGTGCATACCAAAGCCGAAATGATAGACATTCGTGACGTGGAAGCAAGCGTGGAGCTTTTGGAAGAGTTCCTGATCAGACCTCTGGAGATTTGAAGCTAAGTTCGAAAACGGCGGGATCGTTTCCCGCCGTTTTCGCTCGTCAGTTAGTGCTCGATCCAAATCACTCTGGTCACAGTCTCTCCCTTTCTGAGCTTGACGGCCGGTCTCCCGCGGCTGTCCCTTTTCATTTTCGGCAGGATCCCGTCCCAGCGGAGGTAAGTGATTGATCCTTTGCTGCCTACGGCGAAGAGTTCGTCCCCTTTCCCCGCCGATATCCCTCCTACGAGTCTTTCCCCTTTCCCGATGCGTGTTACTATCACGCCTGCTCCGGCTCTCTTCTGCTTCGGGAACGAATCTACGGGTGACCACTTTGCAGCTCCGTATTCCGTGACGGTGGCTACTCTGTCCCGCCCTTTCGTGAGAGGTGCAATGGAGACCACTTCTTCTCCTTTGCCGAGTGCCATGCCGCGCACACCCGCGGCCTGCATCCCCATGGCTCTGACGTCCGAGGCGCTGAACCTTATCCCTTTCCCGGCAGAGGAGAACAGGATTACGTCGTCTTCATCCTTTATTGCGGCAACTCCCACGAGACGCTCGGATGGGTCCAGCTTGATCACGGTAGGTAGGTTGTGCACGCTTGCCATTGCGTCGGCCAACGAGATTCTCTTTACTTTACCCTCGTTGCTTACCAGCATCAGGGTCATTTCTTCGTCGGCGAGCGCCTCCGGGGAAAGGCTGAGGGCTGCCGCTATCGATTCCTCTTTCTCGAACTGAATGTAAGAGCTCAGAGGGGTGGGAGATTCCTCCAGTCTGAAAACCTTCAGGCTTCCCATGTGTCCTTTGTTCGTGAAGAGCAGGATCGTGTGCTTCGTGTTCGAGCCTACTGCCACGGTGGGGATTCCTTTTTCCAGCCTCGGAGCCTGGCCTTTCCGGCGGTTGGATGCCGGTATGCGGCAGATGTTTCCATCTTCGTTCACCACGACCAGCGAATCCTCTTCCTCGGCTGCTTCGTGAGCCATAACGATGCCTTTCTTCCGCTGGATGATCTGAGTCCTCCTGCGGTCTCCGAACCTGGCTTTCAAGTCCAGCAGCTCTTCTTTTATGACCTCCATCAGCAACTTCTTGCTCTTCAGAAGCTTCCTGAAATACCGGATTTGCTCTTTCTTCTGCTTGTATTCCTCTTCGAGCATTCTCCTTTCGAGGGCGGCAAGTCGTTTCAGGGGCATGTTCAGGATTGCCTGGGCTTGGATCTCGGTGAATTTGAAGTTCTTGATGAGGTTCTTCCTTGCCGTATCCGTGGTACGGGAGCGCCTGATCGTGGCAATCACTTCGTCCAGCATGTCCAGGGCTTTCAGGAGACCTTCCAGCACGTGCGCTCTTGCTTCTGCTGCTGCCAGATCGTGTTTCGTCCTTCTGGTGACGATTTCCTTCCGATGTTCCAGGTAGAGCAGGAGCATCCTTTTGAGGGAGAGGGTCCTTGGCTCCCCGTCTACCAAGGCTAGCATGCTGACCCCGAAAGTCGTCTGAAGCGGCGTGAGCCGGAAAAGCTCTTTGAGAACATCTTGAGCTTCCACGTTCCTTGCCACCTCGACCACGATGCGCATCCCTTGCCTGTCGGATTCATCGCGCAGATCGGATATCCCGCTGATCTTCCCATCCCTGGCGAGCTTGGCTATCCTTTCTATGAGCCTTGTCTTGTCCGTCTGGTAAGGGATCTCCGTGATCACGATGTTCGACTTACCCCGTTGCCCCGGCTCCACGTATACGGTGCCCTGCATGTAGAACTTGCCTCGACCGCTGGCGTAAGTGTTGGCGATCAGGTCGTTGTCGTTTTCGTCGTATTGGTAGACGATCCCGCCGGTGGGGAAGTCCGGCCCTTTGATGAACTTCAGGAGCTCCTCTACAGTCACTTCCTCGGCTTCTTTCCCTTTGTCTATGAGATACACGAGGGCATCCACCACTTCTCCGAGATTGTGTGGTGGTATGTTGCTGGCCATCCCGACCGCAATCCCGCTGGTCCCGTTGACCAGCAGGTTCGGTAGCGGAGATGGAAGCACTTTGGGCTCTTTCAGCGTGCCATCGAAATTGGGGACGTAGTCCACGGTTTCTTTTTCGATATCTTGGAGCATCACCATGCCGAGATGGGAAAGCCTTGCCTCGGTATACCTCATTGCCGCAGGGCTATCCCCGTCGATGGAGCCGAAGTTCCCTTGTCCGTCCACCAGGGGATACCGCAGTGAAAAGTCCTGCGCCATGCGCGCCATTGCGTCGTAGACTGCGGCGTCCCCGTGGGGATGGTACTTTCCGAGGACTTCTCCCACGATTCTCGCACTCTTTCGGTAAGGCTTGTCCGGGGTTAGCCCCATCGTGTACATTGCGTAGAGTATCCTTCGGTGGACGGGTTTGAGGCCATCCCTTACATCCGGCAGTGCCCTCGCGACGATCACGCTCATGGCGTAATCGAGGTACGCTGCGCGCATCTCCTCTTCTATGGCGACTTTCCTGATGCTTTGTGGCATCAATTACCTCCTGCAAATGAGCTTACTTGCACCTCTTTTGGGCTTCCTTCAAGAAAATGTCGGCGGTTAGTTTGTCTATGTTGGTCAATCGGATCAGTTTCAGACTGCAGTCTGGGTGTGATTCGAAGTACTCGAAAATGGTGTCGAAGAATACTTTGGCGCACAGCTCCTTGGGAAATCCGAATATTCCGGAGGATATGGCCGGGAACGCTATGCTCGAAAGGTTCTTGTTGCAGGCTATGGAGAGCGCACTCGAGATGGCGCTGGAGAGCTTCCTGACTTCGTCCCCTGACCCCCACACGGGGCCTACGGCGTGGATGACGTAACTGGCCGGAAGTGATCCGGCGCCGGTGATGGCAGCCGACCCGGTGCGCACCGGTCCGTGTTCACTCACCCAGCGGTTGCTTTCTTCCTGTATCTGCCATCCTCCTTTCCTCACTATCGCGCCCGCGACCCCTCCGCCGTGAGCCAGGTGCTCGTTTGCTGCGTTGACGATTGCATCCACCTCCTCTGCGGTGAGATCTCCGTGGACTACCTGTATCTCTCGTTCCCCCGGGGCTTTGCAAGAGAAAAGCACTCTTCCAGACATCTTTCACCTCCTCAGGCTGTAGCCGCTTAGGAAAATTTATACTAAAAAGGCCGGTAGCACAAATTGGGGATTGCCTGGAATCCACGTGGGATAGGGTGCCTTTGTAGAGCGAGCTGTTAGCTCGCCGTTGCCTGGGCGCAGCACGCTGCTTGGGCGCAGCACGCTGCGCCCCTACCAGTCAACCATCCCC
>CAZEXY010000001.1:46762-52913 GCA_964516345.1 uncultured Anaerolineae bacterium
TCCTCGTATGGTCTTGCTGTCGGGCATGAGGCGTCGTAGCGGCGACCTGCGGCCGCCTTTGCAGCACGCTGCGCATCTACCAGCCATCGTCGTCGGAGACCGATTGCGGAAATTTGCATTTCCAAACAAGCAGGTATACAATTGTGGCGAGTTCAAAACCGAATACCGAGGGCTCTCCGAGCCATTGCACCTAAAGCCTGCCGGGCCATGGTGCTTTGGCCGTACCATGGATAGACCATGGGGCGCCGCGGACGGCGTCGTGGGCCGAAGACGGAAACGCTTCGACCTCCTCGTGTTTGGAAAGGAGAGTGGCATTGGCAGACGATTTGCGTCTCCGGCTTGCCGCTGTCTCCTTCAGACAGCGGTTTTTTGATGGAAGCGGAAGAATCATTTTCTTGACCGGCCCCAGGGGCTCCGGGAAATCCTCACGTTGTGCGGAATTCACCGCTCTTGCCCGCGCTTACGGCGTCGCCGCGGGCGGCCTGCTCTCCATACCGGTTTTCGACTCCGGCGTCAAAGCGGCCATCGATCTGATGGACGTGGGGTCCGGTGCCGTGCACCGGTTCGCCCGGCGAACCGACCCCGATGTTGCCGATGTGGGACATTGGAAGCTCGAAGATGGCGTTCTCGATTGGGCCAACTCCGTTCTTCGAAGCGCCCGCGGCGTTTCGCTCCTTCTGGTGGACGAGCTCGGTCCCATGGAACTGGAGGCTGGAAAAGGGCTCACTGGGGGAATGGAAGCCCTGGACGAAGGAAGCTACTCCCTGGCGCTGGTGGTGGTCAGGCCGGAGATGATCCCTCTGGCGGTATCCCGATGGCCTCGCGGAGAAGTGGTGGAGGTCGGAGAATTCGGGCGACCACTATGGGAGATACTGCCCGTTTCGGCGGCGGAAACGATGACGGAGGCCGGGACGTGATCGAACTCGATTCCGTTTCCATTTCCTACGGAAAGAAGGAGATAGTCCACGATCTGACCCTCTCCATCGGTAGAGGAGAGTTCGTTCTGCTCACAGGACCTTCTGGCTGCGGCAAGAGCACGCTGACGAGGCTCATCGTCGGGCTGATGCCGAATGTGATACACGCCAGGGTGGTCGGCGACGTATCCGTTGGGGGGCTCGATCCTGTCTCGGAAACCCCGGCGGAGATGTCGAAGAAAGTCGGCGTGGTTTTCCAGAACCCTGCTTCGCAGCTTTTCTGCCTTTCCGTGGAGGAGGAAGTGGCGTTCGGGCCGCGCAATCTTTCCATGGAGGAATCGGAAGTGCGGGAGCGGATCGAGTGGGCTCTGGAGGTGACCGGGCTGGAGGGTCTGCGTGATCGGGTCCCTTCGGAGCTTTCCGGAGGGCAGAAGCAACTGGTCGCCATTGCTTCCGCTCTGGCGATGCGGCCGGAAATCCTGATCCTGGACGAACCTTTCGCCAGTCTCGATGTCCCCGGCCTGCGGCGTGTGCTGGATACCCTGGTCACCCTGAATCGGGAGCACGGTGTGACGATTCTGCTGGTGGAACACCGATTGGTGGAGGCTTCCAGGGTGGCCGACAGGATACTCGTGATGGAGGGCGGCTCCATCGTGGCCGACGGCGAGCCGGGAGTGGTGCTGGCAGATCGGGCTCTGCTTCGCCGGCTCGGCATCCGCCGACCTACCGACGAGCCTCCCGACAACTGGGTCGATCTGTTGCTTCCAAACGGCAGGGTCGGCGTCGCCGATCCCCTGATCGAGGCCGAGGGTCTTACGGCGGGGTACGGCCGTCGGATGGTGCTTCGGGGGGTGGATCTTCGCATCTATCCGGGAGAGTTCGTGGCGCTGGTGGGGCGGAACGGTGTCGGGAAGAGCACGCTTGCTAGGGTGCTGGCCGGGCTCGTGCGCCCGAAATCGGGGATCGTCAGGTTCATGGGAAAAGCCGTCTCGCCGGGGCCGGAGATAGGAATCCTGTTCCAGAATCCTCTGGATCAGATTTTGACCGATCGGGTGCTGGATGAGGTCGAATTTGGGCCGCTGCACTGGGATAGGTTCGACAGAAGACGGATAGAAGACCTGATGGAAGCGGCCGATCTGAACAACCTTCGAGATCGCTCGCCCTACGCTCTTTCCTCGGGTCAGCAGCAAAGAACGACGCTGGCAGCGACGATATCGACGAATCCGCGGCTCCTGATCCTGGACGAGCCGACTCTGGGGCAGGATTGGGGACACCTGGAGAGGATCATGGAATTCGTCAAAGAGCTGAACCGAAAAGGGAGCACCGTTTTGCTCATCACTCACGATTACAAGCTCGCCCACAGGTATGTCGATCGCGTTCTGCTGATGGAGGATGGCCGGATAGTTGCGGACGGCAAAGTGAGCGGGAGGTCGTCGGGGGATGAAAATTAGGACGCTGATGAACGCAGATGCACGCAGATTTTCGCACACTTTGTGGGGTAGGCAAGGGCATTGTCCTCGCCTACCCAAGGCCGGGCGGGGGTGTCGTGAGGCGCCCTGACGTACGCCGTCGAAAGGATTACATAAGGAGGGATGAAAATGAAATGGTCTGTTCGTGATCTGGTAACTCTGGCGGTGTTTGGAGCCATCTGGGGTGTTCTCGAAATGTCCCTGGGCTCGATGTTCCATGCCCTTCACGTACCCTTCACAGGAGCGATCATGGGGGGCATCGGCCTCCTGGTGGCCCTGACGGGGTTCCTTTTCGTTCCGAAGAAAGGGGCCGTGCTCACAATCGGTATCGTTGCGATGCTCCTCAAGGCTTTCAGCATTGGCGGCGTGGTGTTGAACCCTATGATCGGCATTTTCGCCGAGGCTCTTTTGGCCGAGGTCGGGCTTGCCATTGTCGGATGGGGGCGCGGCAGGTGGCAGCTTGCGTTTGCCGGGGCGATGGGAGTGTTCTGGTCGTTCCTTCACCCGTTCCTGACGCAGGGAATCCTGGCCGGGCACGGTATCGTGACGATCTATCACCGTCTCGTCAGCAAGACCGCCGGGATTCTTGGGCTGAGCACTAACGCAGTACTGCTGGCCCTGGCAGCTTTGATCCTGATACACCTGATCTCTGGCGCCATAGCCGGATGGATCGCCTGGGATCTGGGCGGAATCCTCGCCAAGAGGCTTTACCCGGCGCGGGCATGAAAGTCTGGAGGGGATCGGTCGATCTCGGCACGCCGGGATACCTGGCGTGCCTGCTGACGTCCATGGCGGCGGCGGTTGCTTTGGGAGGGTGGAAGAGCGCTTTGGGCGCAGCGTTCTCGGTGGCGCTGGCGTTGCTCTTCTATCCTTCCGCTTTGCAGGTGTTGGAACGGGCAGCGTTTTGGGTTTTCACGGCCATCCTGGTGGTGACGAGCGCTTTCTGGGCCGGCGCGGTCAACATTTCCCTGGGGCCGCTTGCTCTTTCGGCGGAGGGGCTGAAGGTAGGAGCCCAGATGGCGCTCAGAACCGCCGCTATCCTGATCGCAATGCGTGGTTTCGCTGATTCCGTTTCCCCCGGCGAACTGGCGGGTATGCTGGAACGGATTGGGTTGAAAGGGCTTGGTTTCACTTTCGGCGTGGCGGTGAATCTGCTTCCGGCCCTGGAGCGATCCGCGGCCAACACGTGGGATACGCTTCGGATGCGTGGCGGGCTGAAAAGAGACCGTCTTCACTCTCTAAAACTGGGGATCGTCACGGTCATGGCGGGGGCTTTGCGTCGTGTGGATGACATTGCCGTGGCGGCGGAGGTTCGAGGCTTTTCCCCGGAGCGATCCCGGCCGCTTCCGATCCACCGAGGGAGGCACGATCTCCCGGTCGCCCTTGTGCTGGCAGCGGTTGTTGTGATAATGTATCTGGTGTGAGTGAAGAAGATGAAACACAAGATCATCCAACCGAAAGAAAAAGAGTTTAGGCTCGTCGCGCCGTATGAGCCCACCGGCGACCAGCCGGAAGCCATACGGAAGCTCGTGGAGGGCCTGAAGAAAGGGTACAAGCACCAGACCCTGCTTGGAGCCACGGGGACCGGCAAGACTTTCGTCATGGCGCACGTGATTCAGGCCGTACAGCGTCCTACGCTGGTCATCGCGCACAACAAGACTCTGGCAGCCCAGCTCTACAGTGAGTTCAGGGAGTTCTTCCCCTACAACGCAGTGGAGTATTTCGTGAGCTATTACGATTACTACCAGCCGGAAGCGTATCTCCCAAAGCAGGATCTCTACATCGAAAAGGATGCGGATATCAACGACGAGATAGATCGCCTTCGGCTGGCGGCGACTTCGGCGCTGTTGAGCCGGAGGGATGTGATAATCGTTGCCTCCGTTTCCTGCATCTACGGCCTCGGGAGCCCGGAGGAGTACGAAAAGGTCGTCCTGAGGCTTCGTGTGAACCAGCATGTGAGGATGCAGAAGATCCTTCGGCACTTGGCCCACATCCATTACGCCCGTGGAGAGGTCCTGGAGCGGGGAAAATTCCGCGTGCGAGGGGACACCCTGGAGGTCCAGCCCCCTTACAGCGAAACTGCAATCCGCATCGAATTCTGGGGTGACGAGATAGACAGGATAAGCGAGATCGATCCGCTCACCGGCAAAATCCTGGGACATCGGGCAGAGGTCAGCCTCTTCCCCGCCAAGCATTTCATCACTCCGGAGGAGAAGCTGGAGAAAGCGATAAAGGACATCGAAGCGGAGCTGAAGGAGCGCCTTCAGGAGCTCCGAGACCAGGGAAAGCTCCTGGAAGCCCAGCGGCTGGAACAACGGACGAGGTATGACATCGAGATGCTGAGGGAGATAGGGTACTGCTCCGGTATCGAGAATTACAGCAGACATCTGGATCAGCGCCCGCCCGGCAGTCGTCCCTGGACGCTCCTGGATTACTTCCCGGATGATTTTTTGATGTTCATCGACGAATCCCACATGACCGTACCGCAGATCAGGGGCATGTACAACGGCGACAGGTCTCGAAAGCAGGTTTTGGTTGATTACGGCTTTCGGCTCCCCTCGGCGCTGGACAACCGTCCCATGACGTTCGAAGAATTCGAAGAGGCAATCAACCAGGTGATTTACGTTTCCGCCACTCCGGGACCGTACGAGCGCAGTCATTCTCAGCAAATCGTGGAGCAGATAATCCGGCCAACCGGCTTGCTCGACCCGAAAGTCGTGGTGAAGCCCACCAGGAACCAGGTGGATGACCTGATAGAAGAGGTCCAGAAACGCGTGAGGCGAGGCGAGCGTGCCCTGGTAACCACCCTGACCAAGAAGATGGCGGAGGATCTTTCCCAGTACCTGGCGGAACTGGGAATACGGGTTCATTACCTGCACTCGGAGATAGATACCATCGAGCGGGTGGAGATACTGCGCGACCTCCGACTGGGTGTTTACGATGTCGTCGTTGGGATAAACCTGCTCAGGGAAGGCCTGGACCTGCCAGAGGTGTCCCTCGTGGCGATTCTGGATGCGGACAAAGAGGGATTTCTCAGGTCGGACACCGCTTTGATCCAGACCATGGGCAGGGCTGCGAGACATGTCAACGGTACAGTGATCATGTATGCCGACCGTATAACCGATTCGATGCGGAGGGCCATCGACGAAACGAACCGAAGGCGGAGGATACAGGAGGCTTACAACCGGGAACATGGGATAACCCCGAAAAGCATCGTCAAGGGGGTTCACGACCTGACCGAGCGGGTGAAGGAGCTTGCAGAGGAAGAAGGGGAGTACGAAACGGCTTCGGAGGGAAGCCGTGAGCTGAGAGAAGCGGAGTTCATGTCGGCGGCTGAGATCGCAAGGCTCATCAAGGATCTGGAGAAGAAGATGAAAGCTGCCGCTGCCGAGCTGGAATTCGAGCGCGCTGCGGAGCTCCGGGATCAGATCCGCGACCTCCGGAGGATCCTGCAGAAAGCTCCGGCTGGTGAAATCGGTGCAGGGAGAAGGCGCTCTCGTGCGGGCCGGTAGAGGCTCTGTGAGGTGAGATCGCAGGGCTTCACTTTCCCCGTCGGCTAATAGATCCACAATGAAGCCTTTTCGAAAGGCTTTTGCTTTTTGTACGTTGCGTTTTGATCCAGGCGGTCTGTAAGACACCGTTCAAGGGCCTCGGTTCTAAGTTCTTGACTCGAAGCATCTCGGAGATATATCATTGGCGCGTTCGAGATCGGCCGAAATTATGTTAGGAGGACAGCATGAGAAGGCTGGTTGCGCTGATTTCGGTTCT
>CAZEXY010000001.1:53013-73021 GCA_964516345.1 uncultured Anaerolineae bacterium
TCGATCGCATAGCGGCGCCGGAAACGCGGTCCCAGAAAGCCCGGTTCATGCTCGGCCCCTATGATCGTACGGAGGTGCTGGACGAATACACGGTGGCGGTGCATTTCAAACGCCCTTACCCTGCGTTTCTCGATGCTGCAAGCCAGGTCTATCTCGGTATGGCTTCGCCGACCGCTTTCAAAAAGTGGGGCAAGGATTATCAGTTCCATCAGGTCGGCACAGGACCGTTCCGGTTCGTCAGCTACAAGGAAAGGCAGGAGATCGTTCTGGAGAGGAATCCCGATTACAACTGGGCGCCGGAGGTCATGCGTCACAAAGGCACTGCATACCTGGATAGGGTGATCTTCCGTTTTTACCCGGATCCTTCCACCAGGACGCCGGCTCTGCTCTCCGGAGAGGTCGATGTGATGGGAGAAGTGCCTCCGAGGGAGGCGGAAAGGTTGGAGAAGGACCCGAATTACAAACTTATCCCGGTGCCGGTGCCCGGCATGTCGGTGCAGTTTTTCTTCAACACCCGGCGTTCTCCTACCGACGACGTGAGGGTGCGCAAAGCAATCCTGTACGCTCTCGACAGGGAAGCGATGGTGAAGGCGGTTTTTGGCACTTATTCCCCGGTCGCTACGGGTCCTCTAACTGCCAACATGCCGGGAGCCTCGAAAGATTTGCCGGAATATCACCAGGACCTGGCAAAATCCCGCGAACTCCTCAGGGAAGCCGGGTGGAGCGATTCCGATGGGGACGGCATATTGGACAAAGGCGGCAGGAAGTTGAAACTGGAATGCGTGGTGATGGGTTGGGGAGAACTACCGGAAATCGCCCCGATAATCCAGGAGGAGCTGAAAAAGGTCGGAATCGAGCTTTCTGTGAAAACTCTTTCCTTCCCGGCAGCTCTGAACGCCGCTTCCAAGGGGGAGTATCATTTGATCCCGTTTTCCCTCTCCGGAACGGACCCGTCCCTCCTCACCACCTTCTTCCACTCCAGGAACATCGAGCACGGGTTCAACTGGAGCAAGGTTTCCGATGCTCAGGTGGACATGTGGCTGGACGAAGCGGATAGTTCGATGGATTGGCGAAGGAGGGTCGAGCTGTACGGGAAGGTTCAGCAAAGAGCGATGGAGGAAGCTTGGGTGCTTCCGATAAGGGATCAGGTGAACTTGAACGTCGCATCTTCCCGGGTTCACGACCTGCGTTACGATTACAGGGGATGGTTTCCCTGGTTGTTCGATGTCTGGGTTTCGAAGAAATGAAGGCTGTCAAGACGCTGCCGCTGTTCGCGAAGAAGCTTACCGAAACCCTGCTGATCTTCTGGGCGGCGGCGACGCTCGTGTTCTTCCTGCTGGACGTCCTGCCCGGGGACCCAGCGGCGGTCCTTCTGGCACGATCCAATGCTTCCGGCTCTCAGGTGGAGACGTTGCGCAGGGAGATGGGGCTGGAGCGCCCCGTGCTCGTCAGGTACGTTCGCTTCCTGGGTGATCTGTCCAGGGGGAATTTCGGGCGTTCCATCTTCACCGGAAGAAAAGTCGCCGGGCTGATCCTGGACAGGTTTCGATACACGCTGGAGCTTGCCACCTGGGCGATGATCTTCGCTCTGGCGGTGGCGTTCTCCCTTGGGATCGTTGCTGCTGTGAACAAAGGCAGGTGGGCTGACAGGGTCATCCAGCTTTTCGTGGCTTTCACCTCGTCGGTGCCGGTTTACTGGTCCGGTCTGATCGTGATATGGGTGTTCTCTGCGAAGCTCAAGATGTTGCCGGCCACAGGGGAAGGGGGTGTTTCTCATGCCGTGCTTCCAACGCTCACTTTGGGGCTGGCGATCTCCGGTCCTATGGCGAGGATCACCAGAAACAGCTTCCTGGAGGTCATGGGGAATCAGTACGTCATGACGGCGTGGGGCAAAGGGTTGCCAGAGTGGAAAGTATACCTGCGCCATGTCTTTCCTAACACCCTGCCGGTTCTCGTTACGTTTTCCGGGCTTCAGTTCGGCTTTCTCCTGGGTGGTACGGTGATCACCGAAACCGTCTTCAGCAGACCCGGGCTCGGGCGTCTGCTCGTGGATTCCATCTTGTGGAAGGATTATCCGGTCGTACAGGGTACGGTGCTTGCCATCACGGCGATCTACCTGCTCGTGAATTCGGCGGTGGATATATCCTACCGCCTGATCGATCCCAGGATGCGCGAGGAGACAAGGTGAACCTTGCGGCGGAATGGCGCAGAGCTCCTCGCAGGCGCTCCGATTTCTGGCAGCGCATGTCGAAGCACCCTTACGGGCTTGCGGCTCTGGCGGTGTTGGCGACTTTCGTCGCTTTGAGCCTGGCGGCTCCGTTCGTGGCCCCGAGTTCTCCCCTGGAAATGCACTTGGGTCAGAAGCTTCTGCCTCCGGGATCGGGGCATCTACTGGGCACGGACCTCTACGGGAGGGATATCCTGAGCAGGCTGATCTACGGCGGTCGCACGACGTTCATGGAAGCCGGCCTGGCTGTGGCGGTGGCGATGTTCCTGGGGGCTTTTCTGGGATCCCTGGCTTCCTACGATCCCATGGGGCTGGGGAAAGTCGTCGTGAAGTCCATGGATTTGTGGCTGGCATTTCCGTCGCTGCTGCTTGCGCTCCTCATCGTGGCCGCGATCGGGCCGGGGATATACCAGGCAGGGATAGCGGTTGGGCTTGCTTCCGTCCCGATTTACGCCAGAACCACCAGGGCTGCCCTCCTTTCCGCCATGCAGATGCCTTATGTGGAATCCGCCAGGGCCATAGGGTGCGGTACGAGGTGCATTTGGATGAGGTATCTGTGGCCTCAGGCTCTTTCGACCTTGATCGTTCTCGCCACCGGGGATGTGGGGTGGGCGATCATGAACACCGCCGCCCTGGGGTTTCTCGGCGTAGGCTCTCCTCCCCCCGTGGTGGAGTGGGGCACGATGCTTTTGGAGGGCAGAAAGGACTTGTGGCTTGCGCCGTGGGCGAGCTTCTTCCCCGGGATGGCCATTTCGCTCACGGTTCTTTCGGCTATAGTTCTCGGCGATGCTATTGCAGATCTCACCAGACCGTGGCAGGAGGAATGATGGAACACGTGAAATCCTGGGATGCCGATGTTGTGGTGGTCGGGGCAGGGCCTGCCGGTTCCGGGTTCGCCCTCCGGCTGGCGAGGCAGGGCTTCAAAGTGCTGGTGCTCGATCGGAGCAAGTTCCCCAGGGAGAAGACATGTGGCGGCGGGTTGACTCCAAGAGCGGTGGCTGCATTGGAGGACTTGGGGTTGTTGAAGCGCTTGCTCGGAAGGCTGTCCACGTACCGAATCGGCGGTGCGCTTCTCTTCTCTCCCTCAGGACACCGATGGAGGATGGATTTCTCCGCCGTGGACTTCGGTCTCCCGAGTTTTGGTCTTATCGTCACCCGGCTCGATCTGGACGCGTTCTTGCTGGAGGAGGCAGAGGAAGCCGGTGCGAACTTTCTTCCGGAACGCAAAGTGACGGGTTTCTTGCGATCGGACGGGAGGATCGTGGGGGTAAAGGCCGTGCACCCTGCCGGAGAGGAGGAGATACGTGCTCCTTTGGTCGCCATAGCCACCGGGGCCAGTATTGCATTGCACAGGAAACTCGGATTGCTCAGGTCCATGCCCCCGGTGGTGCTTTCTGCAAGGGGATATTACTCAGGCGTTGATGGGCTCGGAGATGTGATGGAATTTTATTTCGAATCGGAACTCATGCCGGGGTATGCGTGGATATTCCCCGTAGGGGATGGCATTGCGAACATAGGGGTTGGCACGTTCCCGGTTGCCGGGGTAAAGAAGAACCCTTACAGGCTCCTCGACTGGTTCCTGCGGGAAGGGCAGGCTGCGGAGAGGCTTTCCGGGGCTCGCTTGCAGAGTGCTGTAAGCGGCTATCCTCTGCGGACGGATTATCCTTCGCATCCTGTCTCGGGGGAAGGTTTCCTTCTCCTTGGGGAAAGCACCGGGTTGGTGAACCCGGTCACGGGGGAAGGGATCGATCTCGCGCTGGAGAGCGCCGAGCTTGCGTCCGGGGTTGCCATGTCGGCGTTGAAGGAAGGAGATTTCAGCCGGAAGATGCTATCCAAATACGATGGACTCCTCCGAAATAAATTCGGCAGCTACTTTTCCGGGATGAGGGTGCTCCGGGATAGAGCCGTGAACCCCTACGCGATGGACAGAATCATTCGGGCGGCGTCGGACGATCCCGGGCTCGCAAAGACCGTGGCCGGGATAAACCTTGGGGTTTTGCCGCCACAGGTGATCTTGAAGCGCCCTGGTTTGGCGTTCAGAGCGACCCGATACTTCCTGAAGAAGTTCCTGCGTATAGGGTGAAACAAGCCGGATTCCGGCGGGATTTTTCTTGGATGGCTCGTGGTGGTATAATGCGAGTTGCAGAATGAAAAACTTGGAGAATAAGAGGTTTTGTGCGGGAGTTATGAAGGAAGAGGTCGAATTTGCTTTGGAGAATCTCGAAACAGCGTCGTTGGACCATCTGCCCCTGGGCGATCTTTATAGCCTTTCGGACCTTGGGAGAGAGGATAGCAACAGGTTCTGGGAGCATTGGTCCGGCATGACCGAGGATAGAAGGAAAGCCATCGTGCGGTTGCTCGTGGAGATGGCGGAGGATCACTTCGAGCTGTATTTCAGTCCGTTGTTCAGGAAGATGCTCGACGATCCAAGCGACGAGGTGAGGAGACTTGCCGTAGAAGGATTGTGGGAAGATGAAGATCCGGCTCTGATCAAACCACTGATCAGGTTGCTGCAAACCGACGAAAGCGAAGCTGTGAGGGCTGCTGCTGCAACATCGCTGGGGAAGTACGTCTATCTTCGAGAAGTGGAGATGCTGGACCCCGGACGGGGTAGCCTCGTGGAGGAAGCTCTCCTGGCGTGCATTTACTCCAATAGCGAAAGCACGGAAGTTAGACGGCGGGCGATTGAGTCCATTTCCTACGCCGGATCTGCGGAGGTCGAATCCATAATCGAGGACGCTTATTTTTCCTCCGACTGGGACATGAAGGTCAGCGCCGTCTTCTCCATGGGCAGGAATTCCAGCGCAAGGTGGGAACGCTACGTGCTGAGGGAGCTGTACAATCCTTCGCCGGAGTTGCGATATGAGGCGGCGATAGCCAGCGGCGAGATGGCAATAAGAAGCGCGGTCGAAAGACTGATGGAACTTTCCCTCGACAATTCCGATTCCGAGGTACGGGATGCGGCGATATGGGCTCTGGGGCAGATACCGGATGCCAGGATCAAGATGTTCCTTCGGTCTCTCCTCGAGAGCGACGACGAAGGTGTGAGGGAAGCAGCCAGGGATGCGTTGTCGGATTATGCCCTTACGATGATGGCTGGAGAGTTGGATCCCGGGATAGACGTCGAGGCTCTCGAGGACGAATTCGTGTGGCCGGAGGATGGTTGGGACGACGTTTCCGAGTGGGACTGGGATGGAGCCTTTTGAATGGCGGGCGTCGTTTCCGTCTTCTGGCGAGTGGTCGTCCCTGTTTTTCTCGTAGCGACAACCGGATACGTTGTGGGGAAGTCGATGGAGATATCCCCAGAGACGATCTCCAGGATCGTCTTTTACATTTTCGGACCTGCGCTGATCTTCGTGAGCATTTACGATCTGAGCATCGGCGCGGGGGGAATATGGAAGATGCTTGGATTCTCCCTGACTTATGCCATGGTTATGCTGCTGATATCGTGGTTTCTGGCGCTGGTCCTTGGATATCCGCAGAGGCTCACGAGTGCTTTCGTGCTCGCGGGGTTTCTCGTCAACAGCGGAAATTTCGGTTTGCCGCTCAACCTTTTCGCTTTCGGCGAGGCAGGTTTGCAATGGGCGGTGATTTTTTATCTCATAAACTCAATACTTTCGAATTCGCTGGGGGTGTTCATTGCTGCCCGGGGGAAGCAGAGTTCCGTGGAGGCGCTCAGGAGCGTGCTCGGGGCTCCCGTGATCTACGCCGCGGGGCTGGCGGGGGTGATGAGGTGGCAGAGGTGGAGCATCCCGCAGCCTCTTTTCAAGGCGTTCGACCTTGCCGGGAACGGTGCAATTCCGGTGATGCTGGTGCTGCTCGGGGTTCAACTTTCCAGGGTGAAGCTCGATAGGGATTTGAAAGCCATCAGCACCGCCACCGTGGTGAGGATGGGTATCGGCCCTGTGGTGGCCATAGCTCTTGCGGCGTTCTTTGGACTGACCGGCGTCGCGAGAAAAGCGGGAATAGTGGAGGCAAGCATGCCGGTCGCGGTCTACACGACCATACTTACCAGCGAATTCGACGTTTACCCGGAGTTCGCCGCCAGCGTGGTATTCGTGACCACGCTGGTCAGCATGGTCACTATTACGGTTTTGCTTGGCTGGCTTGGCTGATATTCTTGCGGAGACGATGCCATGTACGAAGGAAAGACGGTGGTTTTCTTCGATCTCGAGACGAAAATGTTGTTTCAGGAGGTCGGAGGGCGGGGGAACGAAAGCAGGCTTGGAATGTCGGCCGCTGTGACGTACAATACGTCCGATGGCGCGTTCCACCGCTATCGTGAGGAGAATGCGGAGGATCTCGTGGATGAGCTTCGAAGCGCCGATTTGGTCGTGGGGTTCAACGTGGTGAGGTTCGATTACGCCGTTCTGCAGGCTTATACGGACTTCCCGCTGCGTTCGATACCCACCCTGGACATGCTCGAAGAGATTTACAGGAGAATGGGGTTCAGGGTGAAGCTGGACGACCTGGCTTATGCCACGCTGGGCATAGGCAAGTCGGCGGATGGGGTGCTGGCGGTTCAGTGGTATCGCCAGGGGCTCATCGACAAGGTGCTCGATTATTGCCAGCAGGACGTGGAAGTGACGAAACGGCTGTACGAGTACGGCAGGAAATTCAAACACCTGAAATACAAGGACAGGTACGGGAAACTCAAATTGATTCCGGTTTCCTGGTGAGATCGGGATTTTTTCCGAGACTCCGATCCGAAAATTCGGGTGGATCGAGGAGGTGGATTCGTGATGAATGATACAAGGACAAAGGTGTCCTTGGTTGGAGAGGGGTGGAGACCTTACCCGCACGAGGACAAGTGGAAGGTGGTGAGGCTCCACATGGAAGTGGAAGTCTCTGGGGACAAGGACGATTTTCTGTGGAAGGTTCGTGAGCTGGGCAGGATGCTTGGCCTAAACGGGCTTGTCCATCCGGAGGAAAATGAACTGGTCATAATAGTGGCAGAAGGCCCTCAGTACATCCTGGAGGATTTTCTTGCGCGAACCAAGACGATAGCAAACGGGAACTGGACGAACGAAGTGGAAGCGTGGTGGGGGCCTGCAAACAGCCAGTACAAAGGATTCGAGGTTCGTTACTGAGACGATGTGGCATCACAGAAACCCTGAGCGTGCGGCATGGATAGTGCTGCTGACGTCGTTCGCAATATTTTGCGTCCTGGCGGTCTCTTTGCCGTGGGCGACTTACAATTTCATATACCATTCCTCCAGGCCGGAGTATCCTTCGCTCAAAGTGATAAAAGGCACCGTTCTGGTCGGACCGCCGGGGAGCAGCAGTCCGGTGGGAGTTACCGCTTCGTTGGGATCTGTGAAGGAGGGTCAGGTCATCAGGACCGACGAAACTTCGGAGGCGATTCTTACTTTTCCGGCCAAACCGGATGGCTCCGGCAAAGTGACCGTCTTGCTCTACAATAAAGGGTCTCTGTACGTGGTTCGCGCCAGGAGACCCCGATTCCAGGCCAGCAAGGATCCCATGCAGTTCGTGGTAAGGCTGGAGGGAGGGAAGATCAGGACCACGGTGGAGCGCGGCGGCCCCAGGGAGATGAACGTGGTGGTGCAGATTCCTCATGCGAAAGTTTCTCTGGACGAGGGTAGCTATTCCATCAGTTCCGGAAAGGACGGGGGTTCTGTGCTGGTGCGTCTCGGGGTAGCGAGGGTTTCCAACGGAGAGAGAACCGTGACGGCAGTAACCGACGAGAGGGTCGCCATCGGCAAAGACGGGACGGACATGCAGCTCAAGCCGGCGGCGCAGAACCTCGTTAGAAACGGCGACTTCTCGAAGCCTCTCGATGTTGGCTGGCAGGTGAGGAAAGTGTTCCCAAAGGGGGAGAATCCCCCGGAGGCGAGCATCGTGGATGTGGGAAGACGTAGAGCCGTATATTTCCTGCGTAGAGGAAAGGACAACATCCACACGGAGATCAGTTTGATCCAGGAGCTCAACACGGACGTTCAGGATTACGAGGACATGCGTCTTCGGATGGATGTCATGCTCAAGCAGCAGAGCCTTCCGGGCGGAGGTTACCAGGGAACGGAGTACCCCGTCATGGTCGAGATCCTTTACAAGGATGTCTACGGACACGACCGGGCGTGGTATCACGGTTTCTACTATCGAGACCCGCCTCAGGGATGGCCCACCACGAACGGGGAGAAGATCCTCCCGTTCGTGTGGTACCCTTACGAATCCGATAACCTGATAGAACTACTTTCCAAAGCGAATATCCGCCCCGCGGTTCTCCAATCCGTGAGGATTTACGCCTCTGGATGGAACTATCAGAGCCTCGTTTCTGAAGTGGAGCTGGTGGTGCGGTGAAGCGAAAACCTATACGCTGGTTATGGTTCGGCGTGGCTTCGG
This sequence comes from uncultured Anaerolineae bacterium, assembly GCA_964516345.1. Classification (GTDB taxonomy): domain Bacteria; phylum Chloroflexota; class Anaerolineae; order S016-19; family S016-19; genus S016-19. The sequence goes on from CAZEXY010000001.1 coordinate 61,601, forward strand.
CCGTCTTCCTCCTGCTGGCGTCATGGCAGCTTGGATTGCCCGGTCCTCACTACGACGAAGCTGTGGAGGTCGTTCCCGCCGTACAGCTTCTGCGTGGGATGGCCGTCACGGCGCATCGGGGGGCGGGGATACATATCGCCGGAAGGCTCTTTCCCATAATGGTCGTGGACTATATCGGGGCGTTGAACACTTACTTCGTGATGCCGTTCTTCCTGCTTGGAGGCATCGGCGTGCCTTCGATGCGGGCAATGCCGATAGCCGGTGGGCTTGTGGCTCTCTATTTCACTTTCCGTCTTGCGGAGGAATGGGCTGGCGAGCGTGCTGCCGTGCTTGCGGCTTTCTTCCTGGCGGTTCAGCCTTCTTTCGTATTCTGGACCCGTCAGGGAATTTTCGTTACTTCCATCACCACTCCCATCCTGATGGCGTTTTTGTGGTTCGTGTGGTTGTGGTGGCGGGATGGAAAGCTCGGGCATTTGATCGCTTTCTGTTTTCTTGCCGGGCTTGGAATCTATGCCAAGTTCCTCTTCGTGTGGCCCATCGGAGCACTTCTGCTTGTGATGGCCGTGGCCTGGAAGTGGAATCGCCCCAAGAGGATGCCTGCTGCAAAAGAAGCATTTCTCGGGGCTGTTGCTTTCCTGGCGGGAATATGGCCCTTGATCCTTTTCAACGTTCAGACCGGCGGCACTTTCGAGCATTTCACGGAGCATCTGGTGAACTCCTACTATGGAGTTCACAATGCTGCGTATTTTCACAACCTTCTGATCAGGCTCGATGATTTTCGCTCAGTGGTGGAAGGGGATCATTTCTGGTACCTTGGGGGAGTCCATAGGGACGTCTGGGCATTGGCCGCTTTCCTCGTTTTTCCCCTGATCTCCCTGGCCGGAGATAGATCCGCAAAGTCTGTTGCGAGGATACTGGTACCCGTGGCTTTCATCGGCGTGGTGATACTCGAAAGCCCGATTACACCTTCGTCGCTTTGGGTTACTCATTTCGCCATCATTACGCCCCTTGTGGCGTTCAGCCTGGCTGTATCCGCCGACGGAGTCCTCAGGCTCGTCGGTGGCAGGCGGCTTTTGCTGTTGTCCCTGCTCGTTTCTGCTCTTTTGGTTCGGGAGATGATTACCGACGTGCAGTATCACCGTTCGCTGGCGAAGAGCGGAGGTCTTGGAGACCATTCCGACGCCATCTATCATCTCGCTTACTGGCTCCGTACCCACGGGAAGGATTCGCCGCCGGCGCTGGATTGGGGAATAAGCGCTCCGGTATTCCTTTTGACCGGGGGAGAAGTTTCTCCGCAGGATGTGTTCGGGTACGATAATCTCCAGAAGCCTGACGAAGGATTCCGCAAGCGCATTCTGCTTTTCCTTCGGGATAGGCAGCAGGTCTACCTGCTGCACTCTCCGGATGCTACGGTGTTCAAAGGCAGGGAAAAGGCTTTCGAGGAGGAAGCTTCCAGGCTCGGTCTGAAGCCGAAGACCGTGGCGGTCTTTGCCGAACGCTCGGGTAGACCGCTGTTCGAGGTGATGTCGGTCGAACCCGGACGGTGATCGTGCGGATTCTCGATTCCGGAATACCGGAGGGTAAGGAAAGTCGGCTCCGCCGTTGACGCTGGTTCCCTGGTGTGTTATGATGTACCTGCTAAAAGTTCTGGAGGCTGCATCCGTTGAGTAAGTACATCTTCGTTACCGGTGGGGTCGTCAGCGGGCTCGGCAAGGGGGTTACCGCTGCATCCATAGGACGGCTGCTCAAAGCCAGGGGATACAGGGTCTCCATTCAGAAGCTCGATCCGTACCTGAACGTGGATCCTGGCACCATGTCGCCGTACCAGCACGGCGAGGTATTCGTGACCGAGGACGGCGCCGAGACGGACCTGGATCTCGGTCATTACGAGAGGTTCATAGACGAGAACCTGACCAGGAACAGCAACGTCACCACCGGCCAAATTTACGCATCCATCATCTCGAAGGAGAGGCGCGGGGATTTCCTCGGGGGCACGATCCAGGTGATCCCCCATGTTACCACGGAAATCAAGCGGAGGATCGTCCTGGCGGGACGTCACGGCGACGAGAGATCGGACATAGTCATTGTCGAAGTAGGGGGGACCGTCGGAGATATCGAGGGACTTCCGTTCCTCGAGGCGATCAGGCAGATGAGGAAGGACGTGGGAGAAGAGAACGTTCTCTACGTGCACGTGACCCTTCTTCCGTATGTCTCTGCCACCGCCGAATTGAAGACCAAACCCACGCAACACAGTGTCCGGGAGCTCAGGAGCATCGGGATTCAGCCGGATGCCATCATGGCAAGGTCCGAGCACCCGGTGAGCAAAGAGCTTCGGGAAAAGATAGCACTCTTCTGCGACGTGGAGCCTGATGCGGTCATTCCGCTCGTCGATGCGGAGACCATCTACGAAGTGCCGCTGGAACTCGAGGAGTCCGGCTTTGGGAGATTCATCGAGGAGAAGTTACACCTGGAGCCGAGAGAACCTTCCCTGGATTCGTGGAAGGAGTTCGTGGAAAGGGTGAAAACCCCGAAGCCGAAGGTTAGGATAGCTCTGGTTGGGAAGTACGTCTCCCTGAAGGATGCTTACATCAGCGTGCGTGAAGCTCTCTTGCACGCCGGGGTTTCCATCGGTAGAGACGTCGACATAAAGTGGGTGGACTCTGAGTCGCTGGAGCATGGAAACGTCGACGAAATGCTCGGAGACGTAGGTGGGATACTCGTTCCCGGGGGGTTCGGCTACAGGGGGATAGAAGGCAAAGTCCTTGCCGCGAAGTACGCCAGAGAGCATGGTATACCGTACCTTGGTCTGTGCCTCGGCATGCAGGTGATGGTGATCGAGTTCGCTCGATTCGTCTTGAACGACGAGCGGGCGAACAGCACGGAGTTCGACATCTCCACCCCGCATCCGGTGATCGATCTGATGCCGGAGCAAAGGGGAATAGCCGACATGGGCGGGACCATGCGGCTCGGGGCGTATCCCTGTGTGCTGGTTCCGGGTACGAAAGCACACGAGGCGTACGGCGGCGTGGAGATGGTGATGGAGCGCCACCGGCACCGGTTCGAGTTCAACAACGCCTACAGGGAGGTGCTGGGCGAAGCCGGCATGGTGTACAGCGGGCTTTCGCCGAACGGCGAGCTCGTGGAGATCGCCGAGTTGAAGGATCATCCCTGGATGCTGGGATCTCAATTTCATCCGGAGTTCAAGTCACGGCCCACATCGCCGCATCCGCTTTTTGTGGGCTTCCTGAAAGCTGTGGTAGAAAGAGAACGATCGCAAAGATAAGAGTTTGGAGGGGCATATGTCGGGACATTCCAAATGGTCTACCATCAAGAGAAAGAAAAGCGCTGTAGATGCTAAAAGGGGCAAGCTCTTCACCAAGCTGGCGAGGGAGATTCAGATTGCCGCGAGGGAAGGCGCCGACCCGGAGTTCAACATCAAGTTGCGGCTGGCGCTGGAAAAGGCCAAAGCCGCCAACATGCCCAAGGACAACATCGAAAGGGCCATCCGGAGGGGCGCTGGTCTGGAGAAAGGGGAGGCGCTGGAGGAGATAGTCTACGAGGGGTACGCGCCTAACGGTGTGGCGCTGATGATCTACGTGGTGACCGACAACAGGAACAGGGCTGTGGCGGACGTCAGGCGGATTCTCACGCGTTCCGGCGGCAACCTTGGAGAAAATGGATCGGTGGCCTGGCAGTTCGACGAAAAAGGGTACATCGTGGCTCCGCTTGGGGGAATGAGCCCTGACGACATGCTGGAGATCGTGCTCGAAGCGGGAGCGGACGATTTCGAAATCGACGGAGACGTTGCGGAAATCTACACCGATCCCAAAGACCTGAACGAGGTCAAGAACTTCCTCGAGAGCAAAGGGGTGAAGATAGAGCAGGCAGAACTGGCGATGATTCCTAAGAACTACGTTTCGTTGCCGCTGAAGGAGACTCTGCAGGTCATGTCGGTGATCGAGAAGCTGGAAGAATTGGACGATGTTTCCAAGGTCTATTCCAACCTCGAAGTGACCGAAGAAGCCGTGGCGGCGCAAGAGGAAGGTTGATTTGCTGGTTCTCGGAATCGACCCGGGCACGGCGATAACGGGCTACGGCCTGGTGGAAGAAAGAGACGGGAACTTTAGCTTGGTGGATTGCGGGGTCGTCTCTACCCCGGCAGGGATGCCGCTGGAGAAGCGGCTCCTTTTGCTTTACGAAGGTCTCCTTGAGATAATCGAGGTGCATCGTCCCGACGAGATGGCGGTGGAGGAGGTGTTCTTCGGCAGGAACGTTACCACCGCGATTGCCGTCTCCCACGGCAGAGGAATAGCTTTGTTGGCGGCGGCTCAAAACGATATGCCGGTTTTTTCCTACAAGCCGGCGGAGATCAAGCAATCGGTGGTCGGATACGGGAACGCCGACAAATTTCAGGTGCAGTCGATGATCAAAATGCTGCTCGACCTCGAGGAGATACCGAAGCCGGACGATGCGGCGGACGCCGTGGCCGTGGCGGTGTGCCATATTCAGCACAGCAGATACAGTTCCCTCGTGGGTAAGCGATGATAGCTTTTTTGGCCGGCGAAATAGCGGAGAAGAAAGGTGATTCTCTTGTCGTGATGGTGGGAGGAGTCGGGATAGAAGTGTTCGTCCCGTCCTCCGTGCAGGCGTCCGTGATGGTGGGGGAGGAAGTCCGCCTGCATACCCACATGCACGTGAGAGAAAAAGAGATCTCGCTCTACGGTTTCGCCACTCGAGAGGAAGCCGACATTTTCAGGTCGCTCCTGGGGGTCTCCGGCGTGGGGCCGAAGAACGCCCTTTCCATACTTTCGTCCATGGGCCCGGACGCTCTGAGGACTGCCGTTTGGAACGAAGACGTTTCCAGATTGAAGAGCGTGCCCGGAATCGGCGCTAAGACGGCGCGGAAGATAATCCTGGAGATGAAAGATCGTATAGGAGCTCCGGAAGGTGCACCCGAATCGTTTACCTCCCTCGGCGAGGTGGATGCGCAGGTGATAGAAGCTTTGACCGCTCTGGGATACAGCCTGGTCGAAGCGCAGCGGGCCGTTCAGATGGTGCCGCCGGATGTCCACGGTCTGGAGGATCGACTGAGGGCTGCGCTGGCTGCGTTTGGTAGATAGAGGGCGCAGGCGTTCTCGACCGCTGTGACGCCATCGCAAATTCGAGAGGGCAACGGAGCCGTTTGCATTGCCGCATTCTTTCCCATCGTGATCAATCTTTTTGACGCGTCCTAACTGTGCTATACTGGCCGTGAAATTGCATCTCGAGGAGGTACAGATGATCGATCAGAAGTTGTTGGAGATTTTGAGATGCCCTGTTTGCGTGCACGATAGTCCTGACGGCGGCAAACTGGACCTGGTGAGGGATGGAAAGTGGCTTGTGTGCAGGGATTGCGGGCGGAAGTACCCGATTCGGGACGACATCCCCGTCATGCTGATAGAGGAAGGGGACAAGTGGCGAAACACTCCGGTGGAGGAATTGCCAGAGCCGGAACCCCTTGTCGAGAAATAAAAAATTTTTGGAGGTGAAACATGCCTACGACCATAGAAGATATCAAAGCAAGGGAGATCCTCGATTCGCGCGGAAATCCCACGGTGGAGGTCGAGGTCTATCTTTCAGGTGGAGCGTATGGAAGGGCTGCGGTTCCCTCGGGAGCGTCCACCGGCGTCCATGAGGCGGTGGAGCTGAGGGACGGTGACAAGAGCAGATACGGCGGCAAAGGTGTGCTGAAAGCCGTCGAAAACGTGAACACCATCATCGCCGATGAGATACTTGGGTGGGACGCGCTGGCGCAGGTGGAGATAGACAATTTTCTGATAGGGCTCGATGGGACGGAGAACAAGAGTCGGCTTGGCGCGAACGCCATCCTTGGAGTTTCGCTGGCGGTGGCTCACGCGGCTGCCAACGCTCTTGGTTTGCCGCTTTACCGCTACCTGGGTGGAGTTTACGCCCACATCCTCCCGGTTCCCATGATGAACATCTTGAACGGGGGGAAACATGCCGTCGATTCCACCGACCTGCAGGAATTCATGATCGTCCCTGCCGGCGCTGCGTCCTTCGCCGAAGCCCTCAGGTGGGGCTCGGAAACGTACCATGCTCTCAAGAACGTTCTCAAGAAGCGTGGGTACGCCACCAACGTGGGCGACGAAGGCGGCTTTGCTCCATCCCTCAAGTCCAACGCTGAAGCCGTAGAAGTCATAATAGAGGCCATCGAGACTGCCGGTTACAAACCTGGAGAGGATATCTTCATAGCCCTCGATCCGGCTGCCAGCGAGTTCTACGATCAGGACAGAGCCTTGTACATTCTCAAGAAAGAAGGGAAAGAGCTGACTGGCGCCGAAATGGTCGATTTCTACGCCGAGTGGGTGGAGAAGTACCCGATAATCTCCCTGGAAGACGGCCTTGCAGAAGACGATTGGGAAAACTGGCGGATTCTCAACGAGAGGCTTGGGGACAAGATACAGCTCGTCGGAGACGATATCTTCGTGACGAACGTGGAAAGGATAAAGAGGGGAATCGACGAAGGTACGGCGAACTCCGTGCTCATCAAGCTGAACCAGATCGGAACTCTGACGGAGACTATAGACGCCGTGGAGCTTGCGAAGAGGGCCGGGTGGACGTCTGTCGTGTCGCACCGGTCGGGGGAAACCGAGGATACCACCATTGCCGACTTCGTCGTGGCGATGGGGACCGGCCAGATCAAGACCGGCGCTCCGGCCAGGGGTGAGCGTGTGGCGAAGTACAATCAGCTCCTCAGGATCGAAAGCGACCTGGGCGACATGGCGGAGTACGCCGGTTTGGGAGCTTTCTACAGCACCAATTTCGGTAAGTAGCATTTAGGATGGGCAAGGGCGGAGCCTCTGCCCACCCTTCGACTTCGACTGTTTCGTAAACCTACCCCCTGATATTTTCAGGGGGTATTTTGATTGGGACTTATGTTAACCCTACGCCCTTGCACCGGTTTGAGAATCGAGCTGCAAGCTTGCTCTGATAAGTACGCTGCGCAATTCGGACATCGGTTTTGCTTGTTGGAGACCTTCTGCTGTGGTATAATTCACTTGAGAAAACGATGACCACATAGCTGCCGAACTACGATGGCCCTGCTTTGGGGCGACACCGAGAGCAATGAAGCTTTAGACTACTACCCCTAAGAGGTTAGAGCATATGAGCGAAGAATATTACAAACGGTTCACGAGAGAAGCGAAATACGTGTTGACGCTGGCACAGAAGGAATCGAAGAGACTGCGGCACCATTACATCGGCACGGAACATCTGCTCCTCGCGCTGGTGGAAGTGGAAAATACGACCGCCTGGAAGGTTCTCGGGGAGCTGGGAGCAACCAGGGAAAGAGTGCACAGGGCTATAGAGCATCTCGTCGGCACCGGTTCGCCGGAGCTGGAAGGGCGAACCCCTGTGCTTTCCCCCAGAACGAAGCGGGTGCTTCAGCTTGCCCTCGAAGAAGCGAAGATGATAGGAAGCCCTTCCATTGCGCCGGAGCACTTGTTGCTCGGGCTGGTTCAGGAAGGGGAAGGAGTGGCGATAACCATCCTTCAGGAGCTTGGCATCAGCCCCGAGAAAGTCCGGGCTGAAGTCGTCCGCAGCCTGATGGACAAACCTGTCCCGGAGACCAGGAAGCCGGAGAAGCAGCAAAGCGGCAAAAGCAAGACTCCTCTCCTGGATCAGCTTGCGGTGGATCTGACCGCGGAAGCAGAGGGCGGCAGGCTCGATCCGGTGGTGGGTCGGGAGACGGAAATCGAGCGGGTGATTCAGATCCTTGCCCGGAGGACCAAGAACAATCCTGCGCTGATCGGTGAACCCGGCGTAGGTAAGACGGCCATCGTGGAGGGTCTTGCTCAGCGAATAGTCGAAGGCAATGTTCCGGAGCCTTTGCTGAACAAGCGGCTTCTCATGCTTGATGTGGGCTCGCTGGTGGCCGGAACGATGTACCGTGGGCAGTTCGAGGAGAGAATGAAGAAGGTAATCAAGGAGATCATCGATAGCAAAGCGATTCTCTTCATCGACGAGCTGCACATGCTGGTTGGGGCTGGCGCCGCAGGCAGCGCCGTTGATGCTGCAAACATCTTGAAGCCGGCACTCTCCAGGGGAGAGCTTCAATGCATCGGCGCGACCACACTGGACGAGTATCGAAAGTACATCGAAAGCGACTCGGCTCTGGAGCGCCGGTTCCAGCCGGTCTACGTGGAAGAACCTTCCCTGGAGGAAACGATCGAGATATTGAAAGGGATCAAGCCCAAGTACGAAGAACACCACAAGCTGGAGATAACCGACGAAGCTATAAGGGCTGCAGCTTATATGGCGTCCCGTTACGTTCCGGAACGCAGCATGCCGGACAAGGCAATAGACCTGATCGACGAGGCTGCTTCCAGGGTGCGCATGTACAAGCATCCCTACGCTTCCGACCTGAAGGAGAGCTTCGCGACGCTGAAGGAGGTGCGGCGACAGCGAGAGGATGCCATAAGCAAGCAACTCTACGAGGATGCTTTCGATTTGAGAGCAAGGGAGCAGGAGCTCAAGCGACACATTTCCCAGCTCAGGGAAGGGTGGTCGAAAGTCCGTGAGAAGCCGAAGGTGACGGCGGAGGACGTGGCCGAAGTGGTTTCGATGTGGACGGGCGTCCCCGTGACGAAGCTTGCTACTGAGGAGAGCAAGCGTCTCTTGCACATGGAGGACGCCTTGAGCAGCAAAGTGGTGGGGCAGGAAGAGGCCATCAAAGCCATAGCCAAGGCCGTGCGCAGGGCTCGCGCCGGGTTGAAGGACCCGAAGCGCCCCATCGGAACGTTCATCTTCCTCGGACCTACCGGGGTGGGCAAGACACTGCTGGCCAAGACACTCGCCGAGTTCATGTTCGGCAGCGAGGATGCTCTGATCAAGATAGACATGTCCGAATTCATGGAGCGGCACAACGTATCCAGGTTGATCGGTGCGCCGCCGGGATACGTGGGCTACGAGGAAGGGGGACAGCTTACGGAAGCGGTGCGTCGACGCCCGTATTCTGTGATCTTGATGGACGAGATAGAGAAAGCTCACCCGGATGTTTTCAACACCTTGCTTCAGATCATGGAGGATGGTTACATCACCGATGGTCAGGGACGCAGGGTGGATTTCAGGAACACGATCCTTATCATGACTTCCAACCTGGGAGCTTCTTCTATGAAGGAGGCCGGGCCGCTGGGATTCCCGGTTCGCGATGAGAGCGCCGAGGCGAAAGCCAAGTACGAGAAGATGAAGGAGAAGATGCTGGAGGCGTTGAAAGGCACTTTCCGCCCGGAGTTCTTGAACCGGGTGGATGGGATCATGGTGTTCCACCCTCTGACCAGAGATCAGATCATAAAGATCGTGGATATCGAGCTTGCAAAGGTGCGTAGCAGGCTCGAGGAACAAGGCATGAGGTTGGAGGTAACCGAAGAAGCCAAGGTTTACCTGGCGGACAAGGGGTACAGCAAGGAATACGGAGCGAGGCCGCTGAGGAGGCTCATCCAGTCGGAAATAGAGGACGTTCTGTCCGAGAAGCTCCTTGCAGGGGAGTATCAGGCCGGCTCCGTGATAAGGGTCGACAAGGAAGACGACGGATTGGGATTCGAACTCGTGAGCCGTTTCGATCCGGAGCGGGAAGACGGCGGGCAGCGGGAGAAACCCAAGCCGGTCATGCCTTTGTTCGGGTGATGGAGAGAACGGAAAGGCGGCCAATGCTGGCCGCCTTTCTCTTTGCAGTTCGCCGGATTCGTCTCAGTCCTTCAGTTCCCTCTTCAAAATCTTCCCCGTTGCGGTCATGGGCAACTCCGAGCGGAATTCCACCAGCCGCGGGTATTTGTAGTCGGCCAATCCTTTCTTCGCGAACTCGATGAATTCTTCCGTGGTCATGGTCTCGCCCGGTTTCAGGACTACGTATGCCTTGATTTCCTCTCCGTACTTCTCGTCCGGAACCCCTTTGACCGCCACCAGCGAAATCTTCGGATGGGTCATCAGGTATTCTTCCACTTCGCGTGGGTACACGTTGTACCCACCTCTGATGATCATCTCCTTGAGTCTATCGACGATGTAGAAATATCCATCTTCATCCATCCGGCCGAGGTCCCCTGAATGGAACCACCCGTTGCGCATGGTCCTCTCTGTGGCTTCCGGTTTCTTGTAATAGCCTTTCATGACTTGATGCCCGCGGATCACCACTTCTCCCACTTCCCCGACCGGCTTCTCTTCGTCCGTCTCCGGGTCGACGATCTTCATCTCGGTTCCCCACACCGGCACGCCGATGGATCCGGGTTTCCTTTCCTTGTCCCTTACGTTGAAGGAAGCAGCAGGGGAGGTTTCGGAGAGGCCGTACCCCTCAAGTATGGGCACGTCGAATTTCTTTTCGAATCCTCTCAGGACTTCCAGCGGAAGCGCTGCTCCTCCGGAAATGCACAGCTTGAGGTTTTTCGCTATTTTGTCGAGATCGAACTTGTCGGCCTGGGGATACGTCATCATAGCCCAGTACATGGTGGGCACGCCGACGAAGATGGTGACGTTGTCCCTTTCCATGATCCTCAGAGCATCATCGGGTTTGAATCTCGGCAGCATCGTGATGGACGCCCCGGCATAGAACGCTGCGTTCATCACCACCGTCTGGCCGAACGAATGGAACAGAGGAAGCGTTGCAAGATAAATGTCGCTCGGGTTCCCGTCGCCAAGTCTAGAAGAGGTGATGGCGTTGAGCACCATGTTGGAATGGGTGAGCTCGGCTCCTTTTGGGCTTCCGGTGGTCCCGGAAGTGTAGAGGATGACGGCTGTATCTTCGGAGCTCCCGTGGTGTGTATCGAACGTTACCGGCTGGTTGTACATGAGCTGCCCCATGGTCATGACACCGTCTCCCTGTATCGGGCTCGGCGCTTTGGGGTCGGTGGTTGCGATTACCATGGTGTGGCAGGAATCTACTTGCTGAAATCCTTCGTAAGCATGTTCGGCGAACCCTTCGAACACTATAAGGACCACGGAGTCGGAATCCTTGATGTGGTAAGCGACCTCCCGGCCTTTGAACAGTACATTGAACGGGACTACTGTGGCTCCCGTTTTCAAGATGCCGTAATAGGCGATGGGGAAATAGGGGATGTTGGGCATCATCAAGGCGACTTTGTCTCCGGGCTTGACGCCTATGGAGACCAATCCGTTGGCGAACTGGTTCGCCAGCACATTGAGCTGCCCGTAGGATAGTTTTGTGTCGTTGAAGATCACGGCGGTGCGGTTGGGGTATTCTCTGGCCTGAAACTCCACGAGATAAGATAGGTTCAGCATGTGCTCCACCTCCTTTGGTGTTTAGGAATTGTGAAAAACCGAGATCACGCAAGTGTTCGGGGTGAAAGTCTCTTTGGAGCTTGCGTGATTCTTCCGCTTTGCACGGGAATTATACCACATCCGGGATTCTAC
>CAZEXY010000002.1:0-33318 GCA_964516345.1 uncultured Anaerolineae bacterium
GGACCATCACCTGCAACGAAAGCGGAAGCAACTGAACGGGAACGAATTTCTTTGGGAGCGGCTCCTCAGGCTGCTTTACTCCCAACCGGGTGTAGAGCTTCCTGGCACCGTTCAAAAGTTGGAGCCTTTGTGCTGGCTGAAAATGAGGGCTCTCGTAGATCAACTTCTCCACACCTTTGAGGCAAACCCTGGCCTCGTCCTCATGCCTGGCTGCGGCCAACCCGCTCCCTATCTCCAGAAGAGCCTGAGCGCGATCCTGGTCGCTCAGAGCGGGGCTTAAAAACGCAATTGCCGCTCCTTCGTCGTAAAGCCGGGCGGACTTGTCGAACTTCTCATCGGAAGCGAATTTAGCTGCAAGGGATAATCGCAACCCGAGTTGATCCTTGCGGGGCATGAACGGGCTGTTTTCCAGTATGGTTCTGGCAACATCCAGCTCCCCGCGGTCGATGGCGAGCCTGACGCTTCGCCCCGGAGCTTCCCCCAAAAGCGGACGGAGCAAAATCTCCACGGCTATCCTGGAAGTGGGCACGGGCTCGGCACTCCTCTCACGGGCTCCACTACCCCTGAAATGATAGATCCCCAGCAACAAAACCCCGGCAAATATCATCAACCCGGACACGAAAAACACCAGGTCGATCGTACGATTCCTCTTCATAGCCTACCAACCTGCTTGAAATATCTTTCCCAAACGGAAGGCGGCCAGTAAACAGCCCCGGACAACTTAGCCATCAATCCGACAAGACGCGGCGGCCATTTGTCAGAGACGACCTTCACCTCTACGCTCTCTTCCTCGAGGTAATCCTTCAGGGACTTCAGCGTGACGTCTGGGAGATCGGGCAGGCGTCCGTCATCGAAGAAACTCCTGACCCGAGAAGTCACTTCTCTCAGATCCGGGCATCCAAGCTCCCTCTCAGCGACGCTCTCAGGGAGCAACACTTTGCCGGTGGCGAGAGAAACCGAAAGAGGATCGTCCCCCGTCCTGGAAGGCAGGCACTGCAAAGAAATAACGGGGCCACTGTCGGGAGGAACCTCACCCCCAGCAACCCCGATCATCAGGAACGGCAAACCTGCCTTCCCGATCTCTTCGAGGAGATCGGACAGCCAGGGCTTCTCCTGCCAGGGAAGGAGCAAGAGCACAGCATCCGGCCTATGAGCAGCAATCAAATCGTAAAGACGATGATTCTTTCTCCACCGATGGAACACCATGGATTCAGGGAACGGCTCCGGGACCACATCCCCGACCATCGCGACGTAATCGAATTCGTCAACCAAATGCAGGGCCAAGATATCTCCCCCCCTGGGGGCAAGGTAGAGCAACCTCATTTTCGAACCTCCGCGTCCTGGCACTCACCTTTCAGCACCCTGAGGATAGCAGGGGCTACGTGGGTAATATCGGTGGCATCACGAAAACACGGCACACCTTCTCCAACCACCAACAAAGGCACAGGATTCCTGGTGTGAGTCTTGCGGCTCAAATCCTCCAGATTTCCATGATCGCTACTGAGCACCAAAGTAGCGCCTTCAGGCATATTTCTTACCACAGATTCGAGAAAACTGTCCAGAATCCTCAAGATACGTGAAACCGGCACGCTCTCCAGCCTTTTGTGACCTGCCAGATCGGTCAGAAAAGTTTCGAACAACACCAGGTCGTATTCGCCCATCAAGGCAGCCAGATTCTTCCCGGCCTCACCCGGCGTGATCGGAGGAGGCAGTTTTCGACCGAGCAACGGTCCGGCAAACTCATGAGTTATGTCCCAGTAAACCGCCTTTCCGGCTTCGAGGTCGTCCATCGAAAGCAACGGGATGCCGGCGGCAAGGGTGGAAAGCGTGCTCGCAGAATGACCGAGCCTGGACCCGGCAATCCTTTCCCAGTAATCCCTGCCAAAAGCATTTGCGAAAAGAACCCTGAAACCCGCCTCCTTCGCCAGCTTCAATACACTGCTTCGAGAAATGACCTCCCTCAATCTGGCATTGGGGCGCGCCGGCAGGTGGTGGCCGAGGAGCTTCGGCGCATTCACCCCGGTGAAAAGGGCCGTCTGACCGGTGGCGCTTTGAGGAAGTCCTTCCACACCCAAACATGCATCCAGCGGCTTCAGCAAGACGGCGCCTGTATCCACCACCTTCCCGGCAACCATCGGCCCACCAAGGAGTTCAGAAAGGAACGGCGTATTTTCCGGCCGGGAGAAAGGATTATCTGGTCCCGGGGGAGCCAATCCAACACCGTCGACGAAAACGAAGCATACCCTGCCCACTCTGACACCCGATTCAGGAATCATGAAGCCAATATCGCCATGGCTTTTATGTTGCTGAAAAATCGCTTCCCATCCTCATCCGAGAGAGCTATGAAATCGTCCAGCGTCTCGAAGAACTTCGGCGTGATGGCATCCTTGCGCTCTCGAAGAATCCGCTGGGCCTCCTCCTGCGTCTTGGCCAGCATCAAAGAATACAACAGAGCCTTTTCCGGGCTATCGCCGACGACGGAATCGGTAATGGCTTTCTGTATGTTCTCGAGCTTTTCGATCACTTCAGCGTTCCCGGACTCGGACGCCACCCGGTAGGCCGTTTCCCACGCTGCGTAAAACATAGGATCCAGGAGTTCGCTCATGTGCTGGGTCATCTCGGATTCGAGATCCTCCGCTTCGAGAAGTCGGTCAAGCAACTTCTGAGCCCTGGAATAATCCCTCCTTACCTTCTCGACCAGCCCGGCATAGTACTTTCTGTAGACATCCATCAGTTTGCGCAGCCTCTCGGCTTTCTTCGGATCGTCCTTCTCCCTGCGGACTATCTCCTCGGCCAGCAAGGTGAAGAAACTCTCCTGTAGAGTGGAGCCCATAGCCGCCGCGGCCTCGTACCACAAGCTCTCCGGCACCCCAAGCAGCGCGTCGAAAAGCTCCTCCGGCGATTCTGCCTTCATCGCTTTCTCGACCTGCTCTCTGAAGAGAGAAACTTCCCTGCCGCCTTCAGTGTTGGCGAGCAACCACTCCACCACCCCGTTTATCGCTTCGGCCTTCTCTTCCTGCCCCAGTTCCTTCAACTTACTACCGAAGTCCTCTGCCATCCCGACGAACAGGAGCACAAACTCCGTGTCCACGAGATCGACATTCTCCTCGACCACTTCCTTTATTCTGGCATCATCACCAGCAGCGTTCAAGAGGTCGTTGTACAGTTTAGCAGCTTTCCTTTCCCGCGCGATATCCTCGTCGGTCAACCCGTCGGCATGCAGTATCTCCCTGGTCATATTCTCCAGCGAAAAGAACTCCTTCGGACGAAGCAAATACCCCTTCCTTTTCTCCGGAGGCAATTTTTCCATGATCAACCTGGTTATCTCACCGATGAAGGCTTCCCGATCCTTGCGCTGCAAGGGCATATCGTTAGGAGCGTATATCAGAAAAAGTTCTTTCTCGCCATCGTGATAAGCAAACGGTACATGGAGCACCCCACTGGCTCCACAGTGAGGGCACTGAGCCATATTGATGGCCCCGCTCAGAACCATAGCTTTGGCATCGCTGTCTGTTCCGTCTACGAGCAGATAAACCTGAGCAGTAAAACTATTCCCACACGAGGGACATTTGACATCGATCGGCTGAACTACAGACCCTAACATCTAAGCTCCTCCCTTTCCCTCCGCCTACCGAGCGTCAGGATGGCATAAGGCAAACTGGACGCACTGTCCAGAATGATATCAGCTCCTGCATTGCTGTAAAAATCTCGCTCATCCTCTCCAGAGGCAACCATGACCGACCAGAACGGATATCTCCTCCCTTCGGGTGTAGAGTTCCATCGAAGAACTAGCTCGAGATCGTCCCTCGTATCCCCAACGAACACCCCTGCCTTTCCGCCCAATGCAGCGGTGATCCTCCTGAGAACCTCCGGATTCGGCTTCGTAACGGTGTCGGCCGTTATCACGGCACCGTCAGGGAGCCGACCATCGAGCCCAAGCTCCTCCAACGGGTACATTTCGTGCTCGTGCCTGCCGGTGGCGATCCCAAACTTACGTATGCCAATCTCCGCGAGCCGATCGAAGAGATCGGGAGAGACGAGCGGCTTTTCGTGGACTATATGGCCTTTGACGTTAACATGAACAGGCGGTCTTCCGAAGACATCCTGGAACAATTCCCCCCAGTAGAATTCGTCGAACACCTCCCTTAGGAGCTGCAAAGAAGGCTGATCTTCTTCCGGGATCAACTCCTTCGCCCACTGGATCCCTCTCCCGGCGCTTTCCCCGGCAAGCTCGGCCGGAGGAGGAACTTCGCCACCCCAACGCCCCTTGGCCGCAGCCAGCCTGGTGAGTACAAGGGCCCAGCTGAGGTTCCAGTCGTCGTTGAATCCACCTGCTTTCTTGAACGCGGCTATCTCCTCGAAAGTTACCCGTTTCGGTGCATCGAGGCCACAAATCTCCCTCAGTACGAAATCCACAGTATCTATAGTGGAAAGGTTGCACGATTTCTGGCCTTCCCAGATAACGCCGTCCACATCGAACACAGCAGTATCGAGTGCATCGGGAAGCTCGAGCCCCGGCTTGTGCCACAAAACCGTCCCTTTCACGAAACCTCCATCATAATTCAGGGGCGGCCAGCACTGGTCGCCCCTGGAATATCGATCACCGGTCGATTGTGCCTGAAGAAGCCCTCAGGCGGCCGATTCGGCAAAGAGCGGCTCGCCTTCGGGCTTGTCGCTACCGTCCCCAGAGACGGCTTCGAAGTTCAGCGGTTTGCGCGGCCTGAACCCGGTACCGACGGGGATCATCTTGCCGATGATCACGTTCTCCTTCAGACCGCGTAATTCGTCCACCGCTCCCCTGACCGCTGCATCGGTCAGAACTCTGGTGGTTTCCTGGAACGAAGCCGCCGCCAGGAAGCTTTCGGTGTTCAAAGCGGCCTTGGAAATGCCAAGGAGCACCGGTTCGGCGGTTGCCGGCTTCTTCCCTTTGGCGACCAGCTCGGCGTTCACGGCAGCGAGCTTGTATTTGTCGACGAGTTCGCCGGGGAGGAATTCCGTATCTCCCGGAGTCCTCACCCTTACCCGCCTCATCATCTGGCGGATGATCACCTCGATGTGTTTGTCGTGGATGGAGACACCCTGCGATCTGTAAACCCGCTGAATTTCCTCCAGGAGGTACAGCCTCGCGGCATCCTGTCCCTGTAGTTTCAGCACGGTCTTCGGGTCCTTCGGCCCCTCGGTGATGGCCTGACCGGGCAACACTTTCTGTCCGGGCTCGACTTTGAGCCGGGCCGTAGCAGGTATCGGAGATTCCCATACCTCCGTGGTCTCCCACCGTATCGTGGCTTCCCATGTACCGTCAGGGAGCTCTTCCCAGGAGAGCCTGCCGGAAGAACCTGCAAGGATGGCATCTCCATCCGGCCCCTTGGCTATCACTTCGTCCGCGCTCACCTCTTCTCCATCTTCCACGAGACGCTGGTACTCACCGGGGACTTCGACGGTCCGGCTTTCCGGTCTGGCGCTGGTGACCCTCACCATCCTCATGTCACCGTCCCAGAAGAACTCGACCACGCCCTCTATCTCGGCCACGACCGCCTCGCCCTTGGGAGATCGGGCTTCGAAAAGCTCCTCGACGCGGGGCAGACCCTGGGTGATGTCCTCGGCACCGGCCACACCGCCGGTGTGGAACGTTCTCAAAGTCAACTGCGTGCCCGGCTCTCCGATGGATTCGGCGGCGATGATGCCGACGGCCTCGCCGAGGCTGATCAGCCCGCCGCGGGCCATATCCTGACCGTAGCACTTCCTGCAAACGCCGAATTCCGCATTGCAGGTGAGAGGCGAACGAACGTACACTTTCTTGACGCCGGCCCGCTCCATGAGATCGAGGTGCTTCTCTGTGATCATCTCACCTTCCGGCACGATGATTTCGCCGCTGGCAGGAGAAATCACAGGGGCGGCCACCACACGCCCAAACGCCCTCTCCCTGAAGCTTTCCTGCATCTGCTTGGAATCCTCTTCCGTGATCCAGATCCCCTCGTGGGTGCCGCAGTCTTCCTCCGTAACGATGACATCCTGCGCCACGTCCACCAACCGCCTCGTCAGGTAGCCTGCATCGGCGGTTCGAAGTGCTGTATCAGCCAGGCCCTTGCGTGCGCCGTGGGTGGAGAGGAAGTACTCCAGCGCCGTAAGCCCTTCCCGGAAGTTGGACCGAATAGGCAGAGGGATGATTCGGCCGGCCGGGTCTGCCATCAAACCGCGCATACCAGCAAGCTGACGAATCGGCTGAATGCCTCCTTTCGTGGCGCCCGACCTGGACATGGCGCCCAATCCAGATGCCGGATCCAGAAGCTTCCGCACCTCCTCTGTAACCCTGTCGGTAGCCCTGGTCCACAGCTCCACGACTTTCTCGTATTCCTCCTGGGCGGTGATCAAGCCGCGCCTGTACTGCCGCTCTATCTTCTCGACTTCCCTGGCGGTTTCCTCCAGCAAAGCCGCCTTGGTCTCCGGAACCAGGATATCGCTGACGGCCATGGAAGTGCCGCTCCTTTCCGCAAAGGCGAATCCGATATCCTTGATCTTGTCCACCATCTCCACCGTCGCCTCAGGTCCGAGCCGCTGATAGCATTCGCCGACGAGGTTGTTCAACGCTTTCTTGTCCATCTCCCGGTTGACGAACCTGAGCTCCGGCGGAAGGATGGAATTGAAGATCACACGCCCGACGGTCGTCTCTATGATGCTCGCGGGCTGGGTGCCGACGTAGATGGCATTCTCTTCCAGTTTGAAATGCAGTTCCTCGATGGCTTTCGGCCCAATCCCCTTGATGGCCTGCAATCCTTTGTCGCCTTCGTCGTGCCACAGTGAGACCAGCTTGCCGACGGTATCGACGCCGGCATCCATGAGGGCATCGTGCACCCGCTCGCTCAGAGAAAGTTTGTCGATAGGCCAATCCTGGAACCAAGGTATGTACCTCAGCTGGATGGTGGATCTCAAACCGATCTTTCCGATTTCATACAGGTAGAGCACTTCCTCGAAATTCCCGAACACGCCGGGGACCTTACCTGCTTTAGGATCCTGGACCGTCAGGTAGTAGCACCCCATCACCATGTCTTTGGAAGGCCCTACTATAGGCTCGCCATTGGCAGGCTTGAGCAGGTTCTTCGTAGAGAGCATGAGGGTTCTCGTTTCCTCCACCGCGGCCTGAGAAAGCGGTACGTGAACCGCCATCTGGTCTCCGTCGAAGTCGGCGTTGAAAGCCGCGCACGCCAGGGGGTGGAGCTGAATGGCGCTCCCTTCGATCAAGACGACCTCGAACGCCTGGATGCTCAACCGGTGGAGCGTGGGAGCGCGGTTCAGCATCACCGGCCTTTCCTTCACGACCTCGGCCAGGACGTCCCAAACTTCGACGCTTTGGCGCTCCACCATCTTCTTGGCGCTCTTGATATTGTGAGCGAATCCGTACTCGACGAGCCTGCGCATGACGAACGGCTTGAACAGTTCCAGAGCCATCTTCTTCGGCAGGCCGCACTGATGGAGCTTCAGGTTCGGCCCGACCACGATGACGGATCGTCCGGAGTAATCCACGCGTTTGCCAAGCAAGTTTCTCCGGAATCTACCCTGCTTCCCTTTCAGGATCTCGGAAAGGGACTTGAGCTGACGCTTGCCGGACCTCGACATAGCACCAAGACCCCTGCTGTTGTCGATCAGCGAATCGACCGCCTCCTGGAGCATCCTCTTCTCGTTCCTGACGATCACGTCGGGAGCGCCGAGATCCAGCAGTCTCTTGAGTCGGTTGTTCCTGTTTATCACACGCCTGTACAGATCGTTCAGATCGGAAGTGGCAAACCGCCCGCCATCGAGCTGAACCATAGGTCTGAGATCCGGAGGGATCACCGGCAGCACCGTGAGCACCATCCATTCCGGTTTGTTTCCGCTCTTGCGAAAAGCCTCCACCACGCGCAGGCGCTTCGCTGCCTTCTTCTGGATCTGCTTGGACCTGGATTTCTGCATTTGCGTCCTCAGCTCTTTCGAGAGCTTGTCCAGATCCAGCTTCTTGAGCAGCTTCAGGATGGCTTCCGCACCCATTCCAGCCTCGAAGACCTCGTCACCCCAGATACGACGCAGCTCGTTGTACCTGCTATCGCTAAGCAGTTCCCTTTCGTGCAGGTCTTTGAGCTCCTCGATCTCCTCTTCCATTCGGATCCGGAGCTGTTCTTTCTGGCTCTCGGCGCCTTCCCTCAAAAACGCAATCTGGTCTTCCAGCTCTTGCGCCAGAGCTTCCCGCTTTATCCGGAACCGCTCTTTGAGGTCGGCCAGGTCGTCGTTGTACCCGGCCTCCAGGGAAGCAACCCTTTCCTGCACCGCGTCGTTGAGCTCCAGCAGATGCTGCTGTGATACCTTCTCGCCCTTACGGACGATCGGTTCTTCCACCCACGGGAGCTTGACGTCTTTGCCAGCTTCCTTGCCCAGGAGGTCCGAAAGGAGGTTCTGCACCTTCTGCCCCTCGGTCATCACCTGATTGGTCTCGGCGGCAAGGCGCTCCTCGAGCTCGGCCAGTTCCTTCTCCTCCTGAGCCGAGAGGTCTTCCATTTTCTCGTTGTGTTCCTGTTCCAGGAGGGATATACGCTGGTTCGTTTCGTTTTCGATGTGCCCAACTCTGAGCGCAAGCTCTCTCTTATGTTTCTGGATCGCTTTCTGCCTCGCTTCCTCGTCTATCTCGGTAACTATGTACTGGGCGAAGTAGAGAACCCGCTCCAGATTCCTCGGAGAGACGTCCAGCAGAAGTCCCATCCTGCTTGGTACGCCCCGGACGTACCAGATGTGGCTCACAGGAGAAGCAAGGGAGATGTGTCCCATGCGCTCACGCCTGACGGAGGAATGTGTCACTTCGACGCCGCACTTCTCGCAGACGATCCCCTCGAAGCGGGCTCGTTTGTACTTGCCGCAAGCGCACTGGTAGTCCTTGGTAGGGCCAAAAATGCGCTCGCAGAAAAGTCCGTCGCGCTCCGGCTTCAGAGTCCTGTAGTTGATGGTCTCGGGCTTGAGCACTTCGCCGTGAGACCAGGAAAGAATCTGCTCAGGCGAAGCCAAGCTTATGCGAATGGCAGCAAAATCGTTTACTTCCACGGCTCACCCCACTTAATCTTCGAAATTTTCACAGACAAAAACTCTTTTACGAAAAAAACCGACTCCCCGAGCCGCCCGGAGACAGCCCGGGGTATCGAAATCATTTCCTCAACGGTCCAGGTATGCTCAGGCTGAACCCAAGGTTCGGCAGCCTCTTCCTACGCTCGTCCCTGGTAAGTTGAATGACCTCACCACGCTCGTTCAGCACCTCCACGTTCAACGCAAGCCCCTGAAGCTCCTTGACCAGCACCTTGAACGATTCAGGGACTCCGGGCGGGCTTATGCTTTCGCCTTTCACAATCGCCTCGTAGGTCTTCAACCGGCCCTCCATGTCGTCGGACTTGACGGTCAGCATCTCCTGCAAGGTGTGAGCAGCGCCATACGCCTCCAGAGCCCACACCTCCATCTCTCCGAACCTCTGACCGCCGAACTGGGCTTTACCGCCAAGGGGCTGTCTGGTGACCATGGAGTATGGGCCGGTGGACCTGGCATGCACTTTGTCCTCCACCAGGTGGTGGAGCTTCAGCATGTATATGACCCCAACGGTCACCGGTTGATCGTAAGGCTCGCCCGTGCGTCCGTCGTAGAGCTTCATCTTTCCGGTGATGGGCACCGGCCAACCGCTCTTTTCGCTGACTTCGGAGGCGAACTTCCGCAGTTCCTTCTCGTCCATGGACTCGAGGTCCACGTCCCGAAGGGTTTCCTCGTCGGCGCGGAACTTGATCCATTCCACAAGGCAGGCTCTTATAGCCCTGTCATCTGCCAACGCCCGCTCTTTGATCGATCTCGGGTCGTCCTCGAACACCAACAACTCCTCCGGATCGTAGCCCTTCTCCTTCAGCCACTCGCGCAGCACCGATCGCCTGGCGTAGACTCTATCGGTAAATATCCGCTCCGGGTCGTACCCCTTCGGGCCGAGGAGTTCTTCGGCGAGATAGAACCGGGTGACGTGTTCGTCGTCCTCGAAGTCCTCAGGCTCGAAATCTTCGTTCTCCTTGAACCATTCGAGGGCTTTTTCTCGAGCCTCGCTCCATGCTTTGTCTATCATCCATGCCCGGGCAAGCTCGGCCTCTATCTCTTCCTCGCTTGCACCGTCGAACACGGGAGTAACCACTTTGAACCCGAGCCTGTCGGCAGCCCACCCCAGGTGGGTTTCGAGAACCTGACCGATGTTCATACGGGCAGGAACGCCAAGAGGATTAAGAATTATGTCGACCGGAGTGCCGTCCGGCAGGAACGGCATGTCTTCCTCGGGAACTATGCGGGAGACCACTCCCTTGTTGCCGTGGCGGCCTGCCATCTTGTCCCCGGCGGCGATGTGGCGTTTCTGAGCCACGCTAACCCTGACCCTCTTCAGAACGCCCGGAGGCAGATCGGGGTTATCCTGCCTCGTGAATACCCGAACGTCCACCACGCGGCCCTGCTCGCCGTGCGGGAGCCTGAGGGAAGAATCCCGCTGATCCTGAGATTTCTCGCCGAAAATGGCCCGCAGAAGCCTGTCTTCCGGCGAGAGGTCTTCGACTTCGCCTTTCGGCGTGACTTTACCGACGAGGATATCTCCGGGTTTCACCAGCGCCCCGACGCGGATCACGCCTTCTTCATCCAGGTCTCGCAGCGCTTCCTCACCCACATTGGTGATATCCCTCGTAATCTCCTCAGGCCCGATCTTGGTATCCCTCGCGTCCACTTCGTGCCTTTCGATGTGGATGGAGGAATAACGATCCTCCCTCAACACCCGCTCGCTGATGAGGATGGCATCTTCGAAATTGCCGCCTTCCCAGGAGACGAAAGCCACGAGTATGTTGTCCCCAAGGGCAAGCTCGGCTCCTTCGGCGGAGGAAGAATCCGTAAGCGGTTCTCCGGCCCCCACGTGCTGGCCTTTGAACACCCTCGGCCGCTGGTCGATGCTGGTGGACTGGTTCGTCCTGTCGAACTTCCTCAGGTGATAGACGTACTCCTTGCGCACGCCGTCCTCGTCCGGATCTCCCAGGATCACGATGCGATCCCCGGTTACGCTGACCACCTCGCCGGGAGCCTCGGCCACTATCACATGGCCGGAATCCAGTGCAGCTTTCAGCTCCATCCCGGTGCTGACGATGGGTGCGCTGGGCCGTATCAGCGGGACGGCCTGACGTTGCATGTTCGATCCCATCAACGCCCTGTTGGCGTCGTCGTGCTCCAGGAACGGGATCAGGGAAGCCGAAACTCCAACGACCTGCTTTGGCGCAACGTCTATGTAATCCACCGACTCCGGAGATTCCAGCATGAATTCCTGAGATCTCCTCACCGAGACCCGGTCCATGACGAACTGCCCAAGTTCGTCCAGCTCGGCATTCGCCTGGGCGATGGTGTACCTGTCTTCCACGTCGGCGGACAGGTATTCGATCTCGTCCGTCGCAAAAGCCCGAACTTTGATTTCGGGATATGCTTCTTTGTACTCACCGATCACCTGAGCCAGCTCTTCGGTGACCACGAAGCCCGCCGGCACTATCACTTCCCCACTGACCGGATCGGTGATATCCTCTTTGACCGTGCGCCCCACCAGAAACGACGGGTCGTTGGGAACTTCGTGCAGGACCTTCCTGTACGGAGTCTCGATGAATCCAAACTCGTTGACCCGGGCGTAGGTCGCCAACGAGCCTATCAAACCGATGTTCGGCCCTTCCGGGGTCTCGATAGGGCAGATCCTGCCGTAGTGGGAATGGTGGACGTCTCGGACGTCGAACCCGGCGCGCTCTCTTCTCAACCCACCGGGGCCGAGGGCGGAAAGACGCCGCTTGTGGGTGAGCTCCGAAAGCGGGTTGGTCTGATCCATGAACTGGCTCAACTGGCTGCTTCCGAAGAATTCGCGAACGGCAGCTGTAACGGGCCTGATGTTGATCAGCGAAACCGGTGTAGCACTCTCAGGATCGCGCAAGGACATCCTCTCACGGATGACCCGCTCCATCCTGACGAGGCCGATCCGCAACTGATTTTGCAGCAGCTCGCCGATGGTCTTGACCCGCCTGTTCCCCAGGTGGTCGATATCGTCCGGGTCGTCCACTCCGTTGTTCACCATGATCATGTGGCGGATCATCTGGACGAAATCTTCCTTCGTCAGAGTGCGCTGGGTCAACGGGAATTCCAAGCCCAACCTCTGGTTGAGCTTTCTCCTGCCGACTTTGCCCAGATCATATCGACGCGGGTTGAAGAAAAGCGCCTCCAGGAACGATTTCGCGTTTTCCTTGTTGGGAGGATCGCCCGGGCGCATCTTGCGGTACAGCTCCATCACCGCTTCTTCGGCATCTTTCGTCACGTCTTTCTTGATGGTGGACACGATGTACTCGTGCTCCGGCATGGTGTCGACATCGGAGAAAGTTTCCAAGAGCTCCTCGTCGCTGCTGATGCCGATGGCCCTGAGAAGAACCGTGACCGGCATCTTCCGCTTGCGGTCGATCTTGACGTACAGAACGTCCTTCTTGCTGGTCTCGAACTCGAGCCAGGCTCCACGGGTCGGGATCAATTTTGCCATACAGAGGGACCTGCCCACCGTGCGATCCTCTTTGAGCACGAAATAGGCCCCGGGAGACCTGAGAAGCTGGCTCACCACCACCCTCTCGGCTCCGTTGATGACGAAAGTAGCACGCTCCGTCATGATCGGGAAATCGCCGAAGGAAACTTCCTGCTCCTTCACCTCCCCGGTCTCCGTGTTCACGAGCCTTACCTTGACCCAAAGAGGCGCTGAATAGGTCACACCCTGCTCACGGCACTCTTCTTCGGTGTACTGAGGCTCACCGAAATGATAATCCAGGAAATACATCTCGAGCGTTCGGTTGAAACTGACGATAGGAGAAATTTCCTGCAACAGATCCCGAAGTATTTCCTCCTTGAACCTCTTGAAGGACTTCCGCTGGATCTCCACGAGATCCGGCAAAGGAAGCACCTCCGGGATGCGGGCATAAGATTTTCGCGGACGCACTTTCACATTTTGATAATCTCTCATCTTCCCTCACTCGCTCCTTGGGGATACAATTCCTCAAAAGGAAAAATCGACAACACGATTCCTACAGGCACACATGCCATCGGTACACTTGGCTACAAAATACCCAAAATCGACAACGCTGCAGAAAAACTTATTGGGGAAAGGCAAGTTGTTGCAGCAGTGCAACCTCCTACCTGAAACACCAGTACCCGATTTGTTCACGTGGTGTATCAAAGGCAATGGACGCTCTCTGTTTTTTATTTTGGTGTTCGTATTCTCTTTTATAAGACGCCAAAACGCGACAAAAACCCCCGACCCACCGCAGGCGGGGCTTTCATCGCAATGTTCGATTCTAACAATCTCTCACTGAGAATGCAAATTTCACACTTGAAATATATCACAACGGCGCAGGAACTGCAAATCAAGGCAGGCGAAATCGACGCAAAGCCTACCGGCGCAACACGGCCAGGACGTCGCTTTCGTCCACTTCCTGCAACAAAGGATCCCCTATCTGTCGCAACAGCACGAAGCGCAATTTCCCTCCCTTGCGCTTTTTGTCGCTTTGCATGGCTCGGTACACTTCCTCCGGAGGGTAATCCGGAACTTCGGAGGGAAGCCCGAGGCGATCCAGAGCATCCACAATCCTCTCCGAAATTTCCGCCGTAGAAACGCCGAGCCGTTCCGACAGCCTCGCCGCAGCCACGAGCCCCATTGCCACCGCCTCCCCATGCTGAAGGGAGTACCCCGACAGGCGCTCCCATGCGTGAGCAAACGTGTGCCCGAGGTTCAACCAGGCCCTTTTGCCTTTCTCGAAAGGATCCTCTTGCACCACCCTGGCCTTGACCCTGACAGCGTTCGCCAGCATCTGCTCCAGGCTTGCTGGACCCGGGCCGGCAAGCATTTCGAAAAGGATCGGATTCCCGATCAGTCCGTGCTTCAGCACCTCCGCCAACCCGGCGCGGAAATACTCGCCCGGAAGCGTCTCAAGCACGTCAGGGTCTATCAAGACCGCTTCCGGCTGCTTGAAGGCCCCCACCAGGTTCTTACCTTGAGGAAGATCCACCCCGGTCTTGCCCCCAACGCTCGCATCCACCATGGAAAGCAACGTGGTCGGCACCTGAACGAAGGGAATCCCACGCATGTAAGTCGCCGCAACGAAACCGGCTATGTCCCCGGTAACACCCCCTCCGAGGGAAAGCACCACGCTGTGCCTGTCCATACCGGATTCGAGAAAACGATCGTAGAGCGCTCTAACAGTATCCAGATTCTTGTACTCCTCGCCGTCCGGTATCCGACACAAAAATGGCTCGTAACCGGCAGATTCGAGGCTCGCCATGACTTTCTCCGCATAGAGGGGAGCCACCGTGGTATTGCTCACCACGGCGACGGAAGGGCCGTCGAGTCCGATCGAGCGCAGCCGTGCTCCTATGTCGCTCAACACCCCCCTTCGTATCCTGACCTCGTAGCTTCCCTGCGGATAACGAACCGGGATCACATGCTCCCACGGCTCACCTTTCACGTAAGCCGCTATCTCCCGTACGGCCTCACCCTCCGGACGATCGGTATCCACCATGAACCGAAACTGGGCATAGGACCTGGCGCGTGCGGCGAGGAGATCCACAGCCTTGCGCCGCCTTTCTTCGAATTCACCTTGAAGAAGCGGGCGAGAGCTCCCTATCCACTCCAGAGAAGTTTCCACGGGAGCGAACAGCACCACCCCCACGCCGGATCCCAGCAGCAGCTTCCAGTTTTCCTCCGGCACAACCATGCCGCCGCCGGTGGCTATCACACGTCCGTCGTCGGCCGCAAGCTCCCGCACCAGATCCGCCTCCATCTCCCTGAAGAACCGCTCACCGCGCTCCCGGAAGATCTCCTCGATCTTCATACCTGCTCTCTCTTCGATGAGAGAATCTGTATCGACGAACGGCATACCGAGGAATTCCGCAAGGGATCTCCCGATAGAGCTCTTCCCGCTACCCATGAAACCGGCAATCACGATGTTCCTCATTTGAACCGCCACCTCTCGTTGTCCATCGGGAGATCATCCAAGCTGGCGCGGCGAAGAGCCTCGAAACGCGGCATCATTTCCTCCAGGCTATCGCCTCCGAGCTTCTCGAGGAGAGCATCCGCCACCACCAGCGCAAGCATCGCCTCGGTAACCACAACGGCTCGTGGCACGGGGCAGAAATCGGATCTTTCATAGACCGTCAGGGCCGGCTCACCCGCCGCCAGGTCGACAGACCTCAGTTGCTTCAGCACCGTGGCGATCGGCTTCATGGCAGAACGAACCACGATGGGCATCCCGTTGCTGACGCCTCCTTCGATCCCGCCGGCGCGGTTGGTCTTCCGGAAGAGCACCCCATCTTCCGCAAGAAAGATCTCGTCGTGAGCCTGCGATCCAGGGAATTCGGCGATGGCAAACCCGGCCCCGATTTCCACCCCCTTGATGGCCGGAATACTCATCATGGCAGCGGCGATGCGGGCATCCAGCCTCCTATCCCAATGCACGTAACTCCCGAGCCCCACCGGAACACCAAGGGCGACGGTTTCCATGACTCCGCCCAACGTATCCTTCTGAGCCATGACGCTCTTGATGCGGGCTTCCATGGCGTGGGACGCCTCTTCGTCCGGGCAACGAACCAAAGAAGCCTCCGCCCTGAAGAACCGTTCGCTGTAGGGCATCTCCTCCGGTATGTTGGCCCTTATCCCTCCTATGGCGATCACGTAGGCCCCCACCGTGATGCCGAAACTCGAAAGCAGTTGTTTTGCGATGGCTCCGGCAGCCACCCTCGCAGCGGTCTCCCTCGCACTCGCCCGCTCCAGAGAGAGCCGAAGCTCCCTGTACCCGTACTTCACAGCCCCGACCAGGTCGGCATGTCCAGGGCGGGGTATCGTGAACGGTTCGATATCTCGATCCCGCCAGTTCTCCCAATCCCTGTTCCGGATCATGACGGATATGGGCGCTCCGGTGGTCTTGCCTCCCATCACACCTCCGAGGATCTCCGCCTTGTCCCGCTCTATTTTCATCCTGCCACCGCTCCCGAAGCCGCGCTGCCTCCTGCGGAGATCCTGATCTATCACCTGTTCGTCCAGAGGCAACCCCGCAGGCATCCCTTCCAGAATCATCACCAGCGCCGGGCCATGAGATTCTCCAGCCGTCAGAAACCTGAGCCTTCCAAGCATCTTCACCACCGCCTCTCAGAATTCGTACCGGAACGCATCTTTGTACAAGCGAACATCGGAAAGATGCTCCGGATCCTTCATCCTGACCGCAACGAAATCCACCCTCCACGGACCTTCCCATCCATTCTCCTGGACGTATATCTGCCCAAGGAGCAGCAATTTTCTCTGTTTCCTGATCCCCACCGACTCCTCCGGAGAGCCAAACCGCTCCCCCACCCTCGTCCGAACCTCCACGAACGCCAGAACGTCACCATCCCGGGCCACGATGTCCATTTCACCAAGGCGTGAGATATGGACGTTGCGGGCTATGATTTCGTATCCAAGCGATTGGAGATAACGAGCTGCAATCTCCTCGCCCCTCGATCCCAGGCTCCGTTTCCCGGTAGCCACCCGATTCTCCCCATGGTCAAACGTTGAACCTGATGTGCACGATATCGCCATCCTGCACTACGTATTCCTTCCCCTCGAGCCGGAGGAGGCCTCGCTTGCGCGCCTCTGCCATGGATCCGTCGCAGGCCATGAGGTCTTCGTAATGAACCACCTCAGCCCGAATGAACCCCCGCGCTAGATCCGTGTGGATTGCGGCAGCCGCCTCGAGGGCCGTAGCGCCTTTTCGGACGGTCCACGCCCTTACTTCGTCCTCCCCTACCGTGAAGAAAGACTGCAACCCAAGCAACTCATACGATTTCTTTATCACACGGTTCAGCCCAGGTTCTTCGATCCCAAAAGCATCCAGAAACTCCGCCGCTTCGTCCGGATCCATCTGCGATAGCTCCATCTCCACCTTCCCCTGCAACACCATGACGGCAGTTTCCGGCTGGTCGTTCAAAGCCGCCAACTCGTCCGGAAGATCATAACCTTCATCTCCGGCGTTCACCACAATCAACAAAGGTTTCAAAGTGAGCAGTCCGAACGCCCTGAGGATCTTTTCCTCCTCAGGTGAAAGCTCAATCCCCCTGAGAGGCTTTTCTTCTTCCAGCACGGCCTGAAGCCGCAGCAGAAGCTCCTTCTCCTCCCGATAAGCCGCACGCTCCTTTGGGTCGCCCCCCTTCTTCAGTCTCTCTTCTATCCTCTTCAGACGATTGTCCATCAGGGACATGTCGGAAAGCAAGAACTCCGTCTGAACGATCTCCACATCACGCACCGGGTCCACGCTTCCCTCAGGATGGGGCACGAGCTCGTTTTCGAATGCACGGATCACCAGCAGAAGTGCGTCGTTCTGGCTCATTCTGTTCAGAAGCTGCCCGCTCATCCCTCCGCTGGAGCCGATCCCCTTCGTCACTCCGCCGATGTCATTGTACTGCACCTTGGCATAGATCGTCCGGCGGGGCCGGAATATCTCCGAGAGCTTATCAACGCGCTCATCCGGTACGTCCACCACCGCCGTGTGCACCTCCATGGTGCCGGACGCATAAGCCGTGGTTTCAGCCTCCCCCCTGGTCAGAGCGTTGAAGATGGTGGTCTTTCCGCTGTTCGGCAAGCCAACGATGCCTATCTGCATGTTCACACTCCCCAATCTATCTTTTCGAGAACGAGGGCCATTGCCCCCATGAGACCAACGTCGTCACCGAGTTCTGCGAGAACTATGTCGAATCCTTCCAGGTAAGGAGCCCAGGCCCGCTCTCGTATGGTATTCCACATGGCGTCACGGAAAAGATCGAACGATTTCGTAACGCTTCCCCCGAGGATTATCCTGCTCGGATTGAAAATATGCAACAAGTTGACGATACCGACCCCCAGGTAGAACCCGGCCGTGTGCATCACCTCCAGTGAAAGCCGATCACCTTTGCGTGCGGCTTCGGCCACATCTTTAGCCGTGATCGCATCCATTCCGGCAAGGAGAGACTCCGAGCCGGAAGAGACAGCCTCGGTCGCCATGCGAGCTATCGCCGTTCCGGAAGCGTACGCCTCCAGGCACCCCACGTTTCCACACTTGCACCGAACACCGTGGGCTTCGACCGTGTGATGCCCGATCTCGGCGGCCAGCCCCCTGGCGCCCTGAAGCAACCTTCCATCCACGATGATCCCCCCGCCGATCCCGGTGCTCACCGTTATGTAAATCATGTCCTTGGTTCCCCTGCCGGCTCCGAACCTGTATTCTCCGAGTGCTGCCACGTTGGCATCGTTGTTCAGGAAAACCCTCAGGCCCAACTCCAAGGCAACTCTATCCGCAAGAGGCACATCGTGCCATCCGGAAAGATTGGGCATTTCGTACACCACCCCAGAATTCGGGTTCAACGGTCCGGGAGATCCTATCCCGACGGCCTCTATCTGATCGAACGGCACACCTTCGGCTACGGTGCGACACATCCTCACCATCTGCGAGATCACGGCATCCGGCGAGGATCTCTCCGTGGGCTCCGAGACCCGACGAAGCACCTTGGGAGGAACCGGTTTGCAAAGAGCTGCCCTGAGCTGAGTGCCTCCCAGATCCACACAAAGCACGAATTTTTCCAGAGGTTTCAACGATGTCATCTCTTCCTCAAGGTTTTCGAAAAGTCAGGACTTACGCAATTCACACGTTCTACCCACCCGAACCGCGCTTCTTGCCCCCGCTTTGTCGCAGGGGCGAGCTACGGTGTCGAGTCCCATAAAGTCGTACCGGGCAAGTTTCACACAGTCTTCCGCTTTGGGGCAGAAACCAGCTGAATCAGGATTCTCCTGGGCAGGCGAGGGCAATGCCCTCGTCTACCCAGCGATTCACCAAACAGCTTTCTGCTCCAATATGGAACAGCATTTAACCGTCCCTTGCCGTCAAGACCGTCACGACTTTTCGAGACAATATCACGGTATGACTTTACGGGATTCAACATGCAGCTCGCCCCCTACCCAGCCGCCTCAGCATAACAAAGAGAATCAAACCGTCTCGACTGCGTAACTCCCAAAAAAGTATAACACGCATCCGCCAGCGTTCCCAACTCTTATGAGTCTCCCCAATAGCGCCATGGGACCTCGTCGGAGCACCGATCTCCATCTGCTCCCACCCGAGTTTGTACCCTGACTACCACGCGTGTATAATTTTTGTATCAAAATCTGATTGCACGAAGGAGGAAACAAGATGATATTGTACTTCATCTTCGTCCTCCCTGCGCTCATTTTCAGTTTCTGGGCGCAGTGGAAGGTCAAGTCTGCATACAACAAATATACCAAAGTACCGAACAGAAGGGGCATATCAGGCCTCGAGTTCGCGCAGATGATCCTGCCGCAGATAGGACTTGGGTATTTGAAGATAGAGGGTGTATCGGGCGAACTCACCGACCACTACGACCCTCGAGACAAGACTTTGAGGCTATCGAGAGGGGTGGCTTACGGGAGAACCGTAGCGGCGCTGGCCATCGTGGCCCATGAAACAGGCCACGCCCTGCAGGATGCAAAGCAATACGCACCGCTGAAACTGAGAGGAGCGATGGTTCCGGCGGTTACCGCGAGCTCGTGGATAGCACCTTTGCTGTTCTTCGCAGGTTTGTTCTTCGGAATCACAGGGCTTGCGTGGTTGGGGGTCATAGCCTTCGGCGCAAGCCTTGCTTTCGCACTGGTCACCCTGCCCGTGGAAATCGACGCGAGCAGGCGCGGCCTGAACCTGCTGAAATCCTCTCACGCCCTGGACAAGGAAGAGCTCAAAGGAGCAAAATCGGTGCTGACCGCAGCTGCCCTCACATACGTGGCGGCTCTCGCACAGGTGCTTGCAACAATGCTCTACTACATCTTCCTGCTCCAAAGGCGCGATTGAGAGAACAAGGAGGCAAACGATGAAGAAATTCCTCATAGCAGTGGTGGCGCTCTCGCTGGTATTGCTGATAGCCATAAGCGCCGTGGCTGTATCCCTGGTTCGTCATGCAAACGTGCGACAACCAACAAAGCGGGCCACAGCAACGGCAATCGAACAGCCGTTGCAGAAAGCCGAAAACGGTTCCCCCGGCGCTCTCGAATCGACGACACCGCCATCTCAGGGAAGCGGAGCAGATGTCGAAACCGAGAGGCTCGAGCGGGTATACAAGGAAGTCGCCCCTTCCGTGGTCTACATCGCCGTGGAATTCCCAGGCGCAGCAGGGGCAGGATCCGGGTTCGTGTGGGACAAAAACGGCTATATCGTTACGAACAACCATGTGGTATTCGAAGAAGGAACTGAAGCTGAACGGATAGTGGTGCTGTTCAAAGATGGGACCGAGGCAAAGGCGAAAATCATCGGCCGGGATCCGTACAGCGACCTGGCCGTGATCAAAGTGGACGTACCGAAAGAGGAGCTAAAGCCGGTCACACTGGGAGATTCCAGCAGGCTGCAGGTCGGGCAACGAGTCGAAGCGATAGGAAACCCGTTCGGACTCGAGCAAGGCTGGACGATGACAGAGGGGATCGTCAGCGCTCTGGGGCGCACCATTCGCGCCGGAGAAACCATGTTCCGCATCCCGAGGGTGATTCAGACCGATGCAGCAATCAACCCCGGGAACTCCGGCGGCCCCCTGCTGGACGATTCTGGCAGGGTGATAGGGGTGAACTCGGCGATCAAGTCGGCCGTGCGTGCCAACGCGGGCATTGGATTCGCCATCCCGGTGAACCTCGTGAAGCGGATCGTCCCATCGCTGATTACGAAAGGACATTTCGACCACCCATGGGTTGGAATCTCCGGCCATACACTCACTTCCGAGGAAGCCAAAGCCATGGACCTCCCGGCCAAACAAAGAGGAGCACTGGTGATAGAGGTTCTCAAGGGAAGTCCGGCGGACAAAGCCGGGTTGAAGGGCTCTTCCAGGGAAGTGACGATATGGGGAGAGAAAGATATCGTGGGCGGAGACGTGATAATCGCCGTGGACGGGCATCCGGTGAAGCGGTTCGACGACCTTCTCGTCTACCTCGAATACAACACTTCACCCGGAGATACGGTGACTCTCACGGTTCTCAGGAACGGCAAGAAGAAAGAGATCAAACTCACCCTCGGGAAACGTCCGGAAACCGCACAATGAGAAAAAGCCTGCTCGCAATGGCAATCCTCATTGGATTGCTTTCGATGGGAGGGTGCGTGCAGCCAGACGGGCACGGCACGCACCCATCACCCTCCGTCGTGCTGGTCAAGGCTCGGTCCACTCCATCCACCCAACCACCACCCGCATCCCCTACCCCTATCCCCGCCCCGATACCAACTTTTGCTCCAATCCCCGCAGGCAAAACGGAATGCGAAAAGAGAATCATCCAGGTCTACCAAAACGTCAGCCCGGCGGTGGTCAACATCACAACGAAGATCCTGGCAGAGGATTTCTTCTGGGGCGTCGTTCCGGAGGAGGGAGCAGGCTCGGGATTCCTCTGGGATAGAGAAGGGCATATAGTAACCAACTACCACGTAGTGGAAGGCGCTCAATCCATACAGGTCAGCTTCGGAGATCAGGTAAGCGAACCGGCAAAGGTAATCGGTGTGGATCCACTCAACGACCTCGCAGTAATAAAGGTGGAGAAAGTCCCCACAGGAGTAGAGCCGGTGAAGCCGGGAAAGATCTCCAACGTCAGAGTGGGGGAAACGGCCATAGCCATTGGGAATCCGTTCGGTCAGTTCGGCAGGACGCTAACCGCCGGCGTGGTGAGCGCACTGGATCGGACAATAAAAACGGAACAAGGCGTCCTCCGGCACGCAATCCAAACCGATGCAGCCATCAATCATGGGAACTCCGGAGGTCCCCTTCTGGATAGCAGCGGAAGGCTCATCGGGGTGAACTCGGCAATCTATTCCCCCAGCGGAACTTCCGCCGGAGTCGGGTTCGCCATACCGGTGAGCACGGTATCGAGGGTGGTCCCCGTGCTGATACAGAAAGGGCACTACCCCCATCCATGGTTAGGCGCAATTGGATACGACATCACCCCAAGCCTGGCGCGGGCGTTGCGCCTGCCTGTAGATCACGGCTTGCTGGTAGCAAGGCTGTACCAGAACAGCCCGGCGGCAAAAGCAGGCATCATCGGGGCCAACAAAGTGGTCATCGTGGGGAACAGAAGATTCCTGATAGGAGGGGACATACTCCTGAAAGTGAACGATCACAAGCTCACCACATGGGAAGACCTGAACGATTATCTGGAAACCAACACCCGCGTGGGAGAAACAGTCGAGTTTACATTGGTCAGAGGAAGGAAAACAATCGTCGTACCGGTAACTCTGGAGGAACGGCCCGAAGGGCTGTAGATATCAAGCACAGACTCTCAGGAGGGAAATATGGGCAAGCAATTGAGCATTGGGAAGTACCTTGGACTGAAGAAGATAGCCAACGAAAAAGGTCTGATAACCATAACGGCCATGGATCACCGCGGATCGCTCAAAAGGGCGCTGAAACCTGAGGACCCGAGCTCAGTGACCTACGAAGAGGTCGTGCAGCTCAAGATGCAGATCGCCCGGCACCTTGCTCCGCATTCCAGCGCACTTTTGCTGGACCCGTTGTATGCGGCGGCGCAGCTGATAGCGGCGGACATCGTGCCGAGGAACACAGGTATCCTCGTTGCAGTCGAGAAAAGCGGCTATTCCGGCAGCTCGAACGCCCGCGTCAGCCAGATACTCCCGGATTGGGGCGTGGAAAAGATCAAGAGGATGGGTGCCAACGCGGTGAAAATGCTCCTGTACTACAACCCGGACGCCGGTGACCTTGCAAAGAGGCAGGAAGATCTGGTGGTTCAGGTGGCGGAGGACTGCAAGAAGTACGACATTCCGTTCCTCCTCGAGCCGATCACGTATCCCCTCGACCCGAACATGGACGCCAAAGGCCCCGAGTTCGCCAAGCTGAAACCCGACCTCGTAATCCGGAGCGCCGACAAACTCAGCGGGCTCGGAATAGACGTGCTGAAAGCGGAATTCCCGGTCATTGCAAAGTATCACAAGGACGAGAAGGAGCAGTACGAACTCTGCAAAGAGCTCGACAGTGCCTCCAAAGTTCCGTGGACGCTGCTAAGCGCAGGAGAAAGCTACGACGTGTTCTTCCGGCAGGTGATGATCGCCAGCGAGGCCGGCGCATCCGGTTTCCTGGCCGGACGGGCAATCTGGCAGGAAGTCCCGAAACTTCCGCCAGAAGAAAGGGACCATTTCCTGGCGACCACTTCCGTAATGAGGCTCAAGAACATCGCCAACGTAGCAGAAGCCTACGGCCGCCCGTGGTTCGAACACCCGAGCTTCGACAAGCCCATCTGCCCGGTGGAAGAAGGCTGGTACAAAACCTACTGAAGCCAACACAGCCGACGGGGGATGATCATCCCCCGTCGGCTCCCGCCACCTTTGCGAAATGTCATCTGCGTTCTGTTCAGAAGCATCCTTCTCCCTCGGAGGTGGCCGATGGTAACACATCACCCACCCGCAGGGCCGGGTAATTGTGTTATGCTTACAAGGCGGATATCCCATGGATGAAGAAGTAGAATTGAAGTTTCTGGTGCGCTCGATCCAGGCAATGAGGGAAAGGCTCGCCGCCATAGGAGCCACACAGGCAACGCCAAGGACTCTGGAGCGCAATCTCCTGTTCGACGACGCAGAACGATCCCTGAGGAAACGCGACGGTATCCTAAGGCTGCGAAAGACGGGAAAAAAGACGCTGCTGACCGTGAAACTTCCACCCGACATCCCATCGACGGAAGCCAAAATCAGGAAAGAGTACCAGGTGGAGGTAAGCGACTTCGAGGAGATGAAAGCGATTCTGGAGGTGCTCGGGTTCGAACCGTGGGGAGGGTACGAGAAATACCGGGAGGAATTTCGGGTGGGAAACGCCGTGGTCAGCCTGGACGAGATGCCTTTCGGCGAATTCGTGGAGATCGAAGGTGAGCTCCAGGAGATAAAATCGGTGGCAAAGTCTCTGGGGTTGAACACGGAAAAGCGCATCCTCCAGGGATACCTCGGACTCATGGCAGCCCTCAGGGATGCGCTCGGGATCGAACTGAGCTATCTGACGTTCGAAAGATGGAACGAAACGATAGACTGGAACAAGCTCGGCATAGAGCCCGCAGACGGTCGGGCGTGATCATCCGTAAGAACCGGAGAGAAGATCCCGCAGTACCCCTTCCAGCACCTCTATCGCTTTCAGGTATTCGGCCAAATCCGTATGCTCCTCCGGAGTATGATCCAGGCTGGAATCTCCGGGGCCGTAAGCCACGATCTCCGTTCGAGGCCAGTGGGGCCCGACTACGTTCATATCCGAAGTGCCGGTCTTGACCACGAATTTCGGCTTGCCGCCAAGGGATCGAACGGAATTCAAGAAAGCCCTCACGAGTTTCGTGTTCCTTGGAGATTTATACGCTCTCTCGTGCCCTCGGAACTCCAGATCCAGGGAAATATCGCCGTCCGAAATCAGCAGGTCCCTGATGATCGATTCGAGTTCCTCCGGGGCAAGGTCTGGAGGCAGTCTGAATCCAACTGTCAACTCAGCCTCGCCGTAAGCCCCGGCATCCTTCGTCTCTATCCTCCTGAGAGAAGGGATGAGACGATCGAAAGCCCTCGACCTTCCTTCGTTGAACGCCTTGGAGAAGTCCAGGATCCTGAGCCACGTAGAAACCGCCCTCTCCGCCGGCAATGCTCCAGCGCCGGCAGAATGGCTGTAAGGAGCCCGCATTCTCAAGTCGAGCAACAATCTACCCTTGTACCCCAGAGTCACCCTGTCCCACCTGCTGGGCTCTCCTATAACACACGCCACAGGTCCATCCGGACGCCGGGCCAGCACGTACCTTGCCCCTTTGCTCGTTGCGGATTCTTCCTCCACCGCTCCCACCACCGTCACTTTCCAGCCGTCCGGAGGGTCTACCCGGGAAGCTGCAACTGCAAAAGCACACAAAGGGCCCTTTGCATCCACGCTTCCACGTCCATAGAGCACATTTCCTTCTCTCCTCACAGGGGGATTCCCGGGAAAGGTATCTATGTGACCCAACAACAAAATCTCCTTTTCGCCGCTTCCCCTCGATCCCACGGCATTGCCGGCTTCGTCCACTGTTGCATCGAACCCGTGCGCAGACATCCACCCGACCAGGAACTCACTTGCATCCTGCTCACGTCCGGAAGGGCTCGGTATCCGCACGAGTTCTTCGAGCAAATTCATAGCTTCCACATCTTCGACCATCAGCAACCTCCTGCTCACGGTTCTGCGGCGGCTTTGCGGACGGCAACCACCACCCGCTCCAAATCCTCTTCCGATATCACCAGCGGCGGAAGTAGCCTGAGCACCGTTGGACCGGCGGGCAAAGCCAGCACACCCAAATCCATAAGCCTGCGAAGTATCGGGGTCACTCTGCTTCTGAGGGCAATGCCAACCATCAGTCCAAGCCCGCGCACCTCCTTCACCACCGGCGAATCCATCCGGCTCAGTTCTTCCAACAACCATGTTCCAAGGCGATCAGCCCTTTCCGGCAGCCGGTCGCGCTCCAGAACCCCAATGGTGGCTATCGAGGCAGCAGCAGCGAGAGGATTGCCGCCAAAGGTGCTACCGTGAGCTCCGGGTGTCAATTTCCCGAGAGATTCTCGCCAGACCACCGCTCCCATCGGAACTCCACCTCCAATCCCCTTTCCCAGAGCCATTACGTCCGGCACGAGATCGAAATGCTGGCTTGCAAACCATCTGCCGGTCCGTCCGAATCCGGTCTGCACCTCGTCAACGATCAGCAAAGCCCCGCGTTCGTCGCAAATCCGCCTCAAGCCGGCGAAATACCCACGGCTGCCGGGATTCACCCCTCCTTCTCCCTGCACCACCTCCACGATCACCGCTGCCGTTTCCTCGTCCACCACTTCTTCCGCAGCGCGCAGATCGTCGAACGGCACGTGAACGACGTCCGTCAACAACGGTTCGAACGGTTTGCGATACCTGGGATTCCAGGTGGCGCTCAACGCCCCCATTGTCCTTCCGTGAAATCCCCATTTCGCAGCCACGAATTTCTTCCGCCCCGTGAAGAAACGAGATACCTTCATCGCCCCTTCAACCGCCTCCGCACCGGAGTTACAGAGGAAGAACCTGCTCAAATCCCCGGGGAGCTTCGGGGTAAGCAGGGAGTAAAGCTCGGCGCGACGGTCGTTGTAAAAAGATTCCGGCGCTACCATCAGGGTCTCAGCCTGCCTCTTCACGGCTTCGACCACGTCCGGGTGGGAGTGCCCCAGAATCGCCACCCCATGGCCGGCGATGCAATCGATGTACTCCCGGCCTTCCGAATCCCACACGTGAGCCCCCTCCCCGCGAACCAGCGCAACCGGTCTCTTGGCGTAAGCGCCGGACGTATGAAGAGACTCCGTTTCGAAAATCTCAGCAGTGTCCATGGGTCCCCCTCAACCTATGACCGTTCCTTCACCGGACAAAGCCCTGCTGACCGGGTCCTCTACCCTTCCATCGGCGAATACCACCCTACCGACGCCTGCTTCCAACGCTTCTTTGGCACCCAGCACCTTTTTCTTCATCCTGTCCTTCGCAAACTCCATGAACCGATCTATCTCCGAAGTGGCTATCCGATGTATCAAAGTGGATTCGTCCGGGAAACGCTCCAGCAACCCGGGGACACCACTGAGAATTACCAGAGCAGCAGCTCCCAGGGCGGCAGCCGTCATGGCCGCTCCCCGGTCGCCATCCACATTGATCGCCTCGCCCTCGTAGCTGATGGCCGGGGGAGTGATTACCGGCATGAATCCGCCATCGAGCAGAGAAAGGAGCAAGCCGGTGTTGACTTTCTCGACCCTTCCCGTGTAATCGTCCCTGATCACCATTCGCCGACCACCTTTGATCACGCGGATGGATTTCTTGCGCTTCCCCTCCCAGATCCGGCCGTCGATGCCACTGAGCCCGACGGCGTTCACGCCACGTTTCTGGAAACGTTCCACCCAGCCTTTGTTCAACTGCCCACAATAGACCATCTCGAAAATCTCCAGCGTCCGCCGATCGGTTCTCCTGGACGTGTAACCGCTGACAGAAGTGACGAACTCCGGGGGATGTCCAAGGGCTTCGGCGACTTTGTT
Source organism: uncultured Anaerolineae bacterium (assembly GCA_964516345.1). Taxonomy (GTDB): domain Bacteria; phylum Chloroflexota; class Anaerolineae; order S016-19; family S016-19; genus S016-19. The sequence continues at coordinate 27,144 of CAZEXY010000002.1, forward strand.
CGTGAGCTCCGCTCCACCATGGACCACGACCAGAGGAATCCCGCCGATCCAGAGTTTCGCGATGTCATCCGCAATCGCATCGTGATCGAGGTCGAGTCCACCCCCGATTTTCACCACCACAATCTCTTCCACCACGACACCTCCATCGCTCAAACAGGGTGCAGCCCCGGGAATCCGAGTCCCACCGTCTCGCCGAATCCGAGCATCAGGTTCATGCACTGCACGGCAGTCCCGGCGGCTCCTTTCATCAGGTTGTCTATGGCCGCCACCGCGACCACCCGCCCGGCGCTTTCGTCGACGGCGAACCCAACATCGGCGTGATTGCTTCCGGCCAGGATTTTGGGTTCCGGCATCCGATGTATCCCGGATTTCGCCGCGACTATACGAACGAACGGTTCGTCCCTGTAAGCATCTTTGTAGATCCTCCGAACGGCTTTCTCGTCCAGAGGTTCTTTCGTGAACACGTGGGCCGTCGCAAGGGCTCCCCGAACCAGCTCCACTGCGGTGACCGAAAGATGCACGGAGGGAGCTTCTCCCACCAACGCCAGGTTTTGGACGATCTCAGCAGTGTGGCGATGTCCAACGGGGGCATACGATCTGACGACGTGGCTCCTCTCCGGATGATGGGAAGCCTCCGAAGGAGAATTTCCCCCCTCGCTGGAACCCACTTTCACCTCCACGACCAAATCCCGAGAAGCGTCGGCCACTCCTGCTTTGAACAGCGGCATAACAGCAAGAGTGGCAGCGGTCGCATTGCATCCAACGCCGGACACATAGTGCGATCCCTTGATCTGCTCCCTGTACAGCTCCGGCAGCCCATACACGAACTTTCTCAACCATTCTGGCGCCTGATGTTCTCTGCCGTACCACCTGCGGTACTCCTTCGGCGACTTCAAACGAAAGTCGGCACTCAGGTCGACTATGTAGGAGGCCAGAGATGCGAAATGGTCTATCCGCTTCTGAGCTTCACCATGCGGGAGGGCAAGGAACAGCACATCCACGGGTTGCAAACGCTCCATCCCCACGAACCTAAGCTGAGTATGCCCGCGGAGGTTCGGATGCAAAGCGTGTACAGGCTTGCCGGCATACCTCTGGCTCGTCACCTGGACTACTTCCACCGCCGGGTGCCAGAGGAGAAGCCGCAGCAACTCTCCGCCGACGTATCCAGATGCCCCAACAATGCTTGCTCTTACCATCGGACCTCCATCACCAGCCGTTTGCCTTGTTCCACCCTTCTCTGGCGACCCTCAACGCAAAGTCCACGATCTTCCCGGGGATGTCCACTCCGGTGGGAGCAATGCTGTTCCGAAATTCCATCGTGTAGTTAACTTCATTGACCAAAAGACCACGCTCCGGGTCCTCGAACACATCTATCGCCACCACGCCTCCACCAACCGCTTTTGCGGCCCGCACGCACAGGTCGTTCAACTCCGGAGTTATGGGGCAATTGGTTGCCTTTCCCCCGCGGGCGGTGTTGGTTATCCAGTGCGGAGATTCCCGATAGATGGCAGCTATAGTTTCGTCACCTACCACGAAAGCTCTGATATCGCGCTGGGGCTTGGGGACGTATTCCTGAATGTAGAAAATGGAATGATGATAAGTTCCGAGAATCTTCTTGTGTTCCAGGATCGCTTCGGCAGCATCCCTATCGTTTACTTTGGAAAGGAGCCGCCCCCAGGAACCCACCGCCGGCTTCAAAACCACAGGGTATCCCATCCGCTCGATCGCTTCCAAAGCGGAAGATGGAGTGAAGGCGATGACGGTTCTGGGCGTAGGTACTCCGGCTTTGACGAGGGCGGCAGAAGTAAGTATCTTGTTGCCGCATGTCTCGGCGACTTCATAAGTATTCACCGTCGGGATCCCCCACATGCCAAAGATGTGAAGGGCATAAAGGGCTCTGGAATGGTTCACCGCCCTTTCCAGTATCACGTCGTATTTCCTGAATTCGTCGCCGTTTTCGAGATCGAGCATGACCTCCCGATCGTCGATCACTTCCCAATCGACATTCCTCTCTTCCAGCCTCTGGAAGATGAGCTTTTCCTCTTTTCTGATGATCGAAGCAAGGACTCCAACACGCATGATTCCCCCTTTCACCTGGTGCAATCGCAAAAGCGGCGAGGCATTCGATATCGCTCGCCTCGCCGCACCGGTTTCCTCACTCTCCCCAATCCTCCTCCTCTTCTGGGGCCAGCTCCACCTGTGGAGGGTCGAGAGAAACCACCTCCAGTTCCACCCCGCATTCGGGGCAGGTCACGAGTTCGCCTTTCATAACGTCGAACAATTCGAATTCTTCACCGCACTCAGGACAAACGAATTTCGGCATGACAACCTCCTCCTTTCGAGATTTTTAACGCCGTAAAGGCGATCCAAACATACAAAAAACCGGCTCCAGGGGCCTGGAGCCGGTTGCCGTTCTTCTCTACAAGCAGGCAAGCAAGGCTTACCAGACCCTTCGGTCCGGCATCTGCTTCTTGCTCTGCTTCTTGAAAGAGAAATTCTCCACCGCTCGAATCCTTTTCTGAAATTTGCCACAGATTTAAGCACGATATCCGGTCATTGTCAAATTTCCAAAGCCACCGTCAACGCCCACCCTCGAACAAACGACGTCACTTCATGAGATCCGCGATGCTGTCAAGCACTATATCCGGCTTTATGCCCCTTTCCAGATCACGCGGCATGAACTTCCCGGTTCTGACCAAAATGGTCTTCATTCCGAGTTTCTGAGCACCGGCTATATCGGATTCCACATCGTCCCCTATCATAGCCACGTCCAGTGGATTCAGCCCCATGTCACGCAAAGCCATCCTGAAGAAAGCCTCGTTCGGCTTGCCGACCAGCACCGCCTGCTTGTCGCTGGCGTACTCCAGCGCAACGACGAAAGGCCCGGCGTCCAGCTGCAACCCGTCCCTGCTCATCCAGAACCGATTCTTCTGAAGAGCCAGCAGCTCCGCACCGGCCATCAAAGCTCTGAACCCACTGTTGAGGAGCTGGAACGTCCAGGCCTCCCCCATGTCCCCGACCACGACGAAATCAGGGGAATCCCGATTCTCTCTGAACTCACCGAATTCCTTCTTCGCGTCTTCCGTGATCAACGGGAAATAGCTTTCTGCTCCCACAGACCTCAGGTATTCCACCGCAGCCCTGACGGCCGTGAATATCTCTTCCTCTTCCAGACGGAACCCGATGGAAGACAACCTCTTCCACAGGGTGTTTCGGCTCCGCATCGTGGTATTGGTTATCAGGCGGAAGGGAATACCCCGCTCCCGCAAGAAGTCTATCGTTTCTGGAGCGCCGGGAACCGGCACGCCGTCGTTGTAAAGAACGCCGTCCACATCTATCAAGATGCCTTTCACTTCCGAAAGGACAGGGTGCATGATACGCCTCCTCGTCAGCTTAATCGACGGGTAACCACCCAGCTTCTCAAACGACTCCTCGCCCTACAGTTTCCCAAGCCGAGCGGTTACACCGACGATTGAATTTTACACGCGGAAAGCGTCACCCGAAAATTTCCACGTCGGAAGAGTCCGGCAACATCACGTCAGTTCCCGTCCTCCGGTCAGGTTGTACGCCTGCCCGGTGATGAAGCCGGCTTGATCCGACGCCAGAAAAGCCACCAGGTTCGCCACGTCCTCCGGAGCGGCCAGCCTGCCCAGCGGTATCCTCGCCACGGCAGCGGCAAATACCTCATCGTAGGACTTCCCGAACGTCTCGGCTTCCAATCGCAGCCCCCATCGCTTCAACTCCGTATCCACATCCCCTGGTAGTACGGCGTTCACGGTGATTCCGAATTGCGCCACCTCCTGCGCCAGCGATCGGGTCAGCGCAACCACGGCGGCTTTACTGGCAGCATACGCAGAAACGAAAGGTTTTGGTCGCTCCGCCGCGATGGACGCCATGTTGATCACCCGCCCGCCGCGTTTCCCGGCGATCATAAGCGGGAGAGCGTATTTGCTGCACAGAAACGTCCCGGTGGCGTTGATCTCCAGCGTCCTGCGCCATGCCGATTCCTCCATCTGGACCACAGGTCCGGGTCCGATGGCAGCTCCGGCGTTGTTGACCAAGATGTCCAACCGCCCGAACTCCGATCGCGCCACGCCCACCATTGCCTTCACGGCCTCCGAATCCGTCACGTCCACCCGGACCGGCACACCACGCACGCCCAGAGACGAAATTTCCTCTGCGATGCCTGAAAGTTCCTCCCACGCGCCGCCGCCAGCGTTTGGGAGATCCGCCGGCGGTCGGCAGATATCCGCCACGATGACGTGAGCGCCTTCCTTCGCCAGCCGCAGTGCGATCGCGGCACCGATTCCGCCGCGACGCCCTGCACCTGTAACGATTGCAACCTTGCCTTTCATCCCGTCGTACATCACATCCCTCCGTGATTTTCGATGCAGAGACACAGAGGAATCGATTCCCAAACTCCTCCGCGTCTCTGCGTCCTCGTGATCAATCTTCGGCGCGGTACACCATCGAGCCGAATTCGACGATCCCCGGAGGAGCCATGTTCGCCATGGGATCCACCACCACCTGGATCAAGGCTGGCTTGCCGGATTCCACAGACCGCTCCAGCGCCGGCTCAAGCTGATCCAGGGACTCGACCAGCTCACCGTGACACCCAAAAGCCTCCGCAACCTTGTCGTAACGGGCCTCCGGGTTCAGCTCGGTCGCCACCATTCCTTCGATCCCGGCGAAAATCTGCGACGACCGCTCCATCCCCCAGCCCCGATCGACGGAAACTATCACCACCACCGGAATGCCGTATCTGGCCGCCGTTTCCAGTTCCTGGATGTTGAACCCCATGGCGCCGTCGCCGGAGATGAGGTAAACCTGCCGGTCCGGCGCAGCCAGCTTCGCTCCGAGGGCGTAGGGAAGCCCTGTGCCCAAATGCCCGAACTTCGCCGTGTAGAGATAGCTCCTGGGTTCGTAAATCGGATTGAAACTGGCGGTCCAAAGGCTGGTGTTGCCGCCGTCCATGACCGTTATGGCGTCCCTCGGGAAGAACTTCCTTATCGTCTGAACCATCCTGCCAGGGTTCACCCCTCCATTCCCCTCCTGATTCAACGCCATTTCCTTCTGCTGCTGCCACGCCCTGGAAAGCTCCCGGTAACGCCCCCACTCCGGGCTCTCCTGCTTCGGCGCAGTCCGTTTCCGAACAGCTTTCAGCAGCGCTGAAAGAGCCGCCTTCGCATCGGCTACCACGCCGATATCCACAGGACGATTGAGCCCAATCGACGCTGGGTCGGAATCTATCTGAATGAACTTCTGCGAAGACGGATCGCCCCAGAAAGGCGGCTTTCCCCAGTGCTCCAGCTCTCCGAGCCTGGAGCCTACCGCCAGCACCACGTCCGCCTCTCCGCGGGCAGCCTGTAGCGCATCGAAATCCAGCGGATGGAAGAACCTGGGGTGATCCTCCGGGAAGACGCCACGCGCTCCCAAGGATGTGGTCACCCCGGCGGCCAGGTAATCGGCAAGGGCACGGAATTCGTCCCACGCCCCGGCCCAGGCCACTCCGGTTCCGGCGTGCATGAAGGGCCTCTCCGCCGACGCCAACATCTCCGCCGCCTGTTCGATCAGCTCCGGATCGCCGACCCCGAGCCTACCGTGGTACCGATCCGCAGGCTCCCACACATCGGCATCGCCGGCGTCGTTGGCCTCACGGAGCACGTCTTCCGGAATCTCCACGTACACCGGCCCGGGGCGACCGCCGGTGGCGGCTCGAAATGCTTTCCGCAGGATCTCCGGAATCCTTCGCCAGTCCCGAACACCGGCGCTCCACTTGGTAACCGGCCGGTACAGATCGAGCAAAGGCACGTTCTGGAAAGAGCCGCCGCGGTCGGGATAGATGATGTTGCGCCTGCGCTGTCCGCTTATGACGACGAGCGGCGTGCCTTCGGCATAAGCGGTGATCACGCCGGAGATCATGTTGGACGCTCCTGGGCCGATCCCGCCGACGACCACCGCCGGCCTGCCGGTGATCCTGGCGTAAGCATCCGCCATGTGCGCCGCGGCCGCCTCGTGACGGGGCGCAATCAGCCTCATTCCGTAATCCTTCAATTTCGCCAGGAACGGGTTGTAGCTCCCGTCCAGCACCCCGAACATCGTGTCCACGCCTTCGACTTTCAGACATTTCAGCAACAATTCGCCTCCGGTCATCTGAGCCATGCTTCATACCTCC
>CAZEXY010000002.1:33418-35242 GCA_964516345.1 uncultured Anaerolineae bacterium
TTTCAGCAACAATTCGCCTCCGGTCATCTGAGCCATGCTTCATACCTCCTGAGTTATAGAATAGCTCAACGAATCAGCGATAGCGTTTGATTCGTTGATTCGCTCCATTCGCCGATTCGTTGGTTCATCCGCGGGCTTCAGCGTTATCAGCGTACAGAGAAGCTCAACGCAGAGACGCCGAGGAGAACAAGGCGCAGGGAAAAACTCGACAAAGTCTTTGCGCCTTGGCTTCTCTGCGACTTCGCGTTGGGAAAACGCTTGCGCCGTGGCGCGAGATATTAGCTCGCACACTGCGACTCAACACCCCTCGCATTCCACCTCCGCGGCCATTGAATCCGCCTCCGCAGGCACCGTCTCCGCCTCCGGAGCCCTCACGGTCAGCAAAACCAGCAGACCCGCCACCAGGAAAGCCACGATGGAAAGGACCGCCACCCGATGCCCCGCCTGCTCCGCCGCCAGACCGGTCAGTCCGTGGGATCGATACCATCCCGTCGCCAGGGCTGCAAACCACCCGAACACCGCAGGACCGATGAAAGAAGAAGTCCGCCCGGTGACGGCGAAGAATCCGTAGAACTCGGCGCTCTTCCCTCTGGGGCTGAAGAGGCTCACCATCCCGCGGCTGATGGACTGCACACCGGCCATCGCGAACCCCACGACGATCCCGATGAGGTAGAATTCCAGCCGTGATCTGGCGAAGATCAACCAGGAAGCGCCGGCCACCATCATCAGGATCGAGGCGATCAACGCTTTCATGACCCCCGCCCTGTGAGACATCTCCCCGAAAAGGTACGCTCCGATGGCGTTGGAAACCTGCACCACGATGACGAACACGATCAGGTCTTTCTGCGTCATGCCAAACAGCACAGCCCCGAGGATGGACGCGAAATCCAGCGCCATGATAACGCCGTCGTTGTAGATCAAGAACGCCGTGATGAATTTCAGGAATTCCTTGAACTTGCTGGCCGACTTGATGGTCGCGCCGAGCCTCTTGAAAGCGATGGTGAGGTAATTCTCGCCCGGAGGCATCGGCTGAGGCTGCGCACGCTCCGGCAGCCAGAGGAAGATGGGGATGGACGCCAGCGCCCAGAATGCCGCCGTGATGGGCAGCGAAAGCCGCACCATGAAGATACCTTTGAAAGCCATGATGAGGGGCAGGATGATGAGCAGCGCCACGATTCCGCCGGAGGTGCCGACGGCCCAGCCGGTGCCGGACACCTTGCCCACCTCATCCGGCCGGGCGATCTCCGGGAGCAGGCCGTTGTAGAAGACCTGGGCGCTGCGGTAGCCGATCTCCGCCAGGATGAAAGCCACCATGCCGATGAGGACTCTCCCCGGTTTGGCGAAGAAGAGCATCGCCGTGAAGAAACAGGACATGGCGGTGAAGAAGAAAAGGAACCGCTTTTTGGCACCGGAGAAATCCGCTATGGTGCCCAGGATCGGAGCGGTGACTGCCACCGTGAGCATGGCGATGCCCACGGCAGTGCCCCAAAGCGCCGATCCCCTCGCTCCGCCGACGACTTTGCCCTGGAAATAAGCGGAATAAACCGCCAGGAGCACCACCGCGGCGTAGGCCGAATTGCCGAAATCGTAGAGATACCACGCCCACCGTTCCTTGCGCGTGGCCGATCGAGAAACAGACGATTCCATGACCCTCCCTCCTCTCGACTGTGGGCAGGCCGCCGACGGCCCGCCGGTTGTTTGCCAACAGCCCCTTTCTATCCGACTCAGAGACGCGAAGGTAAAATGACTTGAACTTTCTTCATCGGGATCGACCGGCAGGTCGCCCCTACCTCATGTCGAAAGCGACTTTCACAGAACGGAATT
>CAZEXY010000002.1:35342-66314 GCA_964516345.1 uncultured Anaerolineae bacterium
CGACCGGCAGGTCGCCCCTACCTCATGTCGAAAGCGACTTTCACAGAACGGAATTTCGCTTTGTCCATGGCCGTGGCAAAAGCACGCCCGTACTCCTCCAACCGAAAAGTGTGCGTCAGCAGCGGTTCCACGTCCAGCACGCCCTCAGCCATCCAGCGCATGGCAAGTTCGAACGCTGGAATTCGCTCGCCCTGCCAGTCCACCATGCCGTGCCCGATGGCACCGAGCAGGTCCACCTCCTGATACCACACCGGCGTCAGGTCCACTTTCATCCGGTGCAGGTTCACCCCGACCAGCACCACCGTGCCCCCGGCTTTCGTCCACCGGAGCGCATCGGTCAGCGTGCGAGGGGCGCCAACCACGTCCCACACCACGTCGAACCCTCCGAGGAGCATCGAATTTCCCCCGCGGCCTCGATAGAGCCTCGCTCCGGTCATCTCGGCAACCCTGGAATACCCGTCCTCCCCGGCCAGGAAGACGTCGTCCGCCCCAAAACGCCTCGCCATCTCCGCCTGCCACGGGAATTGCGCCACCGCCCCCATGAAACAATCGGGGCAAACCGCCCGGACAACCTGCATGACGAGAAATCCGATGGTGCCGCTACCGAGAACCAGGACGCGCTCGCCAGCCCTCGGAAACTTTCGCCATACGGCATGGATCGCCACGGCAGCGGGTTCGGCGAAGATCGCCTGCTCGTCGGTCAGGGAGTCCGGGACGTGCAGCAGGGTCGAGGCCGGTGTGATGAACTCGTCGCCGTATCCGCCGCCCACCGGTTCGTGCTCCATCGGCTCCGAGGCGAATTCGCAGAGCACCCGCCGCCCCCGAGCGCATGCAGGGCAAAGCTCCTTGCGCCCTCGGGCAATGCAGTCCTCCGCCCTCCCCCACCGCACGACCCGATCGCCGACGGAGAATCCCCGAGCGTCGCTCCCGACCTCCACGATCTCACCGACCATCTCGTGACCCAGGTAAGTCCTGCGATGGGAAGGGAGCGCCGCAGGAGCCACGTCCAGGTCGGCGTCGAGGAATATCTGGTGCAGGTCGCTCCCGCAAATGCCGCACATCCGGTTCCGAACCCGCACCCAGTCCTGCGTCGGCAAAGGAGGATCGGGAATCTCGGAGTAATGGAGCATGGAGAAGGGAGCAAAGTAAGCCTTCCGGGAAAGCTTTCCCAGTAGCTTCGTGACGACGAACCTTGTCGGTGAGAGTTCGAGATAGATCGTTCGCATGTCGACCTCCGGGCTACTTTAGACGACGAGAGACACACCGAGCAACAGGATCATCACCATCACCAACCTGCGGAAGAGCGCCCGGCTCAGGCGCCGATCGACGATGGAGCCGAGGAAGATCCCCAGGATCAGGGCAGGCACCGCATAGAGATACCACGAAAGTATTTGTGGGGTCATGTGATGGGCAACGTAATGCGACGACACCACCAGGGAAGCGTTGATCAGGAACACAGCCTGCAACGTCCCACGAAATTCCCCTCTGGGCCAGCCGCGCATGGAGCCGTAGGCCACCAGAGGCGGCCCCGGTGTGTTGTAAGCTCCCCCCAGGCATCCTGCGAGGAACCCGGCCGGGTACGCCCAGGCGGGAGAACCGAGCCTCAGCGTCTCCGGCTTCGCCAGATCGTAGGCGGCGTACAGGATGAGGATCACTCCCAGCGCCGCGGTAACGGATTTCTCCGGGACGTTGGAGAGCGCCCAGATGCCGACGAAAACCCCAGGAACGGAAGCCAGAATCAACCGAAGGACTTCGCCCGGATCGAGGGCCCTGCGGTGGCGCAGCAGGTTCACGGTGTAGAGCGTCAGGCCGGCCATGGCCACGAAAGGGGCCGCCCGGCGCAGGCCCACCAGGATGGTCAACAGAGGCATGACCATGAGAGCAAAACCGAATCCAGAAAGGGTTTGCACAAAAGCAGCAAAGAACACGACCGCCGAGATTACGAGCACCACAAGGACTCCTCTCACACAGAGAAAAAAACACCCGTTAACGATCGGTACAGGCGGCAGTATAACACGATGGGCGTCCCGATTGCAAAGGGACGCCCAGAGCAGGCTAAAATTTGGTTTGTTGCGTATCAGGCGATGGAAGGCATTTCCGCAGGTAAGACTTGGTTCTGAAGGTCCCACATCCTTTTGTACATTCCTCCCATCTGGAGAAGCTCTTGATGGGTTCCACGTTCGAACACCCTGCCTCGCCTGAGCACGAGAATCTCGTCCATCCATTCCATCCCGACGAGCCTATGGGTTATCATCAGCGTCGTCCTTCCCTCCATGAGTTCCCGGATGGAATCCAGAACTTTGCGCTCGGTCACAGCATCGAGATTGGCCGTGGCCTCATCCAGTATCAAGATGGGAGCGTCCTTGAGCAAAGCCCTCGCTATAGCGATCCGCTGCCGTTCCCCGCCGCTCAATCCCACTCCTCTCTCACCGATCCACGTGTCGTAGCCGTTGGGCAAAGAGAGGATAAAGTCGTGGATCTGAGCGCGCTCCGCAGCCTCGAAGATCTCTTCCTCGGTGGCATCCGGTTTGGCCAGGAGCAGATTCTCCCTTACGGTGGCGTTAAAGAGATAAGTGCTCTGGGAAACGACCCCGATGAACCTCCGGAGGTCATCCTGGCGGTACGACCGTATATCACGTCCGCCGATCTCGATGCTCCCAATTTCGTAATCCCAAAACCGAAGCAGAAGGTGAACGAGGGTGGATTTCCCGGCCCCGCTGGGCCCTACGATGGCCATCCTACCGCCTTCGCTCACGCGAAAATCGATGCCGTCCAGTGCAAACATCCCGGTGTTCGGATAACCGAACCGCAAGCCGGAAACGGATATCCCGTAGCTCGATGGCGGCGGGGCAGGATTCTCCGGATCCGCAACCGCAGGCTCGGCGTCCACGATCTCGAACAACCTCTTTGCGGCTTCGATGTTGTTCTCGAGGTACTGAGCGGCGAGGGGCAGGGGCTGAACTGCCTCGAAACTGGAGAGGGCTGCCAGGGCTATGACTGCAAGATCCACACCTGTGATTGCGCCAGAAGAGACCATTGGGATGGCCACTACGGTAACGGCAAGCATCCCCAGGCCTGCCATTAGCACTCCCAATCCGTCTTGCAGGGCCGTGATCGAGGCCATTTTCAACTGCGCTTCTATCAAGGATCTGCTGCTCCGGCTCACGAGGTGCTTCTGCCTTTCCTCTCTCCCGTATGCCAGCAAATCCGGCAGCCCCTGAATCCCGTCGACGATATGGGTGTTCAGTTCGGATCGTTCCGTTATCAGCTTCCTCCCGGCCTTACGCCCAAGGAAGCGCGCAAGCACAGGGATACCAATCCCGGAGATAGCCAGGAAGAGCAAAAGGACGTTGGCGATGCCCCTGCCGAACATCGAAAGAAAGAGCCAGATCACGACCGCGGTGATCAACGCAACCGCCGGCGGAGCTATGACCCTCACGAAGAAATTTTCCAGGCTCTCTATGTCTCCCACTATCCGGGTCAACAAATCCCCACTCCTGAACTCCATCAGGCGGGCCGGGGCAAGCGGCTCCAGGGCTTCGTAGAACCAGACGCGGAGCCTCGCGAGGAGTTTGAAAGTGGTGCTATGGGATACGAGCCTCTCGGCATACCTGAACACGCCCCTGGAAATCCCAAAGAACCGCACTCCGACGATGGCAACCTGCAACTCTCCGATGTTCGGGTGCAGAGCGGCCCTGGCGATGATATACGCAGAAGTAGACATCAGTCCAACGCTGCTTCCGACCGTAGCAAAGCCGAGTACGGCGGAAAGGAACATCCACCAACGGTATGGAGAAGCCAGCTTCAACAAGCGCAGGAGGGTAGCTTTCTTCATGCCGCTCCTCCGTAAAGGGTTACCATGCGGGCGTAAACTCCCCCACGGCTCAGCAGAGAATCATGGGTTCCCGTTTCGATCACCCTCCCGCCTGACAACACGACTATCCTGTCAGAATTGCGCACAGTGCTCAAACGGTGAGCGATAATCAACACCGTGCGGCCCTCCATGAGGCGCCTCGTGGCCTCCTCGATGATCGCCTCGTTTTCCGGGTCGAGGTTGGAAGTGGCTTCGTCCAGGATCAAAAGCGGGGCATCCTTCAGGAACGCCCTCGCCAGAGCAATCCTCTGAGCCTGTCCTCCGCTGAGCATTGCACCCCTCTCTCCAACGACGGTTTCGTATCCCAGCGGAAGCTCAGAGACGAATTCGTGCACGTGAGCAAGCCTGGCAGCACGCTCGACTTCTTCTCTGGTCGCACTCGGCCTGGCGAGCACGATGTTGTCCCAAACCGTCCCGTGAAACAGGTATGGAGACTGAGGCACCCATGCTACTTTCCGACGCCACCCGTCCACAGGCAACCGGGACAGCAGGATTCCCCCCACGAGAATGCGTCCTTCATCTGGGGATATGAACCTGAGGAGCAAGCTCGCCACGGTGCTCTTTCCGGCGCCACTCGGCCCCACGAGGGCTGTTTTGCTCCCTTCTTCGATAGAGAAAGTCACTCCGTTCAACGCTGGGCGTTTTCCGTCTTCGTAGGCGTACCTCACCCTCTCGAACCGAATGTCAAACCTCAAATTCGAAGGCATTTCCGGCATAATCTCGACCGACGGCCCGGGGATGGGGGTTTCGAGCACCTCGAAGATTCTCCTGGCCGCGGCAACGCCGGACATCCCAGCATGGAACCTCGTTCCGAGCAATCTAAGTGGGAGATAGAACTCCGGCGCAAGGAGCAGCACGAAAAAAGCCTGCTCGAATTCCATGTGCCCATAGAGCAACCTCAACCCTATTTCCACCGCCACGATTGCGGTGCTGATGGTGGAAACGAGCTCCAGCACCAAAGCGGAAAGGAAAGCCACCCGCAGCACGCCCAGAGTCGTCCTGCGGAACTTGTCGCTGATTTCGGCTATCACCCTCGCCTGCTCTTTGCTCCTACCGAGGATCTTCAGAGTGGTGAGCCCCTGCAAGACGTCGAGGAAATGAGCGCTCATGCGGCTAAGCGTATCCCACTGCCTGCGGGTGAGCCAATCCGCTATGCTCCCGATGAGCATCATGAAGATCGGGATCATAGGCGCTGTCACCAGGAGCACCACTGCAGAGAGCAAATCTCTGGAAAAGACGAAAACAAGTATCGTCAGCGGTATCAGTGCAGACAGAGCAAGCTGTGGTATGTACTGGCTAAAGTAAGCATCAAGGGCCTCTATCCCCTCGACGGCGGTATTCGTAAGCTCCCCGGTTCTTTCGCTGTGGACGTAAGCCGGCCCAAGGTTCAGGATGTGGGAAAAGAGCTTGTCCCGCAAATCCCTTTTGACGAGGCCCGCCATCCTCGATGCCGCCACTTCACTCGCCCACACGGTCACAGAGCGAAGCACAACGATCCCGGCAACAACCAGCACCAGACTCCACAATACGCCAAGGGGCTCCTTTCCGAGAAATGCCCTATCGACGAGCCTGCTGAAGTATCTGGCCTGGAAGACCGTAAAGATCCCTCCGAGAAAACCCAGAGAGACGGTCAACGCCAGTTCCAAGCGAACTTTCCTTGCCTGTCGGAGCAGCCTCCTATCTAAGTTCATTCTCCTCCCCAATGCAGCAGGACCGCGAGAAAAAGGGAAGGCGGGCGCCTTCCCTTTTCGTCAGAGTGAATCGATGTTGTGCGAAACAGCGATCAATACTCCAGGTGCGTATCCTTGCTGAGCCTATGTCTGAAGGTGTAGTAAGTCCAGGCCTGGTAAACCAGCACGAACGGAACAAGCAGGAACGCCACGATGGTCATGACTTTCAGCGTGTAAGGGCTGGACGACGCGTTGTAGATGGTCAAGCCCCATTTAGGGTTCAAAGTGGATTTGAGCAGGTAAGGGTAGTTCCCTGCAAAGACCATGACTGTAGCGAATACAATCGTGAGGGAGCCCATCACGAAAGCCCACCCCGGCTTGTCCTTGACTATGAAGTAGTAAACCAGCAGCAAAGCCACGGCAGCGATCAAAGCAGAAAGGAGGGCAAGCCATGCAGCAGGCCCTTTGAACAGATCGGTTCCCAGGAACGCCCAAACGACCAAGGCGACGGTCAGTATAACGGTTGGGAACCACAAGGTTTTCGCCGCGTTCTTGGCCCTGCTCATGATCGGGTCTGCGGTCTTCAGTGTCAAGAAGTTAGCTCCGTGCATTGCGAAGAGGAACACGAACACCAAACCGGCCAGCAGGGCAAACGGATTGAGCAACGGCAACAAGCCGCCGTAGTAGTTCATGTCAGCCTTGATGGCCACCCCCTTGATCAGGTTACCGACCGCCACGCCCCAAAGGAGCGCAAGAAGGAACCCAGTGACCACGATCACCCAATCCCAAAGCTTGCGCCAGCCGGGGCTCTCCACCTTGCTCCTGAACTCGAAGGAAACGCCTCGGAGGATCAAAGCCAGGAGCATGAGCACCAGAGCGATGTAAAAGCCGCTGAAGAGGGTGGCGTAGAACTGCGGAAACGCCGCAAAAGAAGCGCCGCCGGCAGTAATGAGCCACACTTCGTTGCCGTCCCAGACCGGGCCGATAGTGTTGATGATCACCCGCCTTTCGGCGTCATCTTTGCCCAGGAATCCAAGCAACATGCCGACACCGTAATCGAATCCTTCCAGGAAGAAGAACCCGATAAACAACACAGTTACGAGAATGAACCAAAGAGTATTGAGACTCATCGTTTACCTCCTCAATAGGCCATGGCAGCAGAGGTCTCGCCGGATGCTTCGGCAGGCTCCTCGTGCCCGTACTTGAGCAACAGATACACGTCTGCGATCATCAACAGGCCGTACAACGCCCCGAACGCTATCAACGAGAATGCCACGTTCCAGGCAGGCACGTTAGGCGAGACAGCATCCTTCACCTTCAGTAGCCCGTAGACGATCCAAGGCTGCCTTCCCACCTCTGCCATGATCCAGCCGGTGCTGGTGGCAAGGTACGCCAGGAACACCGACCACTCCAGCACTTTCAAGAACCACCTGGGTTTGTCCTTTCCTATCAACGCCAACGCATAGAATGCGAACACCAGCAACAGCAATCCCGCTATCACCATTAAGCGGAAGCTCCAGTAAGTTATCGCCACAGGCGGCACATAATTGCCAGCGCCGTATTTCTGCTCGAAAGCTTTCTGAAGGTCGTTCAAACCGGTGACCTCGCCGGTGAAGTTGTTGTACGAAAGGAAGCTCAGGAGGTACGGAATCTTGATATCCACGGGATTTCTGTGGTGAGCCTGGTCGATGGTAGCGAACAGGGAGAAAGACGCGGGTTTTTCCGTGTCCCAAATGGCTTCTGCAGCAGCCATCTTGGTGGGCTGAACCCTGACAAGGTGCTGTCCCTGGAAGTGCCCAACCAAGATCACCATGATGATCCCTATCAACCCGTAAATCGTAGCCCATTTGAAGGAAAGGTCGAAGAATTTCTTATCCTTGGCTCCCCTAAGCATGTGGTACGCCGTGAACGCAAGAACGAAGAAGCCCGCTGTCGTCATGCCGGAGAAGAACACGTGAGGCCACTGGTAGAGGACGTTGGTGTTGGTGGCTACCTTGAAGAAGTTGGTCATTATGGCTCTACCGTTCTCCAGCTTATAGCCCACCGGTTCCTGCATAAAGGAATTGGCGATGAGAATCCACAGAGCGGAAAGGTTGGAGCCGATCGCCACGAGCCATATCACGGCAGCATGAAGCTTCTTCGAAAGCTTATCCCAGCCGAAAATCCAAACACCGAGGAATGTGGATTCCATGTAGAACGCGAGCAAAGCTTCTATTGCCAGAGGAGCGCCGAAGATATCCCCCATGAACCTCGAGTATCCGGACCAGTTCAAACCGAACTGGAACTCCTGCACGAGGCCGGTGGCAACACCCATGGCGAAGTTGATCAGGAAGAGCGTTCCCCAGAACTTAGCCATTCGCTTGTAAGTTTCGTCTCCGCTGGAGACGTACTTGGATTCGAGCAGGGCAATAAAGATCGAAAGTCCCAGGGTAAGCGGAACAAAGAAGAAGTGATACACTGTGGTAATGGCAAATTGCCATCTTGCTAAACCCACTGCACCCATAGTCGATTTCCTCCTTTAGAGACCAATGATATTCCAGGAATACCGTCGGAAAAACGAGAACACACCATCAAAACCAACATGAAATGCGAAGGAGAACCTCTGTGAATTTTCTTGGCCTCATCACCTCCTTTCCCACCACACAATCAATCTGTGAAACGGAATTACCTTAAACCGAACAAGCTCACACTACCACAGGTTTCTTACGTCCAAGCCGTTCCAAAGCAGCCTTTTGCTTCTCTGCGAGCTTGTCGAAGGTAACAGACCGAAGCCTATTTTCCAAAGCCGCACGGGCTTCTTCGAAAGCTTTGTGTACAGGGCAAAACTCCGTGAAAGGACAAATTTCGGGGTTTTCGGTACATTCGTTGAGCACCAGAGGCCCTTCTATAGCCTCTATCACGTCCAAAAGGCTGATCTGGGAAGCCGGACGGGCAAGTTCTATCCCTCCAGTTCTCCCTTTAGTGGTTCTGAGGAGCCCCATATTGCTCAGCCTCGTGACTATCCGCCTCACAAAGGCATAAGGAATGAGTTCATACTTGGCTATACTCTGCGCCGTAGCCCTCTCTTCCGAGCCTTTGGACGCGAGGTAGAGTATCAAGCGTGCAGCGTAATCCGTCTGTCTATTGATGCCTATCATCGTGAATGCTCCAGGAAGTATTTTGTCAAAAGCTTTTAATGGTATTCATTTACTATTATAAGGATTTTTCTCAGGGTGTCAAATTTCGTCGAATGTTACCATCACGGTATCTTTAATGCTGAAAGCAAAAACACCCAACCGCCTCTCCGACGAAACAATCTCCACCTCAAAAGGAAGGGGCAACTTGAATTTTCACGAATTCAAACTTCATCCTTCGAATCCCACTTCCTTACACGTCGGGCTTTGAGAACATCCTCTCTCACCTTTGCTCCAAGGCCCGGTTCAGACGGAGCTTCGATGGTGCCATCGGGGCCCATCTTCACTTCGGGCTCTATCAGGTCGGGCTGGTAGTACTTGCTGCTCGCCGAGACATCGCCCGGCAACTTGAAGTTGGGCAAAGTGGCAAGCGCTACGTTGTGCAGCCTTCCAACGCCGGTTTCATTGAGGCCACCGCACCAAACCGGCACTCCCTTCATAAACGCCAAGTCATGGACTGCGATCCCCTGACTCGGACCGCCCATCCGCGCTGCTTTGATGTTGATCACCTGGCAACTACCGAGCTCGAGCGCCTGTCTTGCCATCTCCACACTGCTGAGGCTTTCGTCCAGGCATATCGGGGTCTTCATCTCCCGCTGCAACCTGGCATGGTAAGTCAGATCCTCGTAGCTCAAGGGTTGCTCTATCATCATCAAATCGAATTCGTCCAACCTCTTAAGATGCTCCATATCCGCAGGTGTATACGCTGCGTTAGCGTCCACCATAAGAGGTACGTTCGGATAAAGTCTCCGCACTTCACGGAGCACATCCACATCCCACCCAGGCTTTATCTTCAGCTTGATCCTTTTGTACCCTTCTGCCAGGAACTTTTCGATCCTGTCGAGCAATATCGAAAGCCTGGGTTCGATCCCTATGCTCACCCCAGAGACGATGTAGTCACGCTCGCCACCCATGGCTTTCCACAACGGAACACCCTGTTCCTGAGACCAGATATCCCACAACGCGGCTTCCACTCCCGCTTTGGCCATGTTGTGTCCACGAATGCGCCTAACCATCTGCCAGAAATCCGTCGGATGGGCAATATCTTTCCCAATGACCACGGGGGCGATGAATTTAGGAATCACCGACCACGCCGTATCCACGGTTTCATAGGTGTAATAAGGATTCGATTCCGTAGCGGATTCTCCCCACCCAATCAGTCCATCCGCGAACACCTGCACGATCACAGACTCCACCTCATATTCCCTGGAGAAACTGGTTTCGAAAGGGTGTACCAAAGGCATTTTGACATGATGCAACACGATGCGTTCGATCCTCATTCTATCCTCCGGGTTGTCCATGATGCACGAGGAGTATAGTACAGGAAGCGACTGCTGGCAAAGGCAGAAAAGAAGCCGCTTTTCCTACAAAAAAGCCTCTCGTGGTCGCGAGAGGCTTCCTTCGACTGAAAAGCCCCCTTTGGCGGGGGCTCTTTTGTTTGTAAAGAATCTTACATCTTTACCACATGTGTAGCCTGAGGACCCTTGGGACTTTCTTCTACGAAGAAGCGGACACGATCGCCTTCCTCCAGGTTGCGGAAGCCGGAGCCCTCGATAGCCGTGTAATGCACGAAAACGTCTCGCTGAGCTTCACCATCGGGCGTGATGAACCCATAACCCTTGGTCCGGCTGAACCATTTGACAGTACCAGTGATTTCTTCTGACATAAAACTAACCCCCTACATTTAAAGAAAGTTCTTGCACTTCCGCAACTGGAAGTGTGTAGCCCGAATCCTGTCATGCAAAACAAGAAGCACCGCCGGTTCGATCTTCACGGCGGTGCTTTTCCGTGCATCGCAGGAACTTCCCGGAACTACATACATAACTTAGCACAAAAGCTTCCGTTAGTCAAAATCCAAGAAGGGGCTGTTCGTCCCACTCAAAGATCGAAAGAGAGTGCTCCCAACGGAAAACTTCCATTGACTGCATACCACCGTGGTGATATACTTTCCACAGGAGCCGCGATGGAGCGACTCGAAAGCCGACGAAGGAGCGTAAAATATGCATCAGATACCAAAGACCATGAAGGCTGTGGTGAAGGAACGTCCGGGCCCAGGAATGGTCTACAAAGAAATCCCCGTACCAAGCATCGGGCCCTCAGATGTCCTCATAAAAGTCAGAGCAGTATCCATATGTGGCACAGACCTGCACATTTACAGGTGGGATGAATGGGCTGCAGGCAGACTGCACCCTCCTCTGGTCATCGGACACGAATTCTGCGGGCATATCGTGGCAAAAGGCTCAGAAGTACATCACCTGAACATAGGAGATTTCGTTTCAGCCGAAAGCCACGTGGTATGCGGAAAATGCTCGTACTGCAGGACCGGGAAAGGCCACCTCTGCCCACATACAAAGATCATCGGGGTGGATAGAGACGGCGCATGGGCGGAGTACATATCTCTCCCGGCAATAAACGCTTGGCCGAACCCTCCAGATACTCCACCTGAGATAGCGAGCCTTCAGGAAAACTTCGGGAATGCAGTTCACACGGCGTTCTCCCTGGACCTTCGGGCAAAGAAAGTTCTCGTAACAGGCTGCGGTCCTGTAGGGGTCATGGCCATAGCCACGGCAAAGGCCATAGGAGCGCGCACGATCATAGCCACAGACGTTAGCGACTACCGCCTCGGACTTGCCAGACGAATGGGAGCAGATTTCACCGTCAATGCCGTCAAGGAAGATGTTGTGAGCAGGGTTATGGAGCTCACGGACGGAGAAGGGATCGATTCATGGATGGAGATGTCCGGGGCACCATCCGCAATCAAACAAGGTTTCACCGTGCTGAAGCCAGGCGGAGAAGTCTCCATGCTCGGGCTCACTTCCAAACCCGTGGAATTGGATCTGGACAATTTCGTGATATTCAAAGGAGCAACCATACATGGGATCGTGGGAAGGCGACTCTGGGAAACATGGTATCAGATGAGGGGGCTCGTTCGCTCCGGCGCCGTGGACCTGATGCCATTGGTAACCCACCGATTCCCACTCACTGAGTTCGACGAGGCGTTGGAGACAATGGCATCCGGAGAAAGCGGGAAAATAGTGATGTTTCCGGAAGAATACTGGGAAGAACGTCAAAGAAGCAAGTGAGTTCTCAAAGGAGGGACTAAAATGGAAGACAAGCTTGCCTGGGTCGAAAAAGAACTCGAAAACCTCAAAAAGAGCGGGCTCTACACCACAATTCGCACTCTCGGCTCGCCGCAGGGGGCGTGGTTGATCGTAGATGGACGCAAAGTGCTGAATTTCTGCTCCAACAACTACCTTGGGCTTGCCAACCACCCAACACTGGTGGAAAAAGCCAAGGAGGCCATCGACAAATACGGTGTAGGGCCGGGAGCAGTCAGAACCATAGCAGGTACTATGGAGCTTCACATCGAGCTGGAAAAACGGCTCGCCGAGTTCAAAGGAGCCGAAGCAGCCATCTCCTTCCAATCAGGCTTCAACGCCAACCTCGCCACAATCCCGGCAATAGTGGACAAAGGAGACCTGATAATCAGCGACGAACTCAACCATGCTTCCATCATCGACGGCGTGCGGCTGAGCAAAGCAGACAGAGCCATCTACAAACACAAAGACATGGACTCCCTGAAAAACGTCCTGGAGGAGAACGCCGGCAAATACCGAAGAACCCTCATAGTCACAGATGGGGTCTTCAGCATGGACGGCGACATAGCTCCCCTCGACAAAATCGTCGAACTCGCCAGAGAGTACAACGCCATAACCATGGTGGACGACGCACATGGCGAAGGCGTCCTCGGACGAGGTGGCAGGGGAATAGTCGACCACTTCGGACTACATGGGCAGGTGGACATTGAAGTGGGCACCATGTCCAAGGCGTTCGGGGTGGTGGGCGGATACGTGGCAGGCGACAGACGCATCGTGGAATGGTTGCGCCAGAGGGGAAGGCCTTTCCTCTTCTCCAGCGCAATGACGGTTCCGGACACCGCAGCGTGCCTCGCAGCGGTGAACATCCTCGAAAGTTCGACGGAGCTCGTGGACAGGCTCTGGGAAAACGCAAGATACTTCCAGGAAGCCATGAGGGACCTGGGGTTCGATACGGGTTCCACGGAGACCCCGATAACACCGGTGATGCTCGGCGAGGAAAAGCTGGCCCAAGAATTCAGCAGAAGACTCTACGAAGAAGGGGTCTTCGGGACAGCGATAGCCTACCCCACCGTGCCAAAGGGCAAGGCGAGGATCAGGGTCATGATCTCCGCAGCACACAGCAAAGAAGATCTGGATTTCGGACTGGAGAAATTCGCTAAAGTAGGAAAGGAACTCGGCGTCATTAGCTGAAATACCCAACTTGGTTCCGGAAATCAGAATGCGAGGAGGACTGAATGAGCACATTGCTGATCCGACACGCCGACCTTCTGGTCACCATGGACGACGACAGGCGAAAGATACCTGATGGAGGCGTGTACATCGTCGACAACGTCATAGAGAAAGTCGGAGTCACCAGAGAACTTCCAGCCAGCGCAGACAAGATCATCGACGCCAGAGGGAAAATCGTCCTGCCGGGTCTGATAAACACACACCACCACCTGTACCAAACGCTGACCAGGGCGATACCTTCGGCCCAGAACGCAGATCTGTTCCACTGGCTCAAGACGCTATACACGATCTGGGCCAAGATGGATGGCGAAGCCGTGTACGTGAGCGCGCTGGTGGGACTTTCCGAGATGATGCTCTCCGGCGCTACGACGGTTGCCGACCACCTATACATATTTCCCAACGGGGTGAAGCTCGAAGACGAAATATGGGCCGCCAGAGAGCTGGGGGTGAGATTCCATCCCACCAGAGGGAGCATGTCGTTAGGGGAAAGCAAAGGCGGGCTCCCACCCGATTCGGTGGTGGAAGAGGAAGAGGAAATCCTGAAAGACACCCAGCGGGTAATCGAACAGTTCCACGAAGCGGAAAGGTATGGGATGGTGAGGATAGCGGTTGCTCCGTGCTCTCCCTTCTCGGTTACCCCGGAACTGATGAAAGAGGCTGCAGCTCTGGCAAGGAGCTACGGGGTTCGACTCCATACCCACCTTGCCGAGACGAAGGACGAAGAAGAATTCTGCATGGAAAAATTCGGCAAGCGTCCGGTGGCTTACGTGGAAAGCCTCGGCTGGCTTGGATCGGACGTGTGGTTCGCCCACGGGGTACACATAAACGACGAAGAAATAGCCTTGCTGGCCGAAACAGGCACCGGAATCGCCCATTGCCCCGGCTCCAACATGCGGCTGGCGTCCGGTATAGCCCCCGTCAGAAAGTACATAGATGCCGGAGTACCGGTTGGACTGGCCGTAGACGGGAGCGCGAGCAACGACAGTGGGCACCTACTTGCAGAAGCGAGGCTCGCGATGCTGCTGCAGCGAGTGGAGGGCAATCCGGCCGGGTTGACCGCCGAGGAAGCTATCTGGCTCGCCACAAGAGGCAGCGCCAGAATACTCGGGCGGGACGACATAGGGCACATAGCTCCGGGCATGGCTGCCGATATCATCGCCTACGACCTGGAGCGACTCGAGTACGCCGGATGCCTGCACGATCCGCTCGCCGCGCTTACGTTCTGCACATCTCAGAACGTGAGTTTCTCGGTGATAAACGGAAAAACAGTCATAGAAAACGGTGAGTTCGTGAATTTCGATCCGACCCCTGTAATCCGAAGGCACAACGAAATCGCAAGGGAGCTCGTGAACTGATGGATACTGCAGGCCGCGGCCGACGGTTGCAGCGCGGCCTGCAGCCGTTTCCACACCATGATTACGTCCAGACCGTCGGTCACCGACCCGAAAAGCTTCCCCAAAGCCCAAATTTGTGATATACTAATTCCAACCTGCGCACGGTCTGTCTCAGTGCGCACGGGGGAAGTATCTTCCTGAGCTTCCCGGTAAGTGGGAAAACTTTGTTCATATACTACGAACCCGCGCAGGGAAGGGGGTCCTGTGGAAGCAAATCCAACAGAAAAAGAGGCCAACGTATTCTCCGGCGAAGCCTGCGGCAAAGCAATACTCTTCGGCGAGCACTCCGTCGTCTACGCGCGCCCGGCAATTGCCATACCGGTGACGTGCGTCAAAGCCCAGGCGGTAGTCTATACCGAAACCGACGACCCCGGAGTCCTCTACGCAAAAGACATAAACCGAAGGATAGAGTTCTCCGACAAAGAAAACAGAGCAACGCTGGCGAGGCTCCTGAGGAAAGTCGTATCGCTCTTTGGAATGGAGGACTTCAACTGGAAGATAGAAATCTCCTCGACGGTGCCGATAGGAAGCGGGATGGGAAGCAGCGCCGCGGTGGCTACGGCCATCATCAGGGCAATGGCTTCGGCGCTTGGGAAAGAACTTTCAGCGGAAGAACTCTCTCGCCTGGTCTACGAAACCGAGACGCTCTACCACGGTTCGCCAAGCGGCATAGACAACACCGTCATCACCATGGAAAAACCGGTATGGTTCATCCAGGGAGAACCACCGGAAGTGCTCAAAGTGGGAAGACCCTTTACCATAGTGCTCGGGAACACAGGACGCCCGAGCCGAACGAAGGACGTGGTCAACACCGTTCGGTATAGATGGAAGAGCGAACCGGAGAAATTCGAGGCGCTCTTTGACGAGATAGCGCAGATCACCAGAAGAGGACGGAAAGCTCTGGAAACCGGGAACATCTCGGAGATAGGATCTTTGATGGACAAAAATCACGAGCTACTGAAAGCTATGGGGGTCTCCTCGAGCCACCTCGACAGGCTCGTGAACGCAGCCAGGAATGCAGGAGCCCTCGGAGCAAAACTCACCGGGTCCGGCAAAGGAGGCGTGATGATAGCCTTGGCAAAGTCCGACAACGCCAAGAACATAGGAGACGCTCTGAGGAGAGCTGGAGCCAAGGAAATCTACGAAACCACGGTCGAGGCGTCACGGTGAATTTCCAAGACCTGAGGTCATTTCTGGAAACGCTGAAATCCAGGGGCTTGCTGATCGAAATCGGCTCACCGGTAAGCACCCATCTCGAAGCAGCATCGATCCTCGCCCAAAACGACGGCACCGCCGTACTCCTCTCGAACATCAAGGAGCACCCCGGGTTCATGGTGGCAGGGGGAATCGGCTCCCGGAGGGATCACTTCGCTTTAGCCCTGGGCGTGCCTTCCGACCGTCTGCTGTTTTCGATGAAAGAAGCACTGGAGCATCCTTCGGAGCCGGAAATCCTCCAAACCGCCCCCTGGATGGAGGAAGAAGCCAGCAGTCTTGAAGAACTGCCGTTCCTCAAACACTGGCCGGGGGACGCCGGAGCATACTCCACCGCTTCCGTGATGTTCCTGATGACGCCGGAAGGAGAAAACGCAAGCTTCCACCGACTGCTCAGGCTCGACGGGAAGAGAATGGTTGCCAGGCTTGTGGAAGGAAGGGGTGCTCACAGGGCCTGGATTTCCGCAGAGGGGGACATCCCCATCGCGATAGCCATAGGTCTGCCGCCCCACATACTTCTGGCGGCCTCCATGTCGCCGCCGGGATGGCTTTTCGAGATGCATCTGGCGAACGCCCTCTCCCCCACCCCCCTCGTCGAAGCTCCTATTTCCCGCATACCGGTACCCGCAGCAGCAGAGATCGTCATCGAAGGCAGACTGACCCACCAGATGGAGAAAGAAGGGCCGTTCGTCGATCTTACCGGCACGATGGACATAGTGCGCCTCCAGCCGGTCATAGAAGTGGACGCCATACACCACAGAAAATCCCCGATATACCAGGCATTGCTTCCCGGCATGAAAGAACACAGGCTGCTCATGGGGATGCCGCGGGAACCCACTATATTCGAAGCCGTATCGAAAGTTGCAAAGTGCACGAATGTCTACATCACCCCAGGCGGGTGCTCGTGGCTGCATGCAGTGGTACAGATAGAAAAACAACAGCCCGAAGATGGCAGGAATGCCGGGCTAGCGGCCTTCGAAGGACACCCTTCCCTGAAGCACGTGGCCGTGGTGGACGACGATGTGGACATTTTCTCCATCGAAGACGTGGAATGGGCCATTGCAACCAGATTCCAGGCCGATAGGGACCTGATCATCCGATCCAACATGCCGTCCAGCTCCCTCGATCCATCTGCAAAGCATGTGCCGGGCGAAAAGAGCAAAGGATCGAAAATGATCATCGATGCCACGATCCCGTGGGACACCCCGACTGGGCCATCCAGTCCTGAGGATTTCGAAAGAATCATCAAAGCCTGAGAGGTATTTTTGATGGACGACCAGAACGCCACGATGAGAAGCTTCATAGCCGTGGAAATGGACGAAACGACCGTCGAATCGCTAAAAAGAATCCAGGACGATCTCTCCTCACGCGTGCCCCGTGGAGCAGTCAAGTGGGTCGCCGCGAGTTCGATACATCTAACCCTAAAGTTCCTCGGCGACACAAGGGTTTCCATACTGGAAGAGGTGGAAAGGGGGATCGAAAGGGCAGTAAAAGGGACGAATCCGTTCGAGATTCGCATCAAGGGCACAGGATGCTTCCCCAGCTGCAGACGGCCGAGGGTTATATGGATCGGAGTCGAAGACGAAAGCGGAGAACTCCGCTCCCTGCAAAAGCGAGTCGATTCCGAGATGGAATCCCTCGGTTGGAAGCCGGAGGATCGACCGTTCAGCCCCCACCTGACCCTCGGCCGGGTCAGAAAGGGTCTCGTGAGCACGGAAATCGCCGAAATCGGAAAAGTCGTATCGGCAGAAAAAGCAGGCAATGTCGGGGTCGTCTTCGTGAACTCCGTGGTGCTGATGAAAAGCACTCTGACCCCAAGGGGAGCGCAATACGATCTAATCTTCAGGGCCAGTTTTCTATGATCAGGCTGTTGAGCGTAATCGGAGGCAGCGAAGCCTCGGAAGAAGAATACCGCATGGCAGAGGAAGTCGGGAGACTCGCCGCCCGGAGAGGATACGGGATAGTTTGCGGAGGAAGAGGGGGTGTAATGGAAGCAGTCTGCCGCGGCGCTAAGTCCGTCGGCGGGTTGACCGTGGGAATACTACCAGGCCACACTCCTAACGAAGCAAATCCCTGGGTCGACGTTGCCATCCCTACAGGAATGGGGGAAGCAAGGAATGCATTGGTGGTATCTGCCGGTGAAGCCGTCATAGCGATCGGAGGCGAGTACGGAACCCTCTCGGAAATAGCCCTGGCGCTGAAAATGGGGAAGAAAGTGGTGGGATTGAGAAGCTGGGAACTGTGTAAAAACGGAGGAAAGCTGGTCGGCGGGATCACAAAGGCGGATTCGCCTCGTGATGCAGTCGCCCTTGCTCTGGAGGAAGCAAGATGAAAGCGACGTATTTCTCCAACAGGGAAGAGGCGGGGGACAGACTTGCCGAAGCGTTGAAGGATTACGGAGGAAACCCCGACGTTGTGGTACTCGGGATCCCTCGGGGAGGGGTGGTCGTTGCCGCAAGGATTGCCGAAAAACTCGGAGCTCCTCTGGACGTGGTTATGAGCCACAAAATCGGCGCTCCGGGAAATCCCGAGCTCGCCATCGGTGCCGTCTCAAGCACCGGAGGAGTCGTCCTCGACGATGAAATCCTCTCCTTCCTGGGAGTGCCCGATTCCTACATCGACGCCGAAATAGAGCGTCAGAGAGAAGAGTTGGACAGAAAAGTGCGGAAATACAGAAGCGGACGCCAAGCCGTTCCTCTCAATGAGAAGATCGTCATAGTAGCGGACGATGGAATTGCCACCGGGTCCACTATGGTGGCATCCTTGCGTGCTATCAAGAGGGAAGAACCGCGCAAACTTATAGTAGCTGCACCTGTGGCCTCCAGGGAAGCGATGTATAGGCTGCGGAGAGAAGCTGACGAGGTCGTCGTGCTGCTGACACCTTCGTCTTTCTGGGCTGTAGGCTATTACTACGCGGACTTCAAACAGGTGAGCGACGAAGAAGTGATCAAGTTGCTGGAAAAATTCGGTGTGCCCCGAAGAGGGGAAGGAGATTGAGGATGTCACTGGAGTATGAGGTCAAGGGAGGGGAACTCCCTTATGTGGAGATCGTGCTGAAGCCGGGCGAGGTGGTGTACTCGGAAACAGGCTCGATGTCGTGGATGAGCAAAAACATAGAAATGAAGACAAGATCCGGCGGAGGACTCGGAAAGATGTTCAAACGAGTCCTCAGCGGCGAAAGTTTGTTCATAACGGATTTCAGCGTCAAACATGGAGATAGAGGACTCCTCGCGTTCGCCTCGGAATTTCCCGGAAAGATCGTTCCGATGGAATTGGGAGAAGGGGAGGAAATAATAGCGCAGAAGGACGCTTTCATGTGTGCGGAAAAGACCGTGGATCTGGACATTTTCTTCCAGAAGAAGCTATCGGCCGGATTCTTCGGCGGGGAAGGGTTCATCATGGAAAGGTTGACAGGCCCCGGCTTGGCGTTCTTCGAACTGGATGGAGACATCGTGGAACACGAACTCGCCAAAGGAGAGGAGCTACTGGTCGATACCGGACATGTGGCGTTGCTGGAAAGCAGCGTTTCTTTCAGCGTCAAAATGATGAAAGGCTTCAAGAATATCCTGTTCGGAGGAGAAGGGCTTTTCCTCGCAACGCTTAAAGGTCCCGGAAAGGTGTGGCTCCAGAGTATGCCCATGAAGAACCTCGCCCTGAAGATGTTGCAATACCTTCCGCGCACAAGAGGAGGTGGAGGAGGCTCAGGCATCAGTTTTGGGTCGTTCTTCGGCGACGATTAACCGAAAAGAAAGTAAGGCGGTCGGCTGTGGCCGCCTTACTTATCTGAGCATCATCACCACGCCAAAGCGTCCGGTCTTCCCATGATCTCCCCGGTGGGAGAAAAATTCATCCTTGTGGCAGGAAGTGCATATCCCTGCCACCTCCACCTTCCTGATCCCGGACTCTTCCAACTGGCTCCGATTGGCCGCCCAGAGATCGAAACGGGCGTGTCCGTTCTCGTCCTTTGCCGAAAGGAATTCGGCTCCCAGATGTGTCTCGACCTCCCTCACCACCTCCGGGCCCACTTCGTAGCAGCACGGGCCGATAGCCGGGCCGATGGCGGCGATCATATCCGTCGGATCGCTTCCAAAAGTCTCTACCATCGAGCGCACCAGTGCACTGCCGATCCCTCCAACGGTACCCCTCCAGCCAGCATGGCCGAGACCGATGGCGTGACGCACCGGGTCGTACACCAGAATCGGTGTGCAATCGGCGAACCTGAGCAGCAAAGCCACCCCGGGCTCGTCGGTGATCAACGCATCGGAATCCGGCACCACCGCACCACGCTCCGATTCTCCAACGAAAGCGACGTTCTTCCCATGCACCTGCCTCGGAGAAACGAAACTTCGCATGGAAACACCCAGTTCTTCCGCAAGCCTTCGGTGGTTCTCCTCCACCGCATCCGGGTCATCGCCTACCGTGTGCCCAAGGTTGAGGCTCGAGAAATGCCCTTTGCTGACTCCCCCAAGCCTTGTGGTCACGGCATGCAAAAGATCGGAATAGGCATCCAGGGACTCGAACACGTAATAAGGAACGATCTTGCCCCGTTTGATCATTTTTCGACCGTTTCTTGCTCACGGTAGTACTTTTGCGCATGCCTCACGTGGTGCCACACGTAGATTACAAATCCTGCCGCCAGAGCCAAGGCTATGGGGATATCGAAGGGACGCATCACCTCCCGTATCTGCTCCCACCTTGCCCCGAACTCGAAGCCGGCAAGTGCAAGAGCGCCAGCCCAGATGAAAGACCCGACAAAAGTGTACAAGGTGAAAGTCCAGAATCTCATCCTGGCCACTCCCGCAGGGAGCGAGATGAACGTCCTGACAATTGGGAGCATCCTCGACAGAAAAGCCGTGGCATCCCCCCACCTGTCGAACCAGCGGTCAGCCCTATCGATATCGTGCGGGGTAACCAGAACGTACCTGCCGTACTTTTCGAGGAAAGGCCGCCCTCCAAAAGCTCCGATGGCATAGGAAACAACCGAACCAATGGTACATCCGAGAGCGCCATAGAATCCGCCCCACAGAATAGCAGCCGTCCTGGTGGGTGCGAGCATCCAACCCGCGAGGGGCATCGTGACCTCGCTTGGAATGGGAATGTTTGCGCTTTCGAGGGTCATTATCACAACCACGCCAGGCCATCCGATGGTGTGGAAGAGCTGCTGAAGGAACTCCACGAGTCTTTGTTCGTAACCGTGCAATCTATCACCTCCAAATATTTCGAAATACCGGCATACACGGGCGTATTCTGCCTTAATCCGTCGGCTACGTCAAGGAAGAGGCATTTGCTCGGCCATGTCATTACATAAGGGAACGCATGATACCCCCTCACCACCTTCATTTGACTGTGCGAAGCCAAACAGGGATAATATCAAGTGCGATCAAGGTTCAGGGGTGTTAGTTCATGAAGAAAATGTACCTTTTCACGGTTCTGAAAAGCAACTATTGCAAGCTGATATTGGTTCTTTCTCTGTTCGTAGCCTACATGCTCATACCTTCCACGGTGTTCACGGGGTGGTACACTCTGCTGGCCGGAGCTTTCGCCGTGGCGTTTCCCCTTTCCATGATGTGCATGGCGCGCCTGATAAAGGAACGGGCAAAAGCCGCAAGGACGTACAGCGGATCCCTCATAGGTCTGATAGCTTCGATCATAGGGCTTTCCGCTTTGCAGGTGTGTGGGGTAGGCGCACCGGTGTGTGGAGCAAGCCTGGGGCTTGGAGTGCTTTCCGCCATATTTCCCGGCGTATTCGTGAACGTGCTAGAAGGATACAGCACATGGTTCCTGCTCTTTGCCGTGATATCACAGGTGGCGTCGCTCTACTTCATGAAATGCTTCAGCAAACCTTCGACCTCCACCCTGACCTCCTTCAAACTGGGATGAAACCTGCAACAGCGGCGCATCCCTCAAGATGCGCCGCTTCATTTACCGCATCAAAGGAACGTACATCTGCTCCAGATATTCCTTCAACATCCTGCGAAGGCTGAAATACGGAGCCACGCTTCGGATGCTCTCCTTCATTATCGAAATCCACACCCGGGGCAGACCGTCGTCATCGCGCCCGTAGAAAACCGGGATCACGCAATTCTCCAGCACGTTGTAGAGGCTGATGGCGTCTTCGGCATCCTGGGCATCGGGGTTGTCGTAGTCGATGACCTTTCCGATAGCCCACCCGTTGGCGCCGTTGTAAGCCTCAGGCCACCACCCGTCCAGCACGCTGGCGTTTATCACCCCGTTCAACGCCGCCTTTTGGCCGCTCGTCCCGCTGGCCTCCCTCGGGCGCCGGGGGGTGTTCAACCAGACATCGACCCCCTGCACGAGCAATCTTGCCATGTTGATATCGTAATTTTCCAGGAATATCACTTTTCCATCGATGCCGGGATATTTCGAGAAGTTGATCACCTGCTTCAGCATGGCTTTTCCGGGTTCGTCTTTGGGATGAGCCTTGCCTGCAAATATGAGCTGCACCGGTTTCTCCGGATCGTCGATGATCTTGCGCAGCCTCTCGATGTCCCTGAAGATCAGGTTGGCGCGCTTGTAAGTTGCAAATCTCCTGGCGAACCCAATGGTGAGGGCATCGGGATCCATGACTTTACCGGCCGCATCGATTTCGTCCTGCGGCGCTCCGATCTCCCTCTTCCAGGCAGCATATTTCTCCCTAACGAAATCGACGAGCCTACCCCTGATCTGCCGTTTCACCTGCCATAGCTCCTCGTCGGGGATGAGAAGAAGCCTATCCCACAAGCTCCTATCGTCTAAATGCTCGTACCATTCATCCCCAAGATACTTCGTATACAGGCTATGCAGCTCGGGCGCAAGCCAGCTTGCAGTGTGAACCCCATTGGTTATCTGCCCAATCGGCACTTCTTCCTCCGAGCGATCGGGCCAGAGGAAATGCCACATCTTTCGGGAAACTGCTCCGTGCAGCTTGCTCACGCCGTTCCGCTTGCCGGAGAACTTCAGGGCAAGAACGGTCATGCTGAAGCTTGGCCCCCACGGTTGATCCTGACGTGCCAAGCCGAGGAACTCGTCTTTGGAAAGGTTCAGTCGAGGCCAAAAGTTCCAGAAGTACCGTTCCATCATCTCGAACGGGAAGACATCATGCCCCGCCGGCACCGGAGTATGAGTGGTGAAAACCGTGTGAGTCTTTACATATTCCGACGCCTCTTCGAAGCTCTTCCCGGCCTCGATCTGCTCCCGTAGAAGCTCGAGCACCAGGAACGCAGCGTGTCCTTCGTTCATATGCCAGACCGTGGGATCGAGCCCCAGAGCCCTCGCCGTCCTAACTCCCCCTATTCCCAGGACGATCTCCTGGGCCAGCCTGGTTTCCAGATCCCCTCCGTATAAACGGGCAGCCAGCTCCCTATCCCTCGGATCATTTGGCTCGATGTCGGTGTCCATCAAGAAAAGGTTGTTCCTCCCCACACGTATGTGCCACACGCGGGCGAAAACTTTCCTCGCTTCGAGCTGTACTTCGATCCGTATCTCTTTCCCGTCCGACCCGATCGCAGGGCGGGCAGGCACTCTTTCGAAATCGAGCTTCTCGTAGATGGCCTCCTGCGTGCCGTCGGCGGCTATTCTCTGCGTGAAGTACCCCTGGGGGTAAAGAAAACCTATTCCGACCAGCGGCACTCCCAGGTCGCTCGATTCTTTGCAGTGATCCCCGGAAAGTATCCCCAGGCCTCCGGAGTAAATCGGAAGCGATTCATGCAAGCCGAATTCCGCAGAGAAGTAAGCGATCAGATTCCCTTCCTTGTCGGCGTAGTTCTCTCCGAACCATGTGGACTCCGGATGCATGTAAGCATCGAAATCGGCAAGGACTCTGTGATATGCAACGAGGTAATCGGAGTCCGCCAGTTTCTCCAGGCGCTCGTACGGAACTTCCTGCAGCAACTTGACCGGGTTGTGCCCGGTCTCTTCCCAGAGAACCGGGTCTATCCTCCTGAACAGTTCGATACCACTCTGGTTCCAGCTCCACCACATATTGTAAGCCAAATCCTCGAGGCGGTGGAGATTCTCCGGCAGTTTTATTTCAGGTGCCATCACAAAAACCTCCTGACGAATCGGCAGCTTGAAGGTCGGTTGCCGAACTTACCCAACCTTCCACAAACCTGGGCGATTTTACCACACACGACTTCCCTTTTGCCAAGAAGCCACTCCACAGGTTATCATTGGTTCGCCTTTACCCTGGACGAAATCCTTTTCACGGAGTCGAGATGAGGGATAGACTAAAGAGGGAAGCCTTTCCGCTGATCTTCCTTGCCCTCCTGCCTTTACTGTGGTTCTGGCCGGTGGTTTTCGGCGGGAAGACGCTCATCCCGTTCGACAATCTGTACACATTCGAACCGTGGCGTCACTTTGCAGGACGGATGGGAGTTTCCACGCCACACAACGCGCTCCTGAGCGATCTGCTGCTGGAAAACTACGCGTGGAAGCATTTCATCATCGAATCGATCCACGCACACAGGCTTCCCTTATGGAATCCGTACCTGTTCACAGGGGTTCCATTCCTTGCAGCCGGGCAGCATTCGGCGCTGTATCCCTTCAGCGCGATTTTCTACACTTTCCCGCTGTGGCTCGCGTACGGCATTTTCACCTGGTCGCAGATAGCCCTGGCAGGAATAGCCATGTACATCTACCTGCGTGTGCTTCACCTGAGACGAACGCCAAGCCTGCTCGGTGCGGTGACTTACGCTTTCAGCGGGTTCTTCATAGTGAGCGTCGTCTTCAGCATGATAATCGCCGCCGCCGCATGGCTTCCCCTGATACTGGCAGTGATCGAGATCATGGTGCAAAAGCAGGGGGAAAAGGGCGATGCGCCGTTCTCCCCCGTGCTGTATGTAATCCTCGGCAGCCTGATGCTGGGGACCCAGATACTGGCGGGACACGTGGAAATAACCTATTACGTGCTTCTGGTGAGCACTTTCTACGCCCTATGGAGACTTGCATGGCTTCAGAGGCTGATCGGAGCATGGAAACGCACGATCTCTCTGGCATCCTGGATGCTGGCCTCCCTGGCGTTCGGTATGGCGCTTGGAGGAATCCAGCTGATCCCCCTGTACGAGCTGGTGCAGCACAACTTCAGGGAAGGCTCCGTATCCTACAAAGACGTAGTGGGATGGGCATGGCCGATCCGGCAGGTGATCACTTTTGTCATCCCGGATTTCTTCGGCAACCCTTCCCACCACGGATACTTCGACATCTGGAAACGCACCTGGATCCCCGCCACACACAACGCATTGGGACAGCGCATAGACACGGTTTTCTGGGGCGTGAAGAACTACGTCGAAGGTGGGAACACCGTAGGCATCCTCCCTCTTCTGCTATCGACTCTGACGATCCTGTGGGTGTTCCATGCAATCCTGCAGAAAAAACGTGGAAGCGGCGCCTCGAGTCGAATCGATCTGAATGTAGCGATGTTCTTCGTCGTGCTTGCGTTTCTCTCCCTCGCGTTCGCCTTCGGGACCCCGCTGTACGCTCTGCTCTATTACGGTCTGCCGGGATACAAGCAACTGCACTCTGCTTTCAGATGGGTGTTCCCGCTCACGATGAGCCTGGCGGCGCTGGCCGCCATCGGATTGGAGGTGCTCTCCAGAAAAGCCGCTCGCCGGATTGGCATCGGCATTCTGGCCGTGGCGATGGCAACATTCGGCATCGTAGCCGTGAGCTTGTTCTATCCTTCTCCTTTCATCGCCATCGGAAACAAGGCACTGAAGGTCTCCGATCTGGCGCGAAGGGCTTTCCCGAACGGGAGGATGTTCTGGAGCTACGAAGCGGTGAATTTCATGAAATTCGCTCTGGTGGCGGCTTTGTCCGGAATCTCCCTCCTGCTGATACGCCCCGCACGAAAAGGCAAAGCCCGCTTCAACGGCGAAATGCTCGCAATTGCTGTGGTGGTGTTCGACCTGTGGCTCTTCGGGCATGGCTTCAACCCGGCGGTAAATCCAAACCTGGGAAAGTTCACCCCGCCGGTCGTGAAATTCCTGGAGCGGGATAAAAGCCTCTGGAGATTCACCACGCTGGAATCGGCCAAAACTACCAAGACGTTCAACGCCAACGTCGGAATGTACTACCATTTCCAAGATGTCAGAGGCTACGATTCGATAATTCCACGCCAGTACGTCGATTACATGAAAGCGATAGAACCTCAAGGACAGCTCCTCTACAACAGGATATCGCCTTTCTACAACCCAGGCTCTTTGCAAAATCCCCTGACCGACCTGTTGGGGGTCAAATACGTCCTTACGGAACTGGAGATAAACCTCCCCGGCTGGAAGAAAGTATACGACGGGGAAATCAGGGTGTATCGGAGCGATCACGCGCTCCCCAGGGCGTTTGGGATGGTGTGCGAAAGCTCGTCGAATGTCCCGGGCGACTTCCGCATAGCGCATCTCGACCCGCGTTCAGAAGTTCTGCTTCAAAAGGGCAAAACCGGAAAACTCCTCCGGCGGTGCAGAGCCGTCGAAGCCAGGATAGAATCCTACACCCCCAATTCCTCGATAATCGAAATCGAGCTTCCTGTGAAGGGGATCCTGGTCTTCGGGGACGCTTATTTCCCCGGATGGAAAGCTTATGAACTCGATGGTTCAGACGAAAAAGAGATACCGATCTATCTGGCCGACGGCAACTTCCGCGGGGTGATGCTCGACGCGGGGAACCACCGAATCCGCTTCAAGTACACGCCGATGTCGGCAAAGCTCGGGCTTTTCTCCTCATTCCTCGCCGGAATGGGACTGCTGCTGCTCCTGGGATGGTGGGTTTGGGGACACATCTACCGAGAATCCGGGGAGGAAGACCGCGTCAAGGTGGTGGCGAAGAACAGCCTGATCCCGATGGTGCTATCGCTGGTCAACAAGACCATCGACTTTGCTTTCGCGATGCTCCGCCTGCGCGTGTTGGAGCCTGCCGGAGAAGGCAGTTACACCTTTGCAATAGCTTTCTACACCTTCTTCGAGATACTCGTCCGATTCGGGCTGGGAACGCTCCTGACGAGGGACGTGGCACAGGACAAAGAAAAGGGGAACAGGTACCTCAGCAACGTGATCCTGTTGCGCCTGGCTTTGTGGCTGGTATCGCTTCCGGTGATGGCGGTGCTGGTGTTCGGATATGCAAAGTGGGGCAATCTCTCGAGGGCAGAGGCGGAGGCAATAGGAATATTTGCGCTTGCTCTGCTCTTCTCCAGCATATCCGATGCCTTCAGCGCGCTCTTCAACGCTCACGAAAAAATGGAGTACCCCGCCGGGATAGCATCGGCCATTGCGTGGGCCAAAGTCGCCCTGGGAGCCGTCGTTCTGCTCGTCGGTTGGGGATTCGTCGGGCTGGCAGGGGTATCGCTGGTGATGAACATCGTCCAGGTGGCGTGGCTCTACCTGCTGCTAAAAGCCACGCTCTTCCCGCCGCACCTGGAAATAGACCGCAGGCTGCAAAAATACATGCTGGATACATCGTTCCCGCTCATGCTGAACCATCTTCTGGCCACGATATTCTTCCGAATAGACGTGTGGCTGCTTAAGCCGATCTCCGGAGAAGTGGCCGTTGGACTCTACAGTGCAGCCTACAAATACATAGACGGTTTGAACGTGATACCGGCTTATTTCACGATAGCACTTTTCCCGTTGATGTCAAGGCTCGCCAAAAAAGGCTCCGATTCCTTGCTGCGCTCTTATATCCTCGCCCTGCGCATCCTCCTGATGACGGCAATCCCGATAGCCGTGGTCACAACTTTCATTGCCAGACCGCTGATCGTCCTTCTGGGAGGTGCGGAATTCCTTCCCGGTTCGGTGTGGGCGCTGCAAATTCTGATCTGGTCCATCCCGTTCGGGTTCGTGAACAGCGTAACCCAATACGTCCTCATCGCCGTAGATCAGCAGAGATTCCTGACAAGGGCATTCGTCATTGGGGTGGTTTTC
Source organism: uncultured Anaerolineae bacterium (assembly GCA_964516345.1). Lineage (GTDB taxonomy): Bacteria > Chloroflexota > Anaerolineae > S016-19 > S016-19 > S016-19. Next base: position 62,900 of record CAZEXY010000002.1, read on the forward strand.
AACCTTCTGGCGAACATCATATTCATCCCCAGGTACAGCTACCTTGCCTCTGCCACCATAACGATACTATCCGAAATCGTGCTGCTGATACCGTTCTACTATGGGGTGCACAAGTACATTGGCTCCGTCCCGTGGGGAGAAATCGCCTGGCGGCCGCTCCTATCGGGAGGATCGATGGCTCTCATCCTGTGGCTATCGAAAGGGGTATCCCTGGCCGGGGGCGTGCTCGCCGGTACGGCGGTCTACATCTTTGGTCTATGGCTGACCGGCGGGTTCTCGACGCCGGACGTAGCCCAGCTCTTGAGCGCCCTGCCGATCGGCGGCCGGGCGGGCGAACTGCTACAGAGACTTTCCGGGTAGAAAGACCACACTACGCCATCTCCAGATCCGGCAGCGCCATCAGCACCTTCCTGAGGCCAATGGAAGCCGCTTTTGCCCCATTCCTGTACGGCCGATTAGAAGCCGAATCGAACACCGTCAAAACAGCACCGAAGCAGAGCCCGATCTCTCTTGCAAGAGCCGCTTCAGGAACGAGATTGATCCCCATGACATCGCCTCCCAGACGTTCGTACGCCAGCGCCTCAGAAGGCGTCTCCTGAAAAGTGCCATCCACGGCGAGGTACACCCCTCCCGGATATGCCGAAGGTAACATCCTCAACAAAGCCCTCCTCGCCGCCGGGCAGAACGGCTCCGAGTACCCGGCATGTCCCTGAGAGGAACACAAAGTCTCCGGCTGATGCCTTACCATATCGATGTAGTCGTGTGGGATCAGATTGTCTCCGGGGAGGAATCTGGAAGAAAGGGATCTCACGCTCTCCCACCCGATCACCCATCTGGCCCCCACCTCCATGGCCGCCCATATGGAAGCCCGGGGGTCGGTACGGTCCGGTTTACCGAAATAGGGCAATACCCACAACCCCCTCTCTCCGAAATTTCTCCTGGCAAGCCCCTTGACTTTCCCATACGGAGTCTCTACATCCCTCTCCGATTCAAGCGCTCCAAGGAGGTCCAAATCCCGCGGAGGCACCGGCACTGCCAGCAGCAAAAGCAAATCCATCTCTCACTCCCTCCTTGTGGCAAGTCACGTTTTTATGTTATGATATATTATGGCAATACGGTTTGGCAACTTGAAAAATCGAGCAAGGGTGCTCCGGCAATTTCACCTTTATGGTGTTAAGGTTTGATAAATCGAAGTGTTATGTTAAAATGTTAAAAGGTTCATTCAGTCAAAAATTTGGAAGGCTTGACGCAAGCTTAAGGAGGATTCGAAATGGAAAAAGTAATAAAAGAGTTCCTGGACGAACTGAAGACCAAACGACATCGCTCTGTCCATACAGTGTCCGCTTACCGCAGCGACCTGATGCAATTCTACAACTACTTCAAGACGCTGCATCCGGATGAATCGGAATACCGGTGGGACAAAGTTTCCGTAGAGGATCTCTCGAGCTTCATGGATTTCTTGAAGGAAAGGGGATACTCCTCCCCTTCGAGAGTCAGGAAAGCTTCCGCACTGAGGACTTTCTTCTGGTATTTGCACACCAACGGGTTGATCAAGGAAAATCCCGCGCAAAACCTGGTGGAAGCTTCCCCGCTCCGCTCCAAGCCCAAGCGCCTCGAAGAAGAAGACATCAAGAAATTGCTGGATGCCCCGGATCCCAGCACCACCCAGGGGCTCAGGGACAAAGCAATGTTGTTGCTAATCTACGGGGCAGGTCTGCGCGCCAGCGAAGTCGTTTCTCTGAACCTCGATAGCTTCGACGAGGCCAACAGGAAACTAACCGTGCCCGCGTCCGGTAAAGTCGTCTACCTCGGCGAGAACACGGCTGGCGTGATCAAGAAATACATCGAAAATGCCCGGCCCGTACTGGTCAGAAACAAAGACGAAAACTCGCTGTTCGTCAACGTCCGAGGCGACAGGCTCACCAGGCAAGGGCTCTGGACCATCTTCAAGCGATACGCCAATCAGGTTGGCCTGCCGAAAGGTACATCCATAAGGACTCTGAGGAACTCGTCTCTAGTGTACCGGGGAGAAAGCGATCTCTACGACGAGGTCGTGTCGGAGTCGGAGGTGAAATGAACCCCGTTCCGGACAAAACGTACCTCGAAGCCGTCAGGTTCATATCCGAAAGGAGCAAAGTATCGCCAAAGATAGCCCTTGTACTGGGATCCGGTCTGAACCCGTTGGCCGAAGGGCTCGAAAAAGCGCAGAGCTTTCGGTTCACCGATATCCCTCACTTCCCCCCGACCACCGTCGAGGGGCATGTGGGAAGGATGATCATAGGGAATCTCGATGGGATACCGGTGCTTGTAATGCAGGGAAGATACCACTTCTACGAAGGGTATTCCATGCAGCAGGTAACCTTCCCGGTGAGGGTAATGAAGCTGTTGGGAGTCGAAGTACTCGTGCTCACCAACGCTGCAGGGGCGTTGAACCCCGACTTCAAACCCGGAGATTTGATGTTGATCTCCGATCATATCAACTTTCCGGGAATGTCGGGGAACAACCCCTTGCGCGGTCCAAACGAAGATTATTTCGGCCCGCGGTTCCCCGACATGAGCCATGCTTACGACCCCGAGCTGAGGAGCATGGCTTTCGAAGAAGCAATGAAGCAGGGATTGCCCGTCCACCAGGGAGTGTACGTCAGCGTAGCCGGGCCCTCCTTCGAAACCCCCGCCGAGGTCCGTTTCCTCCGCGCGATAGGCGGGGATGCCGTGGGAATGTCCACAGCTCCGGAGACCATAGTGGCGGTGCACAGCGGGATGAGAGTGCTGGGCATCTCCGGTATCAGCAATGCCGCGCCCGACTCCTCAACCACCGAGACCACCCACGAGGAAGTATTGGAAGCAGGGAAAGTGCTGGCACCGAGGATGCTTTCCCTCCTGAAAGGAGTCCTACCGAAAATAGCTCAATCCATGGGGCTTGAAGCGGGATGAATACCGTAATCCAAACCGTGGCTCATTATTCCAGGTGGATCTACGGCATCGTGGCCGTTCTGGGGTTGTGGTACCTGCGCGCCGCATGGCTGGCTCACAAGGAACGCAAGAGATCCATCTTCACTCTCGAAAGAGAGATGGCATTGAATCGGACTTACGGCATCTACGTGGTTGCAATAGTGCTGGCGCTTGTGATGGCTTTCACGTATTTCGTCACCAAAAAAGTCTCGCCTGCGGTGGCCGAAAAGAGCCACGAAGCATCCCCTGAAGAGCTCCTGGCGACCCCGACGCCACTCTTCTTGCTGTCCACACCGACTCCGGTGCCGACCATAACCCCGACCCCTACGTCCACGCCCGTGAAGAAAAGGCCAACCAGGAAGTTCATCCCTCCGCCTGCGACGGTAACCCCCGCACCTCCGCCGGTGAAGCCACCCGCGTGCCCCAACCCCGGGGTGAAGATCGTGGAACCAGGCGATGGAGC
>CAZEXY010000002.1:66414-71917 GCA_964516345.1 uncultured Anaerolineae bacterium
TCGGCAGTGACGATAGTCTCCCGCAGGATAAGGGTGCCTTACACCATAGCCTTGCTGATAGTGGGCATACTCCTCAGCATCACCAACTACGGGACGCACTTCTCCGGCTTCTTCACCTCCGAAACGCTCCCGCAACTGATACTGTTCGCGTTCCTTCCGGCGCTCCTGTTCGAAGCCGCCGTCCACCTGGACTTCAACGAAATGAAGAAACGGTGGAGTCTGATAGTTCTCCTGGCATTCGTCGGGATACTGGTATCCACTTTCATTGCGGCGACGGCAATTTACATCGCCGGACCGAGGATCGGCGTGATACTCCCGTTTCCCCTGGCTCTGGTATTCGCCGCCATGATCGCTCCGACGGACCCCGTAAGCGTGATCGCTTTGTTCAAAGAAGTGGGAATATCCCACGGGCTGACGACGGTGGTGGAAAGCGAAAGCCTCTTCAACGATGGCACCGCCGTCGTGCTCTACAGAATCCTCGTCGGGATAGCCTTCATAGTCACCAGTGCGGCGTCCAGCCCCGGTTCTCCCCATCTCGACATCGCCTACCTGCTCGGGTACGGGATCCGCTCTTTCATGCTGGTGGTCACCGGAGGAGCCGTCGTGGGGCTCGTGTTCGGTATCCTGGCCGGATTGCTGTTGAGCACCATAAGGGACGCAATGGTGGAAATCACCATCACCGTGGTTCTCGCATATGCCTCATTCCTGACGGCGGAGGCGCTCAAGATTTCCCCGGTCATAGCCGTGGTTACATCGGGGCTCGTCATAAGCCACTACGCCTCCCGGGTGGAAATCTTCTCCAGCGCCGGGCGGGTGGCCGCAGATTCTTTTTGGGAGTATCTGGTATTCCTTGTCAACTCGTTCATCTTTCTGATCCTGGGGCTGTCAATCAAAATCGGAGATCTCGTAGGGCAGTGGAAGCTGATAATACTGGCCGTGGCGGCAACGCTGCTGGCGAGGGCGCTCACCGTATACGTCCTCGGCGGGGGGTTCGGCCGATGGAAAGGATCCCTGCCGATGCCGTGGCAACACGTATTGTTCTGGGGCGGCCTCAGGGGTTCTTTGAGCCTGGCGATGGCGCTGGGGCTAAGCGCAGCGTTCCCACACAGGTCGGAACTCATCGTGATGACCTCCGGGGTCGTCTTCTTCACGCTTCTGGTTCAGGGGTTGACGATAAAGCCGCTCCTGGGAGCGCTTGGACTCATGCATGCATCGCCGGAGCGGGAAACCTACATGATGCTGCAAGGAGAGTTGCTTGCCAGACAGGCAGCGTGGCGCAGGCTCAAACAGCTGTACGAAGATGGAGTGGTTTCGTCAGATGTCTTTGCAGTGCTGAACGCACGATACCAGCAGATCGGACAGCAGCTAAGGAGCGCCCTGCAGGCTTTCCTCAAAGAGCACCCTGAGCTGAGGAGGGAGGAACTGCTGAGCGTTTTGCAAGAGCTTCTCCTGATAGAAAAAAGCAGGTTGCAAAGTTTGAGAAGGGACGGAGTGATATCCGACAAAGTATACGAACGACTTTCCCTCAGCATCGACTCGGAAATCGTTGCCCTGAGGGAAGAAAACCCAGAGGTAATAGAAAGACATCTCTCCCCATCCACAGAGGAGGTGGAAGCATGAAAAAAGGCGGTTGCTTTTGGGCGCTGGTAGGAGTGCTGGCCGTGGGATTCGTGGCCATGATGCTGACGGCAGGACTGCTGCTCTACACCCGAATGGCAGCACCTTACACCGTCACATCTGCACCGCCATCGACAACTGCTTCACCCACTTCGGAATTGGAGATGACTCGCACTCCCGTCGCGACTGCCGCAGCGGCGCCGACCACAGGACGCCGAACTCCTCTTCCGAAGGCCGAAACATCACCTTTGCCAAAGGGATGGGAGCTCGTAGAGAAACTGATGCTCATCGAACCTCCTCCCAGGGACAGGCCAACCCTGACGGAAAGGCTGCACCCAGAACTGGTCCCCGTACCACGCGTCGTACCGAAAAAACGGGTATTCAGAGAGGGAGATACCGATTACTTCTGGGTGCTCAACGAAGACACCAAAAAGTACAGAAGGATCGCCGCCGACCTGAGGTTCGTGCTTCCCCACCTCTACGTCTGGGTAGAGCGAGGGATAGACATAGATAACGATGGGCTGTTCCGCTCGGCGGAGCGATTCGACAGAAAAACCTACCCCACCGACAGAAGCTTCTTCGGGAGCGAATGGACGCCTGGAGTGGACAGAGACGTCCATATCTCGATTCTGCATACCAAAAGCCTCGGGTCAGGAGTAGCGGGGTACTTCTCAGCATCCGACGAAGTCACCTCGGCAGTGAACAGGTACTCCAACCAGAGAGAAATGTTTTATGTAGACCCGTCATCCATGAAACCCAACACCAAATTCTACGATGGTACCCTCGCCCATGAGTTCCAGCATATGATCCACTGGTACGAAGACCGCAACGAGGATACCTGGATAAACGAAGGATGCTCCGAGCTTGCTTCCTTCGTCAACGGATTCGACCCGGGAGATTCCGATTCCATCTTCACGGAGCGCCCGGATACCCAACTGGACAACTGGGACGACAACATGGACGAAAACGCTTACCACTACGGCGCTTCTTACCTGTTGATGGAATATTCCTACGAGCGGTTCGGGAAATCCTTTATCAAAAAGCTTGTATCGGAACCATTGAACGGCATCGAAGGATACGACGCTGCGCTGAAAGATTCCGGGGATGCGGAGGATTTCTACACCGTCTTCTCCGACTGGATCGTGGCAAACCTCCTGGACAACATATCCCCAAACGTGAAAAAATTTCGGTACTCCCATATCTTAGTCCTTCCCCCCAAAGAAACAGAGGTGACCGGCGAAAAATACTCCCACTCTGAGGATGTACACCAATTCGGGGCAGATTACTACCAGGTAGATTTCGACGAAAAAGGCACACTCTCTCTGGAGTTCTCCGGCGATACAAGCGTGCCCATTGCTCCGTTCGAACCACACAGCGGGAAATTTGTGTGGTGGGGACACAGTTCCGACGACAGCGATGCAACTCTCACCAGGGACGTAGACCTCTCCGGAGCAAGTTCTGCAACCCTGAATTTCTGGACGTGGTACGATATCGAAAAGCATTACGATTACGCCTATGTAATGGTCTCAGCAGATGGAGGGAAAAGCTGGAAGATACTGCCCGGCCGATACACCACAGAAGAAGATCCCGTGGGCAACGCCCTTGGCCCCGGGTACACCGGTAAAAGCGGAGGGGGAAGCACCCCCAAATGGATACACGAGAAAATCGATCTATCCGATTTCGCCGGGAAGAAGATAAAGCTGCGGTTCGAGTACGTCACGGACGACGCAGTCACCAAAGATGGATTCTTCGTGGACGACATATCCATACCGGAAATAGGGTGGAAAGACAATGCCGAAAAAAAAGGCGACTGGGAATCCAGAGGATTCTCGCTCGTCCCCAGCCGACTGCCGCAAAGGTGGATAGTTCAGGTGATAGGCGTCGACGAGGACGGTAACGTGACCGTGAAAAGGATGAAAATCGTCGACGGCAGGGGAAAGCTCTATTTCGACGATAGCGCCATGGACACGGTGGACGTGGCGATATCGGCAGCAACGCCTATAACCAAGCACAAAGCCAAGTACACCATCAAGCTCTACGCCGTCTCAAAGGACGGTTCGCTCGCCGCCGACACCGGCCCCTGAGTCTGCACTCTAAATTTCGGGCTTACGAAGAACGTACAGTATCCATTCCTCGGCATCGCCGAGCGGCAGGCCGCTCCATGCTTCGTGGATTGATTCCACCTGCAATCCGACAGATTTTGCCATCAATGCTATGTCCCTCGGAGCATAGACCTGGTCGGCAAGGGCAAATTCTTGCATCTTTCCGGTCTCGAGATCGAGAACGTAATACCGCTCGATGGAAGCCTGCTGCACATCGTCCCAGTGGCGTTCCCCCAAGTGAAGGTATGGAGACTCTCCCCAAAGCCCTTCATCGTCCGTAAACCACCAGGAGCTATCCTTTCGATCTACTTTCTCCGGGTCGAGAAGCTCGAGGGCCATCCTGCCTCCCGGTTTGAGGGCTCTCCCGAGAGTTTCCATTACCTCGACGGCGCTTTCCTTCGGCATGACGGCGAACTGCCCGTACAGGAAAATGACGGCGTCGAACGAACCGTCCGCCAAAGCCGGATGACGAACATCGGACAGGTAAAAAGCGGCTTCCCTGCCGCACATCCGGTACGCATGGTCCAGGGAAATTGGCGATATGTCGAACCCCGCGACGTAAAGCCCTCGCCCGGCAAATCGACATGCATAAAGCCCGGGGCCGCAAGTGGCGTCCAGGATCGAGTCCCCGGGAGAAAGGCGCAGCGCCTCGATCAGGAAGTGCACCTGAAGTTCGATCTCGTTTTCGGGACGGGAAGCAGCACCGTTGGTCTGATCGAGGTGCAACCGGAGCATCCGCCGGCCGAAGTCGGGATCCTGCCAGGGGAAAGACTCCCCATCCACGAAGGGTATTGGAGGCTGACGGCGACGATAGATCTTCCACAGAGCATCCCACAGCCTCCGCTCCACACTCCGGTTGGAATCGGATTTCTCGATCATATCTCCAGGAGTTTCCTGACGCCTGCGAGCGCCTCGGACGCTATCTCTTCTGCGGGGCGGCCGTGGTACCGGCTCCCGTTCACCTCCACACTGTACCCGCCATCGAATCCGATCTCCTTGAGAGCGGCGACGATTTCCCCAAGCGCAGCCACGCCCTCTCCCGGCAGCAACTTGTCAGATTCGTCCTGAGCGTTGGGGGCTGCATCGGCTACCTGCACGAAAGCTATCGATTCAGGAGGTGTCTCACGAATTTCCTCAACGGCGCCGCCGCCCAGGTGAAAGTGGAACGTATCCAGCACCAGGCCTATTTTGCCGGAGCCGACTTCTTCCACCAATTTTCTCGCTTCCGAGAGAGTGGAAACGGGAGAGCCACTGTAGCCCGTGAACTCGAACGCAAGCCTCACGTCTCCGAAAAGGGGAGCGATATCGACATACAGAGAAAGCAGATCCTTCAACTTGGCCCTGGCATCGGCTTCGTTCACTTCGCCGACAGGCTTCCCAACAGAGGCGACGATCCACCTGGCTCCCAGCTTTGCGGCCGAAGAGGCCATCGCATAACATTGAGATTCGAGCGCCGCCTCCCCCTCCTCATCCTGGAACGGAAGATCGTCGAGCAAGCTGATGGCATACGCCGATATACCGTGTTTCTTCAACAACCTCGAAAGGAAAGTGAGACTTCCTCCTTTCAATGCCACGACGAGCTTTTCGTCCCTCAGTTCCACGAAATCGAAACCGGTTTCTCCGGCTATCTTGATATCCGTCGCAAGACCGGTATCGGGTAAAGTCACGCTGCTGATACCTACAAGCACTTATCCCCTCCTATCGGAACGTTCTCCCAATTTGCCGTCACGAATGCCGGTCTCCGTTCATTTTCCACACTTTCCACGAATCCCGCAAGGTTCACA
>CAZEXY010000003.1:0-13433 GCA_964516345.1 uncultured Anaerolineae bacterium
CAAATTCTCCAAGGGAGGGGCAGTTTTGTCCAATATCGCCTTCAATAGGTGGGGACGATCTCTTGGCCCCATACCGTGAAAATTTGATTTTTCTCCAGGCGGATACTATAATTTGACTGAAGTGTGTGAGTGATTTCCTCTATAGTGTGTCTATAGTGTGTGGTCGGGTGGGAAAGTCTTCCCATTGTGCCGCGACGACTTTCCACGCTTTTCAGACTTCAGACAGGTTGAGAGACTTGGAAGTGCTATGGGTACGAGATTGCCGTTGATAATCATAATACTGTTTGCTTCGGGGACGCTTTCGCTCTTGTTGACAGCCTTTTCACTTTGGAAGGCTTCCCGACGGGTCGCCGTGTCTTTTGCTCTTCTGACGTTGTTCACGGCGCTCTGGGCGTTTGGATATGCCACAGAAATGGCAACCCCCATCCTTTCCATAAAGGTGCTGATGAAGAAAGTCGAGTATCTGGGCATAGCCTCGGTACCGGCTTTGTGGTTTCTGTTCACGTGCCAGTACACAGGGTACAGGACAAAATTCACCAGGAAATTCCTTCTGGCCGTTGCTCTGGAGCCGATTCTGACCCTCCTGCTCGTCTGGACGAACGGCTGGCATCACCTGATTTACAAAAGCATGAACGTGGTCCAGAAGGGCGGGTTCGCTGTTCTGACGGCCACCTACGGGGATTGGTTCTGGGTACACGTGTATTACTCGGCTTTCCTTGCCGGAGCCACGGTGATCATTGCCATCGAACAATATGTACGTTCCAGGGAAATAGAGGTAGAAGACGCCCTGATACTTCTGGCGGCTTCCACGCTTCCGTGGATAGGGAACCTCGTGGCGTTCACGACTCCCGAGGCATTCTATCTGAACCTTACTCCTGTATTCCTGCTCGTCAGCTATACGATAGCGGCGATAGGCATCTGGAGACATCGAACTTTCGATCCTGTGGAGGCAGGGAGGAACAGGGTCGCAGAAAAGATATCCGAAGCCTACATAGTGATGGACGACAAGCATCGCATCCTCGATCTGAACCAGGCTGCAGCCCGGTATTTGAAGAAACCGAGGCATGAACTCATCGGCGAGCAACTCCTGGGAGCTGCATCGGTTGCCCCTCCATACGACAGGATAGCAGCTCTGCCGCTCCCGTTCTCCGAGACGGTGGAGCAGGATTCCCGGTTCATCGAGGTACAGGGTGAGGAACTCAAGGATGGAGAGGGGAAGAGGGCAGGAATACTGGTAATGTGGCGGGACGTGACGGAGATAGTCAACGAAAAGCTGCTCGAAGAGAAGATAGAACAACTGAGCTACATCAATTTCATAGTTGAAACCATCAACAAAGCTTTTACCCTGAAAGAAATCTATGAGACTGCCATTCAGATCATCATAAAGATCCTGAAAGCGGACAAAGCCTCGGTGCTGCTGTTCGACGAAGAAGGCATCGTCCGGTTCGTGGCCTGGTCCGGCCTCTCCGAAGAGTACAGGAACGCCGTAGAGGGGCATTCTCCATGGCCGCCGGACGCTGTAGACCCGCTGCCAGTGCTGGTGGAAGATGTGGAACAGACCGACGATCCGGCGCTGGTCCGCGTGAAAGGGGTGATGCTCAAAGAAGGGATCAGAGCGCTTGGGTTCATTCCGATAGTGCACCAGGGGAAGCTACTGGGAAAATTCATGGTCTACTATTCGGAGCCGCACAAGTTCGAGGAAAGCGAAATAGAACTTGCGAAAACCATAGCAGGCCACCTTGCGATTGCCATCGGTAAGGCAAAGCTGTTGGAGCAGTCGCAAAAAAGGATGAGCCGGATCGAGGCTCTGCGAGAAATCGACCTTACCATATCGTCTACTCTGGATCTCGACCAGCAGGTCGACATCTTGCTGTCTCATGTGATCAGGGAGCTGAACGTCGACATAGCGGTCCTGTTCCTCCTCGACAAGAATACCAGAAGGATAGCGCCTGTTGCGGCGAAAGGATCTTACAACCCCGAGACACTGAGAAAGGTTTCCTTCGAGATAGGGGAAGGGGCCGTTGGATGGATAGTGTTGAACAAAAAGCCTCTTTATATCCCGGATGTCAGCAAAGACAAAAGATGGAAATTCACGGAGAGCAGCACGGCGGACAGAATCGTTTCCTACCTTGGCATCCCGCTCGTGGTGGATGGGGAACCTATAGGAGCTCTGGATGCGAGCACCAGATATCCCCGGAAATTCACGGAGGAAGAAATAAGCTTCCTGGAAGCCCTTTCCGTACAGATCGCCATAGCGATAAAAAACGCAAAACTGTATCGGGAGCTCCAGGAGAGGGTTAGACAGATGGAGGCTCTGTACGAGATATCCGGGGAGATAATGGCCGAGCACGATCTGGACTCGCTCCTCCGGAGGATCACGGACAGGGCGACCGATCTGCTCAGAGCCCCAAGCGGCGGCATATACCTTTACGACGAAAAGAAGAAACTTTTGAGAGTGGCGGTTGTGAAAGGAACCGAGCTTCCATCCAACACATACCTGAAGCTGGGCGAGGGAATGGCCGGACGGGTGGCGCTCACGCGCCGGCCGCTCATCGTCGACGACTATAGCCGATGGGAGCATAGGTCTCCCAAGTATGCTGACAGGCCGTTCACCGCCGTGGTGGAAGTACCCATGCTGCACAGCGGGGAATTGATAGGCGTCCTTGTGGTCAACGAGATCGGGTTCACCGGGAGGAAATTTACGGAAGAAGATGCCAAGCTTCTATCCTTGCTGGCATCTCACGCCGCCGACGCAGTCCACAATGCCAGATTGATATCAGAGCTGAAGGAAAAAGTGGAAAGGCAGCAAGCGCTCTACCAGATCAGCGCCGAGCTGGCGAGATCGAGGAATCGCAGGGTTATAAGTCAGACGGTGGCAAAGCTGCTTCACGAAAAGCTTCGGTACAAGTACGTTTCCGTGCTGCTTCTGGATCAAAAGAGTGGGGACAAGGTGGTCATGGGGCGCGCCGGAGATGTGGCGCTGGGGGCTTTGGAGCGCGTTCCAGAGGGGAAGGGTGTATCCGAAAAAGCGCTTCAAACCGGGAAACTCCAGTACTGGCCCGACGTCACCAAGGAGCCGGACTATTACCCCGGCGGGAAGGATTCCCGGAGCGAAGTGGATGTGCCCATCCGTTCGGGAGAAAGGCTTTACGGCGTTCTGACCGTAGAGAGCGACGAAATAGACGCTTTCGATCAGGAAGATTTCAACATGCTGCAAGCCGTGGCCGACCAAATGGCGGTGGCTTTGGACAACGTACAGAAAGTCAATGAGATTTCCTCGATGCTCAAATCCACCAAGAAATTGTATCAGGCCAGCAGTTCCATAGCTAGCGTGACTACGGTGCAGGAGATAATGGAATCCGCTTTGAGATTTCTCTGGAGCGCTTCCGGAGGCAGAACCACCGTCATTCGAACGTTCTCGGTGCCTCACGAAAGCTCTCTCGGAGTAGACTCTCAGGGTAATCTGATGCCCGATATGTGTAAAGATCAAATCCCGAGGAGCATGCTCCAGCGCGTGGAGCTCACCCGGAGGCCGATCGTTGTCGAGGGTGAGCAGATACCGGAGACCTTGCGCCTGAGGGGCGTGGTTCAGGCGTTGATCCTTCCGATGGTGGGAGAAAAAGGCGTGATAGGAGCCCTGGGGATTCTGTACGACGAGGAGACCACCGTACCTGCGCAGGAAATAGAGATCTATTCGATTTATGCGAACCACACTGCCACTGCGATAGAAAAAGCGATTTCCATAGAGGAGGCAAGAAGAAGGGCTTTGGAGCAGGAAGTCGTGAGTTCCGTAGCCCGCGCTTTGAACGAAACCCTCGATGTGGAAGAAGTATTTCCAAAGCTTGTCGAAGGTATCAGGAAACTGGTGCCTGCCGATAGAATAAGCATTGCCCTGCCGGACGAAGAGAAAACGCACTTCAAGATATCCGTGCTGTTCGACAGCACCAACGAAATTCCGCCTGGCCGCTGGTATCCTGTGGAAGCCACGGCCGCTGCCCAGGATATCCTGCAGGGGAAGGTGCACATCACACCGGACCTTTCCCAGGAAACCGATTTTCCGGGAGAAAGAGCTCTGTACGAAGCCGGGCACAGATCCAGAGTCAATGTGCCGTTGATAGCTGGAAGCGATATCGTGGGAACCCTGAACGTCGTGAGTCGAAAGCCCAACGCTTTCTCCGCCGAAAGCTTGCCCCCTTTGCTTCAGATAGCAGACGTCCTTTCCATATCCATCGTAAATGCCAGAACGTTCAAACAGGAGAAAGAAAGAGCCCAGGACCTGTCCACGCTTTACTCACTTTCCCGCACACTCTCCACGCTGGAAACGGCTAAAACGGTGGCCAAGACCGTGGTCGATACGATCGAGCGGTCTGTGAAAGATCGTTTGGATGCCAGGATGGTGCTCGTCGGCCGTCGGTTCCGGTTCGAGTCTCCTGCCGGGACGAAAGATGAGGGAACCTTTGTCTGGGTGGAGGACTTTCATTCTTACCCCAACATATCGAAGGGGCTCGAGGATGGAAGCGCCCTCTGGGACGTATCGAGCGAAGCAGAAGGGTTGCTCCGTCAGGAAAGGGCTTTGCTTTTTGCAAAAGGCGGGAAATATGCACACGTGTTCGCCTTGAGACGGGGAGGGGAACTCCTGGGATGCATAGTGGTGGAAAGCAACCGGGAAACCTGCAGCGATACGGCGACCCAGCTCGTGGGTAGTATAGCCGAGTTGACATCCATGGCCCTTAGGAGGATCTTGCTGTTCCATGAAGTGGAGGAAGCTTACCTCAACGCCGTGATAGCCCTGGCAAAGACGATAGACGCGAAGGATTCCTACACGGCCAATCACTCTCAGCAGTTGGAGACGATGGCGATAGCGATTGCCGTGGAGATGGGGCTGGACAGGCAGACCATCGAAGATCTGAAATTCGGCGCACAGCTGCACGACATTGGAAAGATAGGAATCCCGGATTCGATCCTGAAAAAGCCGGGGCCGTTGACGCCGGAAGAGTGGAAGATCATGCGCAAACACCCCGAAATAGGGGAGAAAATCCTTTCGCCGCTCCCGAAGCTCCGGGGTGCAGCGGCAATAGTGAGGCACCACCACGAAAGGTTCGACGGAAGCGGCTACCCCGATGGCCTCAAAGGGGAGGAGATCCCGATAGGAGCAAGGATATTGGCCGTTGTGGACGCCTACAGCGCCATAATCGACAGGCGTGTCTACAAAGAGCCACGCCCTCACAGCGAAGCGATAGAAGAGCTGAAGAAAAACGCAGGAACGCAGTTCGACCCGCAGGTGGTGGAAATTTTCTTGCGGCTCTTTGGAGGGGCAAACCCGGCGCTGCCTCAAGTCGTCGGAGCTCAGGAGGTGCAGACATCCAACGCCGGCGGAGCATCAGGGGGAATACAGTAATTTTCCCACACTTTCCTGCGGGCGTGCACGAGATACGGGGAATCCAAGATGTCCGGAGAAACCCACAAGTGGAAACCTTTCGCAGAAGGCTTCCTTCTGGCTACGCTGGTGTGGATAGGGGCGGTTCTCGTCTACCGGATGTCGAATCCTCCACGCGTGAGCGAAATTGCCGTAGTGCCTCCGCCCGCCACCGCTTCTCCGTCCCCAAGCGCAACCCCGGCGCCAGTTTACGTGTACGTGAGCGGTGACGTAAAGACGCCGGGGGTTTACGAAATGAGCCCGGGCAGCAGAGTGCGGGATGCAATAGAGTCTGCCGGCGGAGCTTTACCCGATGCAAACCTCGATGCAGTCAACCTCGCAGCCAGGGTGGAGGACGGAGAGAAGATCTACGTTCCTCGGATCGGGGAGCCAACTCCTGGAAAGAAGGCCGGGAGATCCTCGAGGACACCAACCCCGACCGTCGTATTCCCGGTGGACATAAACAAAGCATCGTTGCAGGAACTGGAGGCGTTGCCGAGGATAGGCCCATCCCTTGCGAAAAGGATCGTGGAAAATAGACCTTATGCCTCCATAGAGGATATAATGAAGGTGCCCGGTATCGGGCAGAGCACTTTCGAGAAAATCAAGGACAAGATAACAGTCGGAAGATGAGGAATTTCTTCAGGTCTTTGCTGATTTCTTTGGCGATAAGCGCTGCTTTTTCCGCCGTCTTGCTGGCGAAAACTCCTTCGAGAGAAGGAACCCCGCGCCAGGAGAATTTCCGCGAAGAGTTGACGCGCATCTGGGATCTGATGGATTCAGGCCTGCCGTATCCACCCCTTTGCACCGTGAGCGAGGATGTCATCGAACCGGAAGAAGAGATTCTCCGGCGAACCGATGTGATCACTTACACCGTTCAGCACGGGGATACCGTCTGGAGCATAGCAAGGAAGTTCGGGTTGGACGTGAATACCCTCAGATGGGCGAATCCTGCTATAGAACGGAACCCCGACAGGCTCTCCCCAAGGCAAGTTCTCGTCATCCTGCCGGTCAGAGGTGTGTACTATAAAGTCAAAAAAGGGGACACGATCAGGAAAATCGCAAAGAAATTCGGCGTTCGCCCCCAGGCCATCGAAACATTCCCGGGCAACCACATCGAGCTCCCGTTCGTGCTGCAACCGGGCCAGAAGCTCATCATACCTGGAGGAAGGTTGCACCTCTACACGCCTCCGAGACCTACGCCGGTTCCGGGATACAAATTCATGTGGCCTGCCATAGGCCCGATAACGCAGGGCTACTGGGAAAAACATCATGCGATAGACATAGGACTTCCGTACGGCTCCCCGGTCTACGCATCTCGGGCCGGGCGTGTGATCTACCTCGGATGGGAGAAGAGCGGATACGGGTATCTGCTTATCCTGGAACACCCAGACGGCATGAGGACTTACTACGCACACCTGAGCAGCTACTGGGTGCACGAGGGAGATCACGTCCGTCAGGGACAACTGATAGGGAGCTCCGGGAGCACGGGAAATTCCACAGGGCCTCATCTCCATTTCGAAATAAGGAAGGGGAGGTACATCCACCTCAATCCTCTGAAATACCTTCCGCCGAGGAAATGAATTCATGAAAGAGCGAACCCCGTGGTTGTCTGTGCTCGCCGCACTGGTTTTCTTGCTCTTTGCTCCAGGCAGAGCCGGTGCCACTTCCGATGTTTGCAAACCGCCCAACGTGATCGATCCACACGTGTGCGATTTCGATTACTTCTACGGCTCTCCGCCCAGGCAGATACCGCAGGGATGGACGGCTTTCGTTCTCAGCGGGAACCTCACTTTCAAGCAGGACATAGACACGTACTGGGGGGCTCCGAGCCTTTGCATGTGGAGCGATGGGGGAACTTTCAAAGCGGGGATATACACGCAGGTTCGTGTCACGCCCGGCGCCGGATATCGTGCGACAGTCGGATGGGCAGGCCCCAACGCTCCGGAGACTTTCGGCAGAAGGCTTGGACTGGATCCTACCGGAGGGACGGACCCGAACGCCCCAACGGTGATCTGGGGGCCGATGCACTGGGGTCCGGGAAAGATGTTCAACCTCCCTAACTTCAACATAGACGTGAAGGCGAGAGCCGTCGGCAATACCATGACGGTTTTCTTCCTCGTCGATCACAACCGCAGCACCGGGAGCAACCTCATCTTCGTAGATGCCATTGCTCTATACCCGGACGAGAGCGCCCCGCCGCTGGCGACCGCCACCCCTGTACCGCCAACACCTACGCCGAGGCCTACCATGACGCCTGCGCCCACACCTACGCTCACGTTTACGCCTTCTCCTATCCCCAGTGCCACACCTACGAGCACCAACACGCCTGCTCCCACATCTACACACACCCCAATCCCGACGGCCACGTTTACTCCGACGCCGACCATCACTCCGATCCCTACATCCACGCCGGAGAGAACCGGGGCCTCGGGGCACCATTTGCCGATCGTCGGGTTCGCCTTGGTCGGAGGAGGAGTGCTGCTGGCGGTGGCGGGAGTGATAGCATCCGGGATGATGGCAAAGTAAGCGGACACGATTCCATCTACAAGGAGGATAGAAGATGAACAAAGTGAAATACCTGCTCGGTCCCATGAGACTGCCATTCCTCATCCTGACGCCTGCTTGCGTGTTCGAAGGGTTCGGAACGGCTCTGTGGAAAACGGGACACGTCAACCTGTTCTATTTCCTTCTCGCATTGATCGGGGGACTGGCCGCTCACATCAGTGTGAACGCCTTCAACGAATATTTCGACTTCAAGAGCGGGTTGGATTTCCGCACCCAGCGGACTCCCTTCAGCGGTGGAAGCGGAACTCTGCCCCAGCGCCCGGAACTGGCGAAACATGCCCTTGCCCTGGCCATCCTTGCAGCGGTCATCGACCTGCTGATAGGGCTTTATTTCCTCTGGGTGCGTGGGTGGGGGATCGTACCGCTCGGTCTGTTGGGGTTGATCGTCGTGGTGGCTTACACGCCGTGGATCACCCGCAGTCCCCTTGTATGCCTCATAGCACCAGGGCTTGGTTTCGGGACGCTGATGGTGATGGGAACCCATTTCGTGCTTACCGGGGAGTATTCGTGGGCCGCGTTCTGGGCATCCCTCGTGCCGTTCTTCCTGGTGAGCGACTTGCTATTGCTGAATCAGTTCCCGGACGTGGAAGCAGATAGAACCGCCGGGAGGCTCCATTACCCAATGGTGCTCGGCAGGAAGAAAAGCAGCGTGATCTACGCCGCTTTCCTTTTTCTCGCCTATGCGTCTCTCGTCATGGCTGTTGTCCTGGGGGAGCTTCCCTGGCTTTCCTTGCTTGGGCTGTTGACGATCCCGATTGCCCTCCAAACGGCTTCCGGCGTCCGCAAATACGCAGAGGACCTGGAACATCTCATGCCGTATCTGGCGAAGAACGTTCTCATCAATATCTCGACCCCGTCTTTGATGGCTATAGGCTTGATATTGGCTCACTTCGTTTGAGCGGGAGTTTGGGAGATGCTCGTCATCCAGGCTCCCGAGCCGGAGAGGCCAGGGTGTTTGGCTCACCTTGATCTTCCGATGCAACTTGCTCCGATGGAGGCATGTCTTTGTCCCATCCGAGCACTTTGAAGAGCGCGTCCACTACGTCCGGATCCCACTGGGATCCGGCGCCTTCCTTGAAAATGCTCCAGACTTTTTCGATTGGCAGCGGGCCGCGGTACGGCCTTGCTATGGACATGGCGTCATATGAATCTGCCACAGCTATTATTCTCGCTCCAAGAGGTATCTCCTTGCCTTTCAATCCCTCTGGGTACCCCTTGCCGTCCCATCTTTCGTGATGGTACCTTACGTATTGGGTACCGTCTTTGAAATTCGGAAAGTTCTTCAATATCTCGGCCCCCAGCACCGGGTGTCTCTTGATTTGTGCCCAGTCGGAATCGCTTAGCTTTCCTTGCTTTTCCAGGACCACGATATCCACGGCGAGCTTTCCCAGGTCGTGAACACGAGCGGCCGTGGCGATACGTTCCACCTCCTCGTAGGGGAGGTTCATGGTTCTGGCAATCCTTCTTGATATCTCTGCCACGCGTTTGGAATGCTCCGCCGTGTATGGATCTCGGCTATCGATGATGTCGGCCATCTGTATGACGGCTTTTTTCGTCAAACTTCTGATTCGTATCGAATTCAGCAGCGAAAGGTATACCATGCCGATGGGTATCACGAACAGAAGCAATGTCCACGGAGCGGTCTCCGTCGATATTGCCATCAACAATCCTATCAGGTAGAGGGCAACGTGCTCCAATACCGTGCTTTTCAAGAAAGAGTAAGCCCCTTTCAGAAAAGCCTGACCGCTGCGTAGGGAGACGACCACGCTGATGAGACCGAGCGAGACTCCCCAATGGAGCACCGTGGCAACAATGAACGGGACCACGAGACCCCCCAGGCTGAAATGCGTAACCACGGGCACCCTTCCCCCAAAGGTCAGATACGCCCACGAAGCCACCAGAGCTGCCAGCATCCTGGCAGCAGCATTGAACGCGCTCTGGAACCAAATGTATTTCTTCCACAGTTGTCCCAGGAGGATCCCCCAGAACACCACGTGCACGACCATTGGCGTGGGGAGCAGCAAGACGGCGGCAAGTTCCACGGCGGTGCTCACATCTACGAGAACCCCCACGGTCAGGAGAAGTTCGAATTTCTCTCCGAGAACCACCAACAACATCAACGAAAGCGCCAGGAAGGCATCACCTGTCAGATATGTATGCGGTTTGGTGGAAATGAGATAGGCCGCCCACATGAGGAACGGCATGGAAAGAAACATGACCGAGACAAGGTAATATCTGACTTTTTTTGGAAGTCGCTTCAACGCCGTCATTGTTTGTGCTCCTTGCATGGCTCGACGAATTAATGTCTAAACGCCTCCCATTATATCACGAAAGGCGCACCCTTCATAAATCCTGCTCTGACACCGCATGGCATCTTTCGGACTGGCTCCGATCTGCACATCCTGAAGGCGGTGCCCCAGGCCGGAATGAATGCCGGATATGTCGGAAATCCTCCGTCTGGTGAAATTTG
This sequence comes from uncultured Anaerolineae bacterium, assembly GCA_964516345.1. GTDB lineage: Bacteria > Chloroflexota > Anaerolineae > S016-19 > S016-19 > S016-19. The sequence continues at coordinate 10,455 of CAZEXY010000003.1, forward strand.
TCGCCGTTTTCCCCTGTGTTACAATGTAAAAAGATTCGAATGCTCAGGGGGAACAATCGAAATATGAGCGGTACACCCATGCTCGTCAAGCTGGAAGAGGACAAACACTGGTGGTTTGCGACGAGAACGAGGGCCATATTGGCGGTTCTGGATAGGTACGTCGGCCCTGGCAGAAATCTGGACGTACTCGACGTGGGGGCTGGAGCGGGAAACATGATCCATCACCTCTCCCACTACGGGAAGGTGATCGGACTCGACAACAATCCCAGGCCGATAGAAGTGGCAAGGAAGCGAGGATACGACGTACGGCTCGGGTCCGCGGACGATATACCTTTCGAAAATTCGAGCTTCGATCTGGTGACGCTGCTGGACACGGTCGAGCACGTGCCGAACGAAGAAGGGGTCTTCGGGGAAGTTCACAGGATTTTGCGTCCCGGCGGGTATCTACTCGTAACCGTGCCGGCATTCATGTGGCTCTGGAGCTACAACGACGTGCTCAACGCTCACCAAAGGCGCTACACCAGGAAGGAATTGGAGCAGAAGCTTTTCCGGGCTGGTTTCGAAACTTTGTTCTCCAGCTACAACAATTTTCTCGTGTTCCCGATGGCGGCCGGAGTGATCGTGATCAGGAAGCTCCTGGGCGAAAAGCCCAGGCTCGCGTCGCCCCATTTCGACGAAGATGCCTACCAGGTGGAAATGGAACCAACCCCGGAGCCTCTCAACACGATACTCGACTACGTCGGTCGGGTGGAGGTTTCTCTGTTGAAGCTCACACCGCTGCCGGTAGGCACATCGATAATCACGATAGCGAGAAAACAGGAACGATAGAAGGTGAAGAATGGCAGAACAGCCTGTGCGTCCCTGGACTAACGCGGAAATAGCGGACATAATGGATCGCATAGGGGACTTGGTGGAGGTCAGCGAGAAAGAGGGGCCTTTCCAGGTACGTGCGTACCACCGCGCTGCGGACAATATCCGGCACCTTGACGGGGATATCGTGCGCATCTGGCAGGAAGGTGCCCTGGAAGACATCCCCGGAGTCGGGAAAGCGATAGCAAAGAAAATCGACGAGTTGATGCGCACAGGGCATCTGCGATTCCTGGAGGAACTCGAAAAGGAAGTGCCGCCGGGGGTGCTGGACATGCTCGGTGTCCCCGGCATAGGGCCGAAACGTGCAAGGATGTTCTGGAAGAAGCTCGGCATTACCAGCGTCGAAGAGTTGAAGAAAGCGGCGGAATCCGGGAAGCTACGCACCTTGCCCGGAATGGGAGCGAAATCGGAAAGGAAGATTCTGGAAGGCATAGCTCTGCTTCAGAGCATTCCGGATAGAATACCGCTGGGGGAAGCCCGGCCGCTTGCGGAAAGAATCATCGAAGAACTCGAGCGCCTTGGTCCCGAAATCGTGGAGAAAATTTCGCTGGCCGGGAGTGCCAGACGGTGGAGGGAGACGGTCGGAGACCTCGACATCCTTGTGGCTTCTACGAATCCACAGCCCGTGATGGACGAATTCGTGTCTCTGCCGGAAGTGTCCGAAGTCATGCTGAAAGGTGAGACGAAAACCTCGGTGAGGCTGCACAACGGACTTCAGGTGGATCTGAGGGTGCTCGAACCCGAGCGGTGGGGTACCGGATTGCAGTACTTCACAGGGAGCAGAGCTCACAACATCGCTCTGAGGAACCTGGCGCTGGAGCAGGGATGGAGCCTAAGCGAGTACGCCCTCAAAAGGGTGGACACCGGGGAGGAGAAGCTCTGCTCGACGGAGGAAGAAGTGTACGAAACCCTCGGTCTTCCATGGATCACACCGGAACTGCGGGAAGACCGAGGAGAAATCAAAGCTGCCCTCGAGGGATCCCTACCGCACCTCGTGGATCTGTCCGATTTGAAAGGCGACCTGCACTCCCATACCACCTGGAGCGATGGGAGCTACTCCATAGAACAAATGGCAGAAGCTGCCAGGGACAGAGGATTCTCGTATCACGCCATAACGGACCACAGCACCGGGCTCGGGGTCGTACAGGGGGTCGATGGAGACCGACTGGAGGCGCAGCGGAGGATCGTGGATGGTCTGAACAAGAAGTGGAAAGATTTTCGGCTTCTACTTGGGGTCGAAGTAGAGGTGATGGCCGACGGCAGCCTCGCTTTGCCGGACGAAGTGCTTGCCAGGCTCGACGTCGTCATCGCTGCGGTCCATTCCGGGCTCAACCAGGAAAGGGAAACACTGACCGAGAGGGCGATTCTGGCCCTGCGCAATCCCCATGTGGACATCCTCGCGCATCCCACAGGCCGACTGCTCGGCAGGCGCAAGGGTGGCAACTTCGACATGGAAGCCATACTGCAAGAAGCTGCGAGACTCGGAAAAGCGATAGAGGTGAATTCCTCGCCGTGGCGCCTCGACCTGAACGATGTATTCGTGAGAAGAGCGATGGAACTCGGTGTGAAGATAAGCATCAACAGCGATGCCCACAAGGTGTCCGGCCTTGATGACTTGCTCTACGGTGTGAAGACTGCCAGGCGGGGTTGGGCAGAACCGGAAAACGTTATCAATACGTGGCCGCTGGAGCGGTTGCTCGACTGGCTCAAGCGACACGATCAAACATGACAATTTCATGGAGGAAAGATGGAAAGAACTTTCGTGATGATCAAACCGGACGGAGTGCAAAGAGGACTCATAGGGACGATAGTTGATCGTCTGGAGCGGCGCGGGCTCAGGCTCGTCGGAATGAAGCTCATGCAGGTGAGCCGGGAGCTGGCGGAAAAGCACTACGCGATACACAAAGGTAAGCCGTTCTACGATGGGTTAATAGAATACATAACCTCCGGCCCTGTGGTGGCGATGGTGTGGGAAGGCACCAAGGCCATCGAGGTGGTCAGAACCACAGTCGGTGCCACCAATCCTGCTGCCGCCGCGCCCGGAACTATAAGGGCGGATTTTGCGCTCGAGATCGGCCGGAACCTCATTCACGCGTCCGATGGCGAAGA
>CAZEXY010000003.1:13533-24165 GCA_964516345.1 uncultured Anaerolineae bacterium
CGGATTTTGCGCTCGAGATCGGCCGGAACCTCATTCACGCGTCCGATGGCGAAGAGACCGCCCGGTTCGAGATTGGGCTCTGGTTCGCCGAGGATGAGATATTGAACTATACCAGGGATGTGGACCGCTGGATATACGAATGATTCTCCTGGATGCAGGAAGCGCGTCTATAGCTTCCTGCATCCTTACTCTTTGGTAGATCCCATGGATCACCGTTCCATCAGGCTCAGATATTTGCTGCCGTCGTCGGGCAACACCGTGACGATTGTGCCGGAATTCAGCCGTTCTGCCACTTTCAATGCGGCAACCATCGCTGCTCCGCCGGAAGGGCCCACGAACCACCCCTCTTCTCGAGCGAGCACCAGAGCCATCTCAAAAGCCTCTTCTCCGGTTACATCGATGTCTTCGTCGGGGAAAGAAAGATCGTAGATCGCCGGGACGATAGAGCTGGGCAAGTGTTTCAGTCCCGGTATCTTGTCTTTCTCCGAAGCCGGATGGACTGCGATGATCCTGATGCTCGGATTCAGCTCGCGGAGCTTCCTGCCTGCCCCCATCAGAGTTCCGCCTGTACCTACCCCGGCCACGAAGTGAGTAACCCTGCCATTCGTCTGAGCCCAGATTTCGGGTCCTGTGGTATGATAATGCGCCAGCCAGTTCGCCGGGTTGCTGTACTGGTCCGGGTGAAAGTACCGCTCAGGATCGGATTCCACCATCCTGTGTACCAATCGGATGGCTCCGTCTATTCCTTCGTCCGGTGGTGATTCCACAATCCTGGCGCCATAAATTCTTGCCAGTCGCTTTCTCTCCACGCTTGCGCTGGCCGGCATGACCAGATCCACTTCGTAGCCGCGAGCAGCTCCTATAACCGCATACGCAAGCCCGGTGTTCCCGCTGGTGGCATCGATGATGACCTTCCCCGGGCGCAAGCAGCCTTTCATCTCTGCGCTCAATATCATCTGGAGAGCTGGCCGCACTTTGACCGAGCCTGATGGATTCGTCCATTCCGCTTTCGCGAAGACCTTCACCGGAGAATCTTCCGGCCATATCTTCTTTGGCACCAGCATAGGGGTGTTCCCCACATGCGAAAGTATCTCTTGCGCCGTACCTATAGTTTTTCTGTAGACTGTTGTCGCAGACATATTCTCTCCTGATAATAATGTGGAAATTACGCAGTTGAGTTGGTCGGTCGTTTTTGCATTCCCTTCTCGGCTTTGGATGCTGACGACGTCCGATTTTATTGTTGCTGCGGACATCACGGTAAGATTCGCAAGGTTGATCTGCTGTCATAGCGATCTTGGAATCGAATCTTATGAAAGTGAGTACGCACCGATAGGCGCGATCAAGGGAAAAACAAAACGCGGAACAGCGGGCATAGCACTCTATGCCCGCATAATACAGGAGCAGGTGTGTGGAAAGCTTATTTCGGATTTCGTCACTGCAAAAATTTCCGCCTCTTTCATCTCGGCTCAAATGATAACATCAAAGTCGTTTTCAGGGCAAATGCATCCGGTTCGGGATGGCTTTCGCTTTTCTTCCTGCTCTCCGGGGAAGAACCTTGCCAATCGAGTAAGCTAAGGGTATCATAAAGGCCACGAGGAGGTAAGGTCAATGGTAAAGATATCGCCATCGATAATTTCAGCGAATCTGATGGAGCTTGGAAAGGCAGCGGTGGAAGCCGAAAAAGCAGGAGCGGACATGCTCCATATCGATGTGATGGATGGATGTTTCGTCCCGAATATCACCATAGGCCCGGCTTTCGTAAAGGCGCTGAAGGCTATCGTCGATTTACCGCTGGATGTGCATTTGATGATTCGAGAGCCGGAGAGATACGTGGATGCGTTCGCAAAGGCTGGTGCATCTTACATCACGGTACACGTGGAAGCCACGACTCATCTCCACAAGACGGTACAGATGATAAAGGAAATGGGAGTAAAAGCCGGTGTTACCCTCAATCCGGCGACGCCCATTAGCACCCTGGAGGAAATAATCCCGTTCGTGGATATGGTGCTGGTGATGAGTGTGAACCCTGGGTTCAGCGGCCAGACTTTCATACCGACTTCGTCCAGGAAGATAGCTGCCGTGAAAGGGATGATGAGGGAGATGGGGTACGACGTGCCGATAGAGGTGGATGGAGGGATAAACCCGGAGAGGGCGAGGGAAGCTGTGTCGGCGGGGGCGGAGATACTCGTCTCCGGTTCATGGCTGTTCAAGCATCCTCAAGGGTTGAAGGCGGGGGTGGAGGAACTGCGCTCTGCCGCGATGTCGGCGAAGGCGATGTATGTTTGATGGCGGGTAAAACGGGCATGGATATGCGTGCGGTAGGGACAGAACAAAAAAGCGCAGCTCAAGGCTGCGCTTACCCAGGTTTACCGTCTTTCGTTTCAGGCCATGGACTTCTTCGTCAGAGTCCTGAGACAGCGGGTGCAGATGTAGATTTTCTTGTATTCTCCGTCGATGAAGACTTTTCTCTTTTGTACGTTCGGCTGCCACTTACGCTTGGTGTGGCGCATGGAGTGGCTGACGTTATGGCCGTGCATCGGCCCCTTTCCACAGATCTCACATTTCGCCATCGGGCTCACCCCCAATCTTACAGAGTAACGCCCGGGGCCAATGCCACCGGACGAGAGTTTCAAAAGCGACACAAATCCTAACACACCACGGGGACAATTGCAAAATATCGAACACCGAATCGATCGGTAGAGAACGGAGGATTGTAAATTGGCGAGGAAGAAAAATACCACGATATCGGCGCTGGAGTCGGAAAGAGGCAGAATAGAGGTATCTCCGAAAGTGGTGGCCCGCATCGCAAGCGATGCTGTACTCGAGAGTTACGGCATCGTAGGTTTGACCAACAAGAACGTGTTCCATGACATCGCGGACCTCCTGACCGGGGACAACGCGTCCAAAGGGGTTGAGGTTGCCATGGAGCCGGAAGGTGCGGTGCTCGATCTCTACGTGGTCGTGCAATACGGCACCAGAATATCTGAGGTGGTCAACGGGGTGATTTCCAGGCTTAGATACACGTTGGAAGAGAAAATGGGCATACCCGTTTCCTCGATAAATCTGCACATACAAGGGCTTCAGTTCGACGAAGACAAGAAATGAAACTCCGACCTTGTGTAAGGAAGGGGCTTCGGCTTGGCATCATCTTTTGTATTGTTTTCATTGATTCTATTATTTGAGGAGGCTCGGCAGAAATCGTGACGGACACAGCGCTATTATCCATAAACGGCACTCATCTCAAGCGAATGATTCGATCCGCTTACATGAATCTCAGGAATCATCAAGAAGAAATCAACGCCTTGAACGTTTTCCCGGTTCCCGACGGGGATACTGGTATCAACATGACCCTTACGGCCAAGTCCGCGTGGGAAGAGATAGCCGATTCTGACGAAGAGGTGATAGGAAGGCTCGCCAGGGATGTGGCCCGCGGCGCGTTGATGGGTGCAAGGGGAAATTCAGGCGTTATCCTCTCTCAGATCCTGCGTGGATTCTCCCAGGCACTTGATGACAAGATCGTCTGCGATGCCGATGATTTTTCGGAAGCTCTCACTGCAGGAAGCGACATGGCGTACCGTGGGGTCAAACGGCCGGTCGAAGGCACCATTTTGACCGTCGCAAGGGCGGCATCGGAAGGCGCAAAGAGGGCCGTCGGACGTGGGGAGAGAAACATCGGAAAGATTCTCGAGTATGCCGTTGAAGCGGCAAGGACGGCTGAGGAGAACACGCCTCGCCAGTTGAGTGTTCTGGCTCAGGCAGGAGTTACGGATGCCGGTGGAGAAGGGCTATGCGTGTTCCTCGAAGGAATGCTCTTTGCTCTGCGCGGGGAGGCCGTGGAAGAAACCGGAGAGCGGGAAGAACTCCCCGGGCCGAAAGTCGAGAAACCACGGGTATCCAAAGGCAAACGTCCTATCCCTCCGGTGAAGTTCGGTTTCGACGTGCAGTTCCTGATAGAAGGCAGAAACCTGGACGTCGACAAGATCCGCAAGGACATATCCGCCATGGGCGATTATCCGTTGGTGGAAGGGGATGAGAATCTCGTCAAGGTTCACGTACACGTTTTCGACCCGGGCGTGCCTCTGGCCTACGCCGTCCGCACCGGCTTCGTCACGGATGTGGTGGTCGAGAACATGGACGACATGGCGGCTCAGGGGATAATACCCCCGGATGTGCAGGAATCCATGGCCGGTACGGAAGCCCCTAAAGTGGCGGAAACGAATCCGGTCGGAAGTTTCGAAAACGAGGCTGCGGAGAAGCTCCCTGTCATCGCCGTAGCTCCGGGCGACGGACTGGCCGAGGTGTTCCGGAGCCTGGGGGCTTTCAAGGTGATCAAAGGGGGACAGACCATGAATCCCAGCATCCAGGAGATAGTGGAGGCGGTTGAGGAAGTCCCCGGAGAAGAGGTCATCATACTCCCTAACAACGGGAACGTGATAATGGCTGCAGAGCAGGCGAAAGCCATCTCCAACAAGAAAATCCACGTCGTGCCGAGCAAGACGGTTCCGCAGGGTATAAGCGCCATCCTCTCGGCCATGCACGACCAGGACGTGAGTTCGAATGTGGAAAGGATGCTTTCGGCGCTCGCGGATGTGAAAACCGGAGAAGTGACCAGGGCGGTGCGGAATGCACGGTTCGACGGGTTGGAAGTCAATAGAGGTGAGCCGATAGGGCTCCTGGATGGCAAACTTGCCGTAAAAGGTGATACAATTGAAGACGTGGTCATAAAGCTGTTGGAGAAGATGGGGGCCGATTCTGGCGAGATAGTTACTTTGTATTGCGGCGAGCATACTACGAAAGATCAAGCCGAGAAGCTTGCCCAAACCATCGAAGAGAAGTTCCCCGATCTGGAAGTGGAGCTCGTGCGGGGAAATCAACCACACTACGATTACATTTTCTCTCTTGAATGAACGCCTTTGCGGAGGTGAACACGGTGGAAAGAATCAAAGTCGTAACCGATAGCGCTTCTGAAATCAGCTTGAAAGAGCAAAAAGAACTCGGCGTGATCGTTGTTCCGATGCGGGTTCAATTGGGAAAGAAAATCTACAGGGAAGGGATAGACATAACCCGCAAGAAATTCATCGGTCTTCTGAACAGTACGTCCTCCCTGCCGAAACTGCTCCCTCCAACAGAGGAGGATTTCTACAGAGCGTACCTGCAGGCATCGAGGGAAACCGATTTCCTCCTTTCGATTCATATGTCCAGGCGGCTGGTAGACATGAGCGATTTGATAACTTCGGCTGCTACTCCTTTTACCGGAAGGCTTCATGTATCCTACATAGATACCAGGGCCATCTCTGTGGGACAGGCCGAACTGGTAAAGAAAGCCGCCGAAATGGCACGAGAAGGAAAAGGCGTGAAGGAAATAATCAGAACTATCCACAACATGGTGCCGCACGTATATCAGTATTACTACACCCCGGCCCTGAATTACATGGAGAGGGACTCTCTGATTCGGCCGGAGCAGGCAATTCTGGGGAAATTGCTGGAGGTGAAGCCGTTCCTGCTCGTCGAAGAAGGGGTGATGGTGCCGCTGGAAAAGGTGTTGACCATGGAACAGGTGCTTGACAAGCTGTACCAGTTCGTGGTGGAGTTTTCTCATTTCGAGAAGGTGTTCATCCAACATTCGGGTATGGGGGAAGAAACGGAAAAACTCATGGAAATGCTCGAATCCTACCCGAAGATGAAAGGCAAGACCTTGGACGTAATGGATTACGGGATTTCCATATCGACTTACCTTGGTCCCGTCGGTCTTGGGGTGACGGTTTGCGAGGGGATGGAGAAACAGCAATCGCCGTATTGAGCCGGTATTGAAAGCAATGCACACATGCAGAAGCGACAAATTCATTTTTGGAGCAGCTCTTCGACTATGGGAAAAGGGGACTCGTTCTCTAAACTCGAGAGAGTGTTGGAGCTTGAATATAGACGCGGTTGTAAGAACGACGCCGTCATCGGTGGGCTCGAAAAATTCCTGGACAACTGGAAAAGGTCGGTCGAATCAGATCACGGGGAGAAGGCCGGGGCGATTCTATCGGTGCTATCCGGATACGGCGTGCTCGATCGAGAAGAACGCGTCAAAAGGATCGTCCGGGCGCTGAAACAGATCCGGGGAGGCTCTGCTCCCGGGCTCAAATCCGAACCTCGTCCTTCCGGCCTTCGGAAGGAGCCTTCGCCGGGAGCCAGTAAGAGGGGGATTCCGTCCCAGACCTCTCGGTACTTTACCGGCCTCGACGCTCCGGTGATCAGGCTGCCGGGGGTTGGAGAAGTCCGCGTTCGGCAGATGAAAAGGCTCGGGGTGGAGACCATAAAGGATCTCCTGTTCCTGTACCCCCGCAGGTACATAGACTACAGCAGAATCACCACGATCTCCAGGCTGCAACCCGGGGACGAAGTCAGCGTCATCGGGAAAATCGTGAAAGCGGCTTCCAGAAAGAGCCGACGTGGTCAGGACGTTTACCACGTGATCCTCTCTGACGGCACTGGCAACCTCCAGGCGACCTGGTTCAATCAGCCTTTCCTTGCCCGGACGCTGAAGCCGGGTGCCCAGGTGGTGCTGAGCGGGAAGGTCGAATTGTACATGGGACGGCTCGTGATGGGTTCGCCGGAGTGGGAGTTCATGTCGGAAGAACTCGTTCACACGGGAAGGCTCGTGCCTGTGTACCCGCTGACCGTAGGGTTGACCGCACGCTGGATGAGGCAATTGCAGAAGCACGTGGTTGATGCGTGGGCTCCGAAGATTCAGGATTACCTTCCCGAGGAAGTGAGACGTAGGGCAGGTCTCTATCCCCTGCACAAGGCGCTCGAAGAGATACACTTCCCTTCATCGGAAACGAACCTGGAAAAGGCAAGACAGCGACTTGCATTCGACGAACTGTTCCTCATCCAGCTCGGAATGCAGCGGAAGCGCCGGGAGTGGAAGCGGGGAAGATCCGAGCCCATCAGAGCATCCGATGCCGATATTGGCGCTTTCCTGAGCAGGCTACCGTTCCAGCTTACGCAAGCCCAGAAGAGGGCGCTGTCCCAGATTCTGGAGGATATGTCCAGGACTTCCCCTATGAGCAGGTTGTTACAGGGAGACGTCGGGTCCGGTAAGACGGTGGTGGCTGCTGCCGCCATGTGGGCAACGGCGGTTGGCGGGCTTCAATCCGCCCTCATGGCCCCGACGGAGATACTTGCCGAGCAACATTTTCGCTCCGTGGGGGCGATGTTCGGCATCGATACTTCGGTGAGCGAGGACGGCAAGACGCCGTACATTGCAGAAGGATCGATGGAGCTCCCCGGCAGGGGCAGGAACGTTCGCTTGGCCAGGCTTACGGGAAGCATGACCGCTTCGGAAAAGAGAAAAGTGTACGAGGCCCTCTCCAAAGGGGAAGTGGACATTGTCATCGGCACTCACGCCCTGATACAGAAGGGGGTGGACTTCGCCAGGCTTGGATTGGTCATCGTGGACGAACAACACAGGTTTGGAGTTGAGCAAAGGGCTCGACTGAGAGGGAAGGGGGAAAGCCCTCACATGCTCGTGATGAGTGCCACACCGATTCCGCGGACTCTGGCACTCACGCTATACGGGGACCTCGATCTCTCGGTCATCGACGAGATGCCGCCCGGAAGGAAGCCGATACTGACTAGGTGGCTCTACCCGCACGAGAGGGAAAGGGCCTATTCGTTCCTGAGGAAGCAGGTAAAGCAAGGACATCAGGCGTTCATCATTTACCCGTTGGTGGAGGAATCCAACAGCCTCGACCTGAAAGCGGCGACCACGGAATATCAGCGACTGCAGCGGGAAGTCTTTCCCGACCTCAAGCTCGGGCTCGTGCATGGGAAGATGAGGGGAAAGGAAAAGGACGCCGTGATGCGTGCGTTCCAGGCCGGCGAGATCGACGTGTTGATAGCTACGGCGGTGGTGGAAGTCGGAGTGGACGTGCCGAACGCGACGGTGATGATCATAGAGGGCGCAGATCGGTTCGGGCTTGCCCAGCTTCACCAATTTCGGGGACGTGTGGGTCGCGGCGGGGACGAAGCATACTGCATACTCATCGCCAGCAGCGACACGGAACAGGGTCTGAAGCGACTGCAAATAATGGAAGAGACTCAGAACGGTTTCGTCCTGGCGGAAAAGGACCTGGAAATGCGGGGGCCTGGAGAATTCTTCGGCACGAGACAAAGCGGCCTTCCGGACCTGAGAATGGCGCGCTTGAGCGATCGTCGTCTTCTGGAGATCGCCCGAACCGAGGCCGCCAGATTGTTCTCGGAAGATCCGGATCTGTCCAGGCCGGAACACCGTCTCCTTTCGATGAGACTCGAAGAGTTCTGGAAGCCCGGAAGCGGCGACCTGAGCTGACCAGAATCGTACCAAGGAGAGCGACATGAAAGCACTTTATCCCGGCACTTTCGACCCGATACATTTCGGACACATCGACATAGCGACCAGAGCAGCCGCCATGTTCGACCAACTTGTGATCGGGGTGTACGCGCGCCCGAGCAAACACCTCCTTTTCTCGGTCGAAGATAGGGTTAGGATGGCGCGGGAGGCCCTGAAAGACGTAAAGAACATCGAAGTCATGCCTTACAGAAAGCTTACCGTCAAATTCGCCAGAGAGATCGGGGCTGAGGTGATAGTCAGGGGGCTGAGGGTGATCTCCGACTTCGAACTCGAATTCCAGATGGCGCTGACCAACAGGTCGCTGGAGGACTCCGTAGACACGGTTTGCCTGATAACGAGTCAGCAGTACAATTTCGTGAGCTCGAGCATAGTCAAGGAAGTCGCCATGCTCGGAGGGGACATCAGCGAAATGGTGCCTCCAAACGTCGCGAAGGCGCTTGCAGAGCAGGCGGAAAGGCTTTCCAAACTGTCCCCCGTGTCGCTGAGGGATTGAGCGGATGAAGCGTCGTCTGTGGTTTCTCGCCTTGATCGGGTTGCCGGTTCTGATGATCATCTCCTCGTGCGGGCAGGTGATTACACTCCCGACTCCTACTCCCACTTCTCCTGCACGTGTGTCACGCACCCCCACCAAAGGCCTCCGTGCGACATACACCGCTACTCCTGCGCCTTACACGCCGGCTCCAACCGATACACCCACGGTGACCCCTACCCCTATCTTCTACGAAGTGCAGCCGGGGGATACGCTCATCGGGATAGCGCATCGATACGGCGTCAGCCTTGCTTCCCTGCAGCAGGCAAACGGCATAATAGACCCAAGAACCCTCAGCGTGGGCCAGCGGCTCGTGATACCAAGGGAGGAACTCAAGCAATCGAACCTGCCCACACCGACCCCGCTGCCAGCGACTCCTTCGGGAATCCATTTTGCCAGGATGCCGGCGGGAGGGTTGTGGTGCATGGGGGAAGTGGTGAACTCCCGGGAAAACGCTCTGGAGGACGTGCAGGTAGCAGTCAGGCTGCTGGATGAAGGCGGCAGAGTGGTGATGGAGAAAAAGGTCCCCGTCCAGGCCCGCATAATCGAGCCGGGAGGTAGAGCTCCTTTCGTCGTGGAGTTTCCGGAGACTTATCCCAGGTTCAGCTCTTATCAGGTCGTGGTGGTCAGGGCTCTTCCGGCCCATCACGGCAGGTACTACCCCGGCCTCAGGGTGGAGGATGTGAAGGGTACGGAAACGGAAGGGAGCGTATTCAGCATCTCCGGGAAGGTCAAGAACGTCGGGAACGAGGATGCCGTGGACGTGTTCGTGATAGCGACCCTCTACGACGCCTTAGGAAATGTGGTGGGCGTCAGAAAGGCTCCACCTTCCAACAACGTGGTGCTGAAGGAGGGAGAATCCTTCTTCCATCTGAACGTCATGGTTGGAGGAGGTCCGGTTTCCAGGTTCGAAGTCCAGGCTGATGGACTCAGAATCCCCACCCCCACTCCGGGAGATTGAGATCGGACATGAATTTCTTCGCTTTGATGCTCCGGTGGTTCTCGAAGGCAGTCCTGACCATCATCGCCAGGATGGAGGTGGAAGGGATCGAGCGTTTTCCGGAGAAGGGCCCTGTGATAGTTGCAGTGAATCACATCCACTGGTTGGACGTCCCGGTTTCCATAGTCGTTGTCCCGAGGCTCCCGGGTCCTGCGTCTCTTCTCGCAGCCGAGAAATGGCACAAGGGGTTCCTTGGGTGGATCCTGGAGAGGTCCGGGGTTGTTTTCGTGCGCAGAGGAGAGCCGGATAGAAAAGCCTTGCGTAGGGCTATGGAAATCCTTCGAGCCGGAGGGTTGCTTGGAGTTGCACCGGAGGGGACGAGAAGCAAAACGGGAGCACTGCAACGAGGGAAGGCAGGGACGGCATACCTTGCCTACAAGACCGGTGCAGCGATAGTCCCTGTGGGTATCTGGGGGCAGGAGAAAGTCTTCCCGGCGCTCCGCAAGCTCCGTCGAGAGGCTATTCATGTGAAAGTGGGCGTGCCTTTCACCCTGCCTGAGTCTGGAGCGAAGGTATCCTCGAAGGACCTGGACGTTTACGCCGACATGATCATGGAGAAGATAGCTTCCCTCCTCCCTCCGGAATATCGCGGAGAATATGGCAAGACGAAGGGAATAGGCTGAGGACTTTCCTATCCAGAAGACTGAAGAAACTGGATTGTTTTGTCGTTCTGAACCGGAGTGAGAAAACCGGGGATAGCTCGTAGGGGCGCAGCGCCGCTGC
>CAZEXY010000003.1:24265-29621 GCA_964516345.1 uncultured Anaerolineae bacterium
AAGGATGTACAGACCGCCGCCGTGCTGGACAACGGAAGCGATTTTTTGTTAAAATGCCCCTGTCTGAATCATGATCCATCATCACTCGGGAGAGAAAAGAGGAGGAAGCACTTTGGGAAGATATCTCATTACAGGCCTTGGAGTCATTTCGTCCATTGGACACACCGTCGATGAATTCTGGAACAACCTGACCTCCGGCGTTTCCGGGATAGACTATGTATCCTCTTTCGACGCAACCGGTTTTCCGATCAGAATAGCCGGTGAGGTGCGGGATTTCGACCCAACCAAATACATGGATAGAAAGCTCGCCAGGCGGGTCGCCAGGCCGATCCAGTTCTCCATAGCCACGGCGTTGCAGGCCCTTGAGGATGCAGGAATCGATATGTCGAAGGAGGACCCCGAGCGGGTTGGTATCGTATACAACACCGGCGGAGGCGGAATCACGGAAGCGGAAAAGGCCACCATTCAGCTGCTGAACAAGGGGCCCAGGAGCCTTGGTCCGTTCGTCATTTCCAACGTGATGCCCAACGCCGTTTCCTGCAGGATATCGATCCTGATAGGGGCAAAAGGCCCGATCATCACTTCCACGGCAGCGTGCGCTAGTGGTAACTATTCATTCTTCGAAGCTTGGAACCTGCTTCGGCTGGATGAAGCCGACGTGATCATCGTGGGGGGAACGGAAGCATCCATCTCCCCCGTCGGCCTTGCGTCCTTGATCAGGATGGGTGCTCTTTCATCGAGGAACGACGAGCCCAAGCGAGCGTCCAGACCGTTCGACAGGGACAGGGATGGATTCGTGCTTGGAGAGGGTGCCGCCGCCATGGTGATCGAGACCGAAGAACACGCCAGGAAGAGGGGGGCGAAGAAGGTCTATGCCGAACTCCTCAGCGGTGCGCTCACTGGTGACGCTTACCACATAACGGCTCCGGACCCTCAGTCCGAACAGCCTGCCAGAGCGATGAGAATGGCAATCCAGAGGGCCGGGCTGAAGCCCGAGGATATCGACCTCATAAGCGCACACGGTACCAGTACCCCTTTGAACGATGTATCCGAGACGAAGGCCATAAAGAAAGCCCTTGGAGAGCATGCCTACAAAGTGGCCATAACCGGCACCAAATCAATGCTCGGGCACACGCTGGGCGCAGCGGGGGCGCTGGGGGCTCTGGCGGCGGTGATGTCAATACACACCGGCGTGATACCTCCAACCATCAATCTGGAAAATCCCGACCCGGAGTGCGATCTGGATTACGTGCCGAACGAAGCCCGAAAGCAGGACGTTCGGATTGCAATGGTGAACGCCTTCGGGTTCGGAGGGCAAAACTCTGTCAGCATCTTCAAGAAATACGAATGAAGTCGCTGGACTTTTTAGTGGTGAATCCATAGCTTGTTGTGGGCGGCCGTTCCAGGTCGCCCAAGCTTTAGAATAGAGGCGCTTCGTCGGGAGCACAGCCGACCAGGAGGGACGTGTTGAAGAGAAAACTCAGTTTTCCGGAAGGATTCTTGTGGGGCGTAGCCGTAAGCTCTCACCAGGTGGAGGGGAACAATTTCAACAATCAGTGGTGGGCTTGGGAGCAGATGCCTGGTAACATATGGCACGGCGACAAATCCGGCATCGCTTGCAACTGGTGGGAAAACGCCGAGGAGGACTTCGACCGGGCACAGCAGATGGGGGTCAATGCCATGAGGCTGTCCCTGGAATGGAGCCGGATCGAGCCTCACGAAGGTCAGTTCGATCGGTCGGCCATAGAAAGGTACAGAGAGATGCTGGAAGGGCTTCGCCGCCGTGGGATCGAACCCATGGTCACCCTGCACCATTTCACGAACCCTCTGTGGCTGGAGGTGAAAGGCGGATGGGAGAACCCGAGAGTCGTGGACTATTTTCGAAGGTACGTGCGCTACGCGGTGGATTCCCTTGGAGACGTAGTCAGCAAATGGTGCACAGTGAACGAACCGGTGGTCTACGCAATGCAGAGTTATCTTTCCGGCTTGTTTCCCCCCGGAAGGCATAGTTTTGTGAAGGCTTTCCGGGTGCTGAATCACATGCTGAAAGCACACGGGCACGCTTACAGAATCATACACTACCTGCAATCCGATGCAGAGGTGGGCATTGCGAAGAACCTTCGGCCGCTCGTGCCGGAGGATCCTCACAACCCGATGGACGTGAGGATGGCGAGGTTCCTTTCGTACCTGTTCAACGATCTTGGAATACGTCCGGCTTACGATGGGTGGCTGAGGCCTCCGTTGAGCTTCCGAATAGCTCCGTACTACCCCCTGGTGGATACCCTCGACTTCGTCGGCGTGAATTACTATTCCCCCACCGTGGTGAAATTCAACCCGTTGAAATTTGGTCAGTTGTTCATGGAATGGGGCCCGCCGAAAGATGTAGAACTGAGCGACAGCGGCCGCTACGGGCCCTACGGCGGGATCGTGCCTGCTGGCCTGTACTGGTCCATAAAATTTGCATCGGAATTCGGCAAGCCGATATACATAACAGAGAACGGGGTTCCTGACGCCGACGATGACATCAGACCGAGGTTCATTCTGACTCATCTGGCGCAGGTGCACAGGGCAATTTCCGAGGGCTACGATGTCAGGGGTTACTATCACTGGTCGTTGATCGACAACTTCGAGTGGTCAGAGGGGTGGGGGCTCAGGTTTGGACTGATAGAACTCGACGTGGAGACCCAGGAACGAAGGCTCAGGCGTAGCGGCCGGATGTACGGTGAAATAGCCAGGGAGAACGGGATAACCGATGAGATCGTCGAAGCTTACGTCCCCGAGGTGATGGAAGAAATTTTCGGAGCTTGAGGGCACTGATGAGCAGGAAGGAGAGCAAAGGGGAGCGATTGGGTGCGGGAAAAGGGCAGCAGAGGATCTTCCTCCTGGCATTGCTGGCGTTGGTGCTTCTTTCCTTTGCCCTCAGGGGATACCGCCTCACAGCCCAGAGCCTGTGGTACGATGAAGGAGTCTCCGTGAGGCTCGCACGTATGCAGGTCGGCTCGTTGCTGAAATGGACGGCAAACGATATCCAGCCGCCGCTTTATTACCTGCTCCTGTGGGGGTGGTTCCGGCTTGGCGCTCCTGTGATGCCGGATCCGGTTGCTTTCTGGCTTAGATTCATGTCATTGTTCTTCGGTGTGCTGACTATTCCGCTTTTGTATGTGTTTGCCAGAAAAGTGCTCGGCAGGACGGTCGGGTTCACTGCGGCGACCCTCATGACGATCTCGCCGATGGCGGTGTATTACAGCCAGGAAGGCAGGATGTACACCTTGCTCACATTCGCCGTTTTGATGTCTGCGTACTTGATGGTGCTGATACTGCACGCTCCCCACTCTTTGAAATCCAGGCAAAGGCTGTGGGGGATGCTGGCTGTTTTCGCTGCTGCGTCCCTGTACATTCATTATTTCTCGGTTTTCTTCATTATCGCCGTTTACGCTTATTTCTTCTATGTTTGGTGGAGGACCGGAAGGAACATCCTTTACCTGATAGAGGCTCTCATTGCTTCGGTGGTGACTGCTTTGATCTTTTCTCCGTGGATACCGTACCTTTTCCATCGCTACAGGGTGGATACCAGCTATTGGAAGGGAACATTGAAACTCCACGAGGCTCTGCGGCATGTCGTCATAACCATGAGCCTGGGGAGGACTGTGCTGGAGCCCGTGGGCATCAAGTTAATGTGGGGGTTCCTGGCAGTTTGGGCGCTGGGTTTGATCCTGTTCCTGGTGGTGATCTTCAGACGGAGGAGATCAGAGGCCTCGTATCCGTTCGCCCTGCTGTTTCTCTACCAGATCGTGCCTCTGGCGTTCATTCTGCTCCTTACCTACCGCACGCCCAAGTTCGATCCCCGGTACCTGATGCCGGTTCTACCGGCGTATCTGGCATGGCTGGCGTATGCTGTGATTGCGCCGGTAAAGGACGAGCGTGGGCGATCGAAAGCTTCCCTGCTGGGCGGGATCGTTTCCTTTGTAGCCACCGGGTTCTTGCTTCTATCCATGGGGTATTCTCTGCGCAATCTCTATTTCGACCCTGCCTTCACCAAGCCGGACTTCAGAGGCGCTGCCGGCTACGTTCGTTCGCATTTCTCCAAGGGCGAAACGGTCGTGCTTTGTTCGGGGCACATGTTCCCTGTGTGGAACGTATACGCCCCCGATCTTCCTCAGGTGAGAATTCCGGACATCGAGGTTCTGGACACCTCGCACCCACTCGGTTACGAAATTGCGAAGACGCTGAACGAGAACGTGGCCGGGCGCAGAGGTGTTTGGCTCGTGCTCTGGCAGGCGGACGCCGTGGATCCAAATGGGTATCTGCTGGATTTCATGCAGAGATACGGAACCAGGGACGGAAAGGATGCCGACTTCTGGCACGTGAAAGTGCGCCATTTCGTGCTCCCTCCCGGCGTACGTTTCAGTTCTCGTCCTCCGATTCGGCATCCGCTCGACCTGAAGTTCGGGGGTGGGCTTTCGCTGCTCGGATACACGCAGACCGAAGGGCAGGTTACTCTTTTCTGGCGCGCCGATGCTCCTCAGAAGGACCTGAGGATAGCTTATTGGATCGAGGACGGAGATGGGGTGACGTGGGGCAGGGGAAAGGATAGACGGCCGGCAGCTTACGATTTCCCGGCGTTCCGATGGCCGATTGGAAAAGTCGTCTTCGGGAAATTGGAAGTCCCGGCCGAACCGGGAACTCCTCCGGGTGATTACGAACTGTGCTTGAGGGTTTATCGGCCTGGAGGCGGCGCTGTGCCGGTTCTGGACGCAGCAGGCGCCCCCATGAGCGATTACACGTGTCCGGTGTCGATCCATCTCGACGAACTCGTAAAGGGGGAGGTGCATCCGAAGCATCCGGTCGTTGCGGACGTCGCTCCAGGGATCAGGCTGATAGGCTACGATACTCCTGCCGTGAAAGAAGTCTTTCAGGGACAGCCTCTGGACATAAAACTGTACTGGCTGGCTACGTCCACCCCTGGCACTGACTATCGAATTTCCCTATCGATGGATGGCAACCGCACCATCGCACCGATTTCCAGGAGCTATCCCACCAGCAAATGGAAAGCCGGAGACAAGGTGCTCACCAAACTTCTCTACCATGTCCCTGCCGACGTTGCCGGAGGAGAACATACCCTCGAAATGACGTTGGTAGACGGCCGGGGCGATGCAGTTGGAGCTCCTGTGGAATTGCTCACGGTCCACGTGCCGGAAGCACGTAGGAGTTTCCGGGTTGCCCGGATGGAGAAGGAATTCGAGGTTGTGTTCGGGGGAAAACTCGAACTCGTCGGCGGCGAGTGGAGAGCTTCCGGGGGTGACTTGAAAATCGAACTCGAATGGGAGGCTATCAGCGGGATGCAGTCCGAGTTGAT
>CAZEXY010000003.1:29721-54805 GCA_964516345.1 uncultured Anaerolineae bacterium
GGAGAGTAAATGCCAACTACCGGAAAATTCTCTAAGATCTTTGCGCTGTGAGGGGCGTGGCTCAATTCTTCTGTCAGGTCTTTTCCTGCATCGTGCATTGCCCAGTGTACCCCTTGCGGCCAGAGCATGCTTTCGGAAACATCATAGACGAGCCCTTTGTAGGCGATCAATGCACGTCGTCCTTCCTTCCCGTCGTACTGTGCCAGCTTTGATTTCGTGAACTTGTTCACCCTTGTCGTCCTCCTCGTTGAAGGAATTTCCGGACACTCCGGCTCTATGTTCCTGTTTTCACATCCTCACTGTGGGATATTCTACCACAATTTTTCCGTGTGCAAGAGTCAGGACATGCGAATTTTCAGATGACACCCTTGTTCCGCAAGTTCGATATCTCCTCCCGAGAGTACCCGAGTTCATTCAGGACTTCCTCCGTGTGCTCCCCGAGGAGAGGGGGGTGGCGATAGATCCCGAGCGGTGTTTCGGATAACTTGTAGGGCAGCCCCACGAGCCTTACGGTTCCTGCCGTTGGGTGCGGAACCTCCACCACCATATCCCTGGATTTTGCCTGTGGATGGGAAAAGACTTTGTCGATCGTATTGATCGGTGCACAGGGAATCTTTGCCGCTTCCAGCAAGTCCATCCATTCACTGGTGGGCTTTGTCCTGAACCTCTGCTGAAGCATCGGTATCAGCACATCCCTGTTCCTGACCCTGTCCGGGTTCGTGGCAAATCTGGGGTCGTCCGGGAGGTCGTCCAGGCCGAGTACATGGCAGAACCTGCGGAACTGGGCATCGTTTCCGGCACCGGCGGCGATGTATCCGTCGGCGGTTGGGAAGGTTTCGTAGGGGACTATGCTTGGGTGCGCATTGCCGTATCTCTTGGGTTTCTCTCCGGAAACGAGGTAGGCGGAGGCTACGTTGATCAGCCAGGCTATTTGCGATTCGAAAAGGGAGACATCGACCTTTTGCCCCTGACCGGTTCGATCCCTGTACCTGAGAGCTGCCTGGATGGCGTTGGCAGCGTACAGTCCGGCGGTCACGTCCACGATGGCGACGCCAACCTTGTAGGGCTCGCCGTCTGCTGGCCCTGTGATGCTCATGATGCCGCCTTCCGCCTGAATCATGAAATCGTAGCCGGGTTTGGAAGCATAGGGCCCGGATGCTCCGTATCCTGTTATCGCACAATAAATCAAGCCGGGGTTGACCTTCCGCAGGTCTTCGTAGCCGATCCCCATCCGATCGAAATCCCCATGTTTGAAGTTCTCGATGAGGACATCTGCTCCTGCAACCAGTTTCTTCAGTATCTCCCTTCCCTCTTCGCTCTTGAGGTTCAGGGTGATGCTCCTTTTGTTCCGGTTGATGGAAAGGTAGTAGGCGCTTTCGCCGCCGGTGAATGGAGGCCCCCAACGGCGTGTATCATCGCCTGAGCCCGGTCGTTCCACTTTTATGACATCCGCTCCCATATCTCCCAATACCATGGCAGCATACGGCCCTGCGAGCACCCGGGAACAGTCTATTACACGTACACCTTCCAGAGGCAAATGGCGTCTTTGCGGCATGTATCACCTCCTCTCGATCTTCCACGGCGCTTGGACTTACCGTGAATCCCTGTTCGAAAGCACTCGAATCGGCCGAAAAACCTATGACAGGGTTTGCCTAAGTTTACACCTCACGCTTCCAAATGCAAAACTCTGGCCTGCCGGGCAAATCTCCCTCGGAGGCTTTTCGCTCTTGCGTTAAACCCCTTCTCATGAGATACTTCCCTAAGCCGAAATTCAACCATTGGAGGCTCGAACCATGGCGAAAAGAAAAAAGGGTAGGAAGAAGAATCAGGTCTTTCTGTGGGTTATCAGCGCCATACTGGCGTTGAGCATGGTGTTGGGGCTCGTGATAATTGCTGCGCCGCCCCCCTCGCCTCCAACGCCAACGCCGACGGTTTGGAGCACCCCAACCCCAACCCCATGAAGCGCCCGGCAGGTCTGTGGGGGCGTCATCTGCCCCCACTCTTGAACCGGGCGAAAGGTGCGGACATTGAGCAGATCGGAAAGGACGGGATTGCTGTACGCAGCGCTGGGGACTCTCTTCTTCGCTACCACCCCTGTTTTCATCAGGTGGGCGTCACCTCTTTCTTCTTACGAGATTGCCGAAGGCAGGCTTCTCATAGCTTTCTTGATGATCTACGGTCTGCTCTTCTTCCGGAGAGAACGGTTTACCCTGTCGAGAGAGGAACTTCCGAAGTTCGCGCTGTTCGGTCTGATCACGGCTTTGCATTTCCTGTTCTACATAGCATCGTTGAGCTTCACCAGCATAGCTCATTCCCTGGCGATAGTCTATACCGCGCCGATTTTCGTTACTTTGTTTTCTGCTGTATTCCTCAAGGAGCCGATTCCCACCCGCAAATGGTCCGGGGTCATCATGGCCGTGGTGGGCATAGGCATCATGGTCGGGTTCCAGCCGAATTTCAGCCGAAGAATGATGATAGGAGATCTCCTTGCGCTGGGATCGGCGATAATGTTCGGTTTCTACTCGATCATGGGAAGATCGCAGAGATCACGGTACTCCCTTTTCATGTACGCAGGTACCGTGTACGGCTTCGGTGCTTTGTGGCTCTCTCCTGTAGCATGGATACACCGCACACCAGCAGGATACACCTTGATACCTCTCGTTTCTGTTCTTATGCTCGGCATATTCCCCCTTGGGTTTGGGCACACGCTCTACAACGCAGCGTTGAGGCGCGCACACGCCACGTACGTGAATCTCATAGCGACGCAGGAAGTCACGGGGGGAATACTGCTGGGAGTGCTCTTGCTTCACGAGATACCTTCTTTCAACTCGGTCGTCGGAGTGGCCGTATCGCTCGCCGGAATAGCGTTGGTGCTGGTGTGAATCGTCAGGCTCCCTTGTCGCCCACCACCGGGGATTGACGCACTCCGAAACGTGGTCTATACTTGTTCCAGATTTCAATCCTGGAGGTTTCTTTCGATGGCCGGATACGCCGTACCCGAAAATGAACTCATAGGAGTCGACGAAGCGCTGCGGACAGTCATGGAAGGGGTGTCTCCCCTGCCGGCAGAAAAGGTCGGTCTGGAAGAGGCGCTCGATAGAATCCTGGTCGAGCCTGTGCTGGCCCGTGAGGATATACCGCCGTTCCCGAATTCTGCGATGGACGGGTATGCCGTCCGATCTCAGGATGTCGCCGGAGCCAGCAAAAGCTCTCCTGTGAAACTGAAGGTCGTGGGATCGGCGGCAGCCGGGTACACGCCAGAGGTGGCCGTTACCCCAGGCACGGCGGTAAGGATCATGACCGGAGCCCCTGTGCCTCCTGGGGCGGATGCAGTGGTAAGGTTCGAGAATACGGACGAATCGCTCCTGGGGAAAGGTCCAAAGGAATACGTATCGATACTTGCCCCCGCGAAGAAGGGGGAAAACGTCAGGATGGCGGGAGAGGACGTCAAAGCAGGTGAAACGGTGCTGGAGGCGGGCGCTCTGATCCGACCACAGGAAGTCGGGTTGCTTGCTTCGATAGGGATCACCACCGTCGAAGTTCACAGGAGACCACGGGTGGCAATCCTATCCACCGGCGACGAACTGCTTCCGCCTGAATCGGAGATATTCCCCGGGAAGATTCGGGACGCCAACAGCTACTCCCTGGCGGCGCTGGTCAGAAAGTACGGCGGAATCCCCATCCCGCTGGGCATCGCACGGGACACGGAAGAGGACATTCGTTCCAAGGTGAGACAGGGAATCGAGGCAAGGGTGGACCTCTTCCTTACCTCGGCGGGCGTCTCCAAAGGGGATTACGACGTGGTCAAAGCTGTGTTGAACGCCGAAGGGGAGATTTCTTTCTGGATGGTGAGGATGAAACCGGGGCAACCGCTTGCGTTCGGGTACGTGCAGGGCGTGCCCTTGTTGGGGCTTCCAGGCAATCCGGTTTCCTCCATAGTCTCTTTCGAACAGTTCGGCCGACCGATGTTGCTCAAGATGCGGGGGTTCACGTGCCTCGAGAAGCCGACGATTAGGGCGATAGCGGCAGAACGGTTCAAGAACAGCGGTCGAAGGAACTATGTGCGCGTCCGAATCGAAAAGAGCGGCAGTTGTTACATCGCGAGAAAGGCCGGACCTCAGGGTTCCGGGAGGTTGCAGACGCTCTCGAGGGCAAACGGTCTTATGATAATCCCAGAGGGCGTCATGGAAGTGAAGGTCGGGGAAGAGGTGGAAGTGCAGATGCTGGACTGGCCGGAGATCGTGCAATGCGGTTTCGGTGAGAAGGGAAATCTTGAGTAGAATCAGCGAATCGACGAATGGACGAATCAGCGAACCGGACTTTCGGAGAGGGTGCATCGTCAAGGTATGGTTGGTTCACCACTTAGAGCCGACACTGTGGGGCGAACTGTCAGTTCGCTTGCCTCGAGCTGGCAACTTGAGTTACGAGTGAGGTGGTGTGAGGTCGTGGGGATTGTCGGAACAATTCATCGATATGCAACAGATAGCCCTTATTCAGCCGCCTTGTAATGACGAGAAAAGGAATGCAAGAGCGACAAATCGGTGCGACTGCGTAACCGTAACTCCTGACATGGGGTGTTTTTCCTGTGTCGTTGGATTATGGTATAAAGTGAAAGTGGTTCCGATGCCAAGGCCGAACATTTCTTTCGGAGGTAGGGGATGGATTTACTGAAGTGCAACATCCAGCGGGGAGAATCCCTGCCGGCGTTGGATGGCTTCGTCTGGAAGGCTTTGATGGCTTTATGTTTGGCGGGGATAGCCGTGGCCGGGTATCTGAGTTACGTTCATTTCGCCAACAAGGTGGTCTATTGCGCCGACTATTCCGGGTGCGAAGTCGTTGCACTTAGCGAGTATTCGACGCTGTTCGGCATCCCCATCGCTCTGGGCGGTGTCGCGCTGTACGCGGGGCTGGCAGTCTTGCTCCTGATCGAAAGCCTGACATCCATGTCATGGGTCAAAAGGGTGTTTTTCGTTTTGGCGCTTCTTGGATTTGTTTACTCTTTGTATTTGACTTATCTGGAACTCTTTGTTATTTTGTCACTCTGCTTGTGGTGCCTGAGCTCCGCAGTGATCTTGACGTTGGTGACATTACTCGGGGGAATCCGGCTGCTATGGATGCCCGAACCGAGAACTGGTGGGTGAGAAATGACTAAGGTGCGTTGTCCTAATAGTCGGTGCATTTATTGGGATGATGGTTTCTGCACAGCGGAGAGGATAGAGCTGGATCCTGAAACCCTTTCCTGCCTGACTGTGGAGGAGATCGACGACTTGGTGCTCGAGGGGGAGGACGATGACTGGGAAGATGGAGAGGAAGATTCCCCCGAGAAGTCCGCTCTCTGGGAAGAGGATGACATAATCATAGAATCATTGGACGACCTCGAGGAAGAAGAGTGGAAGGATGAGGAAGAGCAATTTTGAGCCTTGCGTCCTCGGCGGACGCTGATTTCGAGATCCAACAGTTAGGGCGCATGAAATCGTCATGCGCCTTTCATGTATCCAAGAATCGAGGAGAAAGATATGGAAAAAGCAGACACTATTTTGGCGCACGGCGTCGTGGTGACCATGGACGACGAAAGGAACCTCTGGAGGGATGGAGGAATAGCGATCAAAGGTGGATCCATAGAATACGTCGGCCCGTGGGAGGATGTGGAGAGAAAGTACCATGCTGACGATATTTGCGATTGTACCGGGCTTCTGCTGACCCCAGGTATCGTGAACGCTCACACCCATGTGCCCATGAGCCTGTTACGCGGGCTTTCGGACGATCTCCGTCTGGATGTTTGGCTTTTGGGGTACATGATGCCGGTGGAAAGAGCCTTCGTCAAACCGGACTTCGTGAGGAAAGGAGCGCTCCTTTCGCTGGCAGAGATGCTCCTATCCGGCATCACCACATTTTGCGATATGTACTATTTCGAGGAGGAAATCGCCAAAGCCGTGGACGAAGCCGGCATGCGGGCGATCCTTGGGGAAACCATCCTGAAATTCCCATCCCCGGACGCCAGCAGCTACGACGAAGGATTGGAGCGGACGGAGAAGTTCATCGTGGATTGGAAAGACCATCCGCGGGTCATACCGGCGGTGGCACCGCACGCACCGTACACCGCCACGGACGACCTTCTCGCCAGGGCAGCAGAGATGGCATTGAAATACGACGTGCCACTGCACATACACCTTTCGGAAACGGCTCAGGAGGTGAGGGAGAGCTACAAGAGTTTCGGACTTTCTCCGATCGCCCGCGTCGACAAGCTTGGGGTGTTCAGGGCAAGGACCATTGCAGCCCACTGTGTACACGCGGACAGGGAAGACATTCAGATACTTCGGGAGAACAACGTCGGCGTTGCCCACAACCCTTCGAGCAACATGAAGCTCGCCAGCGGGATAGCACCTGTGCAGCAGATGATCCGGGACGGTGTTCACGTGGGGATAGGGACTGATGGGCCTGCCAGCAACAACAACCAGAACATGGTGGAGGAGCTGCATCTGGCCTCCCTTCTGGCCAAAGTACACACCCAGGACCCGACCGCCCTCCCGGCGGAGGAATCCTTCGCCATGGCGACGATAGAGGGCGCGAGGGCTCTGCACCTCGACCATTTGATCGGTTCGCTGGAAGCCGGGAAGCAGGCCGATATCGTGGCGTTTTCACTCGATAGACCGCATCTCGTTCCGTTGTTCGACCTGGGGCCGCAAAACGTCTACTCTCACCTGGTCTACACGGCTCAGGCATCCGACGTCAGACACGTGTGGGTGGACGGGAAACTCCTGTTGAAAGATCGGAAGCTTCTGACGATCGATTACGAGAAGGTAGCGGAAGATGCCAGGGCTATCTCGGTATCCATTGGGGATTTCGTGGCTAACAGGGAAAGGAGCCTCCTCGACAAACTCCTGGCGATAGCACCGGGGATAGAGCAGCGGGAAACCTTCGAAATTCAGGTGAAAGCACGGGTGCCGGATCTTTCCGAGATAGAGCAACGGCTCCAGAGAGGGGAGTTCAAGGTCATCAGGAGGAGCGTACGCCAGCAGTTCGATACGTATTTCATCTTCAAAGATGGAGACCAGGGGTTCATCCGATACCGGGAGGACAACGTTGTGGTCCATCACAAAGGGAGGACCAATCTTCCGGGGGCTGAGATGGACATAAAGCCGGAGTACACGCTGACGCTTCTCGGTCCCACTGTGGAACGTGAGTACGCCAATTCCGTGATCCTCAGGCGGTCCAGGTTCGTTGCGCCTGCCACCCATTCTCTCCGATTCTACCGGGAATATTTCCGCCCGGACAGGGAGAAAGAGGTGGTCAAGTGGCGTACCAGATACCACGTGGAATACGGTGGGGAGGATTTTGCCATCAACCTGGACAAGCTGACCAAACCGGCCGTGGAGGAGGGGTTCATCGAGATAAAGGTTCGGACGTGGTCCAAAGCGGATGCGGAAAGGAAAGCGGGGCTGGTGAACGAACTGCTATCCAGGCTCGAGATTCCCGCCGATTCTCTCGTGAAGGGGGAATACGTGGGATTGTAAGCCGGAGGTGATTCGGAGGGGCAGGGATGTTCCCCTGCCCCATTCGTTTTGAGTCATGCCTTCCCGAGCACGGCAGCGAGCAAAGCCATCCTCACGAACATCCCGTTGCGGACCTGCCTGAAGTATGCAGCCCTTGGGTCGTCGTCCACAGTGTAAGAAATTTCCCCGACCCTGGGCAGAGGGTGCATGACCACCATCTCCTTTTTGGCCTTTTCCATCATTTCGTCGTCGACGATGTAGAACCCTTTTACTTTCTCGTATTCGGACAGATCCTCGAATCTCTCTTTTTGAACCCTGGTCACGTAAAGCACGTCCACGTCGGAGATCACATCCTGCAGATTGTCCGTTTCTTCGTATCCTTGCCCTCTCTCCGTCACTTCTTGCAAAATGTGCGGGGGCATCCTGAGTATATCGGGAGAAACGAACACCATCTCCACATCGTAATGCCTCAGCAGCCTTGCGAGGGAGTGAACGGTTCTCCCGTATTTGAGGTCGCCGACCATTGCTATCCGCAGCCCATCTATCCTGCCCATTTCTTCGAGTATGGTGAAGAGATCCAAAAGGGCCTGGGTAGGGTGCTCCCCAACTCCGTCTCCGGCGTTGATCACCGGTACTTTCGCATAATGAGCGGCGATGGCTGCAGATCCTTCTTCCGGGTGTCGTATTGCTATGACATCGGCGTAGGCTTCCAGGGTACGAACGGTGTCGGGCAACGACTCTCCTTTGCTTACGGAGGAGTATTTCACTCCGTGTATCGGAATGACTTTGCCTCCAAGCCTTTCCATTGCTGCTATGAAGGAAGAGCTCGTACGGGTGCTGGGTTCGTAGAAGAGGTTTGCGAGGATCTTCCCCTGCAGCAAATCCGCCGATCCGAATCTCTCCACCAGTGTTCTCATTTCCCTGGAAACGGAGAAGATGTAATCCAGATCTTCCCTCGAAAACTGGTTCACCGAAAGGATGTCTCTGCCGTAGAAACCGTTGTTCGTTTTGTCCGATGGCACCGGAATGCCTTTGGGTTGTATTTCTGGCGTCACTTTTAGAAACCTCCTCACCGTTGATGATGTAGCCCGTTCGTTTTGGGCAATAAAAAACCGTGAGACTTAGCTCACGGTATCACTTTGCCGAACCCTGGATCTACGAGGATTTTTCCGTCCTCGTAGACGGTTTTGCCTCTCAGTACGACTTTCTTCACGACCCCGTATACTTCCATCCCCTCGAATGGTGTCCAGCCGCACTTGGTGAACAGATCGTCCGATTTTATCACCCTTTTTGCCGAAAGGTCCACCTCGACATGGGTCTCCGGTTGGTCCGGAACCCCATATATCCTCTTCGGGCCGAAGTGCATCATCTGTAGAAGAGTATCCCGGGAAATCTTTCTCTCCCTCAGGGCTGTGGTCATCAGAGGAAGGGCTGTTTCGAGCCCCGGGACGCCGGGAGGCGGGTCGCCGCCTTTTTTCTC
Organism: uncultured Anaerolineae bacterium; assembly: GCA_964516345.1. GTDB lineage: Bacteria > Chloroflexota > Anaerolineae > S016-19 > S016-19 > S016-19. The sequence continues at coordinate 38,695 of CAZEXY010000003.1, forward strand.
GTCCGAGGTGTGAGGGGCGTGATCGGTTGCCAACGCGTCCACGATTCCATCTCTGACCGCCTGCCAGAGGGCTTCTCTGTCTTCCTCGGTGCCGAGCGGCGGTTTCACGAGCCCGAACGCTCCGAGATGCGCCAGGTCTTTTTCGGTCAGGAACAGATGATGCGGTGTCACTTCGCAGGTTATTCTCGAACCGTAAGCCTTGGCTGCACGGATGAATTCGATCTCGCTCTTCCTGCTCACGTGCGCGATATGCAACCTCTGGCCGTAAGCCCTTGCCAGGGCGACGGCAGCCGGAAGCATTACGTCTTCTGCATGCACTGTTATGGGGCCGGGACCGGTCCAGCTACGGAAAATCTTCACCAGACTCGTCAAATCGTCGATCCGCAGCGATCCGAAAGTCTCGGAAGCGTACACTTTCAAGCCTACCGCCATCCTGGCCGTTTCCAGCCCCACCAGAGGATTGTCGTTTGCGGCTCCGATGAATAGCCCGACGTCGCAAAGTATCTTCTCCTCTGCGATGCGGCGTTTGTCAATGAGCCTTTCCCTGGTGGTCGTGGGCGGGATGGTATTGGGCATGTCCAGGACTGTGGTGATGCCACCGGCCAGGGCGGCTTTAGTGCCGGTGCTGAAATCTTCTTTGTGTGTAAGGCCTGGATCCCTCAGGTGAACATGGGGGTCTATCAGCCCCGGGATCGTCCAAATTGCCAATTTCACACCCTCAAAAAAAGCCGGTCCACAGACCGGCGGTGTCTACAATCGAGCGAATTATACCCCAAAAGTGAAACAACCGCAAAATTTGTATGCCTTCACCAACGTGGTCGAAATTTGACACGGCAGGGCGCTTGTGGTATACGTTAAACGAAAGTAGAGATGGATTTCGAATTCGTGGAGTAGAGGGAGCAGGTTGACAAGAGAACTGATTAGCCTCCTTATTAGCATTATTAGCATGCTTCTGGTCATTGTGCTTGGCCAGAAGCTATTGCCGGTTGGGAGGCGTCAGTTCGATTAGCGAAAACACACGCACAAGCAGAGTAAACCAAAACCCCCTCCCAGCCGGAGGGGGTTAATTTTTGGGAGGTGTGACATGACGGCAAAGAGGAACGCTTTCTGGTTGGACGAGGAAGAATGGTCGAAGTCCGAGAACATGCTTTCCGGGTTCATGGGAGAAGGTTATGCTCCTCCCGACTGGGTATCCAACCTGAGCGCCATGCAAAGCTCGGAGCGTGTAGCGGAGGTGAAGGGGAGCTATCACAACGACTTCCTGCACAGACGATACAACCGTTAGTCCTGAGGCTTTCCGGTCGGCACAAATCTGTAGCCGACGCCTCTGACCGTCCGTAAAACAGATGGGTGCGCAGGGTCGCGCTCGAGCTTTCTGCGGAGCCAGCTGATGTGGACGTAGAGTGTGCGGCTACCAGTGAGCTGACTCGTTCCCCAAACGTGCTCCAGAAGTTCTTCCCGAGTCAGAGTTTCGTTTGGATGCTCCATGAAGTACCTGAGCAGTCTGGCTTCCGTCGGACGCATGACGAAGGTCCCCCGTGGACACTCGAGCCGCAAAGACGCGGTGTAGAGTGTAAACGGCCCGGCTTTCACTTTCCGATCGGATAACTCCTTGATCAACTTGATCAGCTTCTCCCGCGGTATCGGTCTCCGCACGAACTCCACATCGCATACATTTGGGGTGGAATCCTTGCCCGACGGTAGCAGCACTATCACCGGCAGGGCGGGCTGATTCTTGCGGATGGATCTCACCACCACCGGGACGTTCACTCTTGGCGAATCTCCGTCCACCACGGCAGAGCAGAACGTCATATCTCTGCTGAGTTGCACGGCTCTTTTGTTGCTTGGAGCCCGAAAGACCTTCCAATCATCTCTTTCCAGTTTGTCGATGACAGACTGGAGATAGCTGGTCTTGCGCCCTACGAAAAGTATCTCCCGTGACATCTTTTACCTCTGTACGAAAGCGGAAAATCAGAGCCCGACGATGACGAAGGACTTCCTACTACACTGAGTTTACAGGGCCAGTGTATCAAATGAAGGAAAAATACGCAAGAATGCAACCCGCGAGTTTACAATGCAGGCTTTTTTACAAAAGGTAGTCGTTCAATCCCCTTTGCTTCAAAGCGTTTACGATCGTTTTTACTTCCTGAGATCTTGACCTGGGGATTACCAGGACGGCATCGCCCGAATCCACGATAACCATGTCCCTGATTCCAACTGCTGCTATCAGATGGCTTTCGCTGTAGATCAAGGAGTTCTCCACATCATGGAGAAGGGCGTTCCCCTGTACTACGTTTCCGGAAGGATCGTGCGGAAGCACTTCCCACAGGGCGTTCCAGCTTCCGACGTCGCTCCATCCTATCTCCACCGGTATGACCACGACGTCTTTGGCGTGTTCCATGACTCCGAAGTCTATCGTCTCGTTCGGGAGCTTCGGCCAAACGGACTGTAGTACGTCGTAGCGCTTCGGTTCGTCCCATGCAGCCATGATTTTCTTCAGTCCGTCGAAGAGTTCCGGCATCTGACGTTCTATTTCCGCCAGTATCGCATCCACGCGCCAGATGAACATGCCGCTGTTCCATGAATAATTGCCGCTTGCAACGAACTGCTCCGCCATCTCCAGGTTGGGTTTCTCGGTGAACCTTACGACTCTGTACACCGGAAATTTTTCATCGTACAGCTTCTCACCACGCTCGATGTATCCATAGCCGGTATCCGGCCGCGATGGCTTGATCCCCAGGGTGACCAGGTGCCCTTTCTCCGCCACCTGCGCGGCTTCGAGAAGAACCTCCCTGAATCTTTCTTTGTAGGTGATGACGTGGTCTGCGGTGAGGACTGCCATGACTGCGTTCGGGCTTTCCCGCTGCAGCAGCATGGCAGCGAAGCCTATCGCCGGAGCTGTGCCGCGCCCCACCGGTTCTCCAACGACGTTCTCCGGAGGAAGGACGGGCAGTTGTTCCCTGACGGTGTCCACGTATCGTTTCCCGGTGAGAATCCAGACGCGCTCCGGGGGGATTATGGGAGCGACGCGGGAAAAGGCTTCCTGCAACATGGTGCCGGTTCCGGTGAAATCGAGGAACTGCTTCGGTGTGCTCTCTCTGCTCCTTGGCCACAGACGGGTTCCACTCCCGCCCGCCAGAATGGTGGCATAAAGATTCCCCATGTCGTCACCTCCGATCGGAAACTTTCGAAAGGAAACCGGAAATCGCTTTTACGACGGCTTCTTCCTGCTCCAGCATCACCATATGCCCGGCTCCGGGCACCAGTTCGAGATCGGAGTTCCGGATGCGGGAATGCAGGTACTGGCAGTACTTCGGCGGGGTCAGCCTGTCTTCTTCACCGCAGACGATCAAAGTCGGAACGGAGATTTCGGAAATCCTGTCCATCAAATCGAATCTGTCGCATGCCACGAAGTCCTCGTAGGTTGATTCTGCGGGCACCTGCAGCATCCCCCGAACGTATAGGTCGAGCATGTGCGCATCGGGGGAGGAAGAATAAGCCCACTTTGCGATCAATCTAGCTGCCGCTTCATAATCTTGCTTGATGCCCTCGAGGATCGCAGGCGCTACCCTGAGCTTTGCGCCGGTGCCCATCAGGATGAGACCTTCGAGCAATTCGGGATGTTCGAGGGCTAACGTCTGGGCGATGGCTCCTCCCATGGAGTGTCCGGCAAGGAAGAACCTTTTCATGCCCAAGGATTCTGCAAATTCGCGGACGACCTCGGAATAGGATCGGATGTTGTTTCTTGCGGTACCGCTCGATTTTCCGTGGCCGGGGAGATCGACGGCGTAGACGTTCGCCCCCGGCAGTTTGCGCAGGCTCACCGGCCAGTGCAGATGGGTTCCGCCAGCGCCGTGGACGAGCAGGAGGGAAGGAGCGTCTGTTTTCCCGGCAGCGCTCATAAAGTAGAAGATCTTTTCGCCGCTTACATCTGCGTAAGGCATGACATTCCCCCTCGAATTCGCCTGAAGCAGGAGTAATTATAAAGAATGCGCACGGATAATGGAAATCCGTGCGCATTGTATCGACGGTCGAGAGATGAGTTATTTCCAGGTCTTGACCGGCTCGGCTATGGAGAGCGCTTCGAGGATCTTTTCGATGAACATGTTCTCCGGAGCTGCGCCCTCCAGGTACGTCCGGTCGTTGATGACCGTCCTCGGAACCGCCATCACGTTGTACTGGTTCGCCAGCGCCGGGAATTCCATGGACTCTATCATGTCTCCCCGGATGAAATCGCTCACGTAAGCGAACTTGTGGGACATTCTGACGGCACGCGGGCAGTACGGGCAGGTCGGCGTGATGAACACTTTCATGTGAACCGGCTCTTTGATGGACTTGAGCACGTCCAACGTGGACTGCTGCAAGTCCACGTTCCCGGTGCCGACCATTATGATGTCCTCCAAAAGCGACATGAACTCGTATCCGGACGGAATGCCGAAGTACCTTATTCCATAATCCTTGTCCTCAGACATGACGATGGTGGCAGGGACTTTGTCCACGCCAAACTTGTCGGCCAAGTCCCTTTCGGAATCGAAGTTATGAACCTCAACGGAGACCTTGTCGGAAAGCTCGGCGAGCTCTTCCGCAATCTGCCGGGTCTCCTTGCAGTAGTCGCAACCGGAATCGGAGTAGAACACGACCAGTTTGACTGGGGTCTTCAACGCCTCGAATTCCTTCTTGATGAACTCCCTGTCTTTCTCTTGAATCAGCGGCACTTTCTATCCCTCCAAAATTTTCATATTGTATTGATTTTATTCACAAATTTGCGCACCATTGTAACTCCGGGACGGGGGTTTGTCAAAATCCACGAACCGAAGTCCCGGAGCGGTCATTTCTGATCCTGCAGATATTCCCGAATGGCGATTGCGGCTTTTGCCCCATCGCCGACGGCCACTGCAACCTGAGCCAGGTTGCCCGATCGGACGTCACCCGCGGCGAACACCCCTTTCAGGGAGGTTTCCATTCGGTCGTTGGTGACGATGTAGCCCCATTTGTCCAGATCCACCACTCCTTTGACGAAATCGGTGTACGGTTGGTATCCCACGTAGATGAAAACTCCTTCCACGTTGATTTCGAATTCCTCTCCGGTTTCGCGGTTCTTCACCATGATGGCTTTCACCGAACCGTCCCCTTTTATCTCGGTGACCATGTGGTTGAAGTAGCATTTGCTCTTGGGGTCTCCCGTCACCCTATCTCTAAGGATTTTCTCGGCTTTTGAGGTGGGCAGGAATTCGATGAAGCTGATGCTGTTGACGTATTGCAGAAGTGTTAGGGCTTCCTGTAGCCCGGAGTTGCCGCATCCTATCACTGCAACGTCTTTCCCTTTGAACAACGGTCCATCGCAGGTGGCGCAGTAGGAGACCCCTCGCCCGTAGAATTCCTCTTCTCCTGGAATCCCCAGGTGCTTCGGGGCGCTGCCGGTGGCTAACAGAACCGCCTTCCCTTTGTAAGCACTTCCGGCATCGGTCTTGAGCTCGAACGCTCCATCTTCCAGCTTGCCAAGGCTCTGCACTTCCTCGAACTCCACCACCTGCGCTCCGAACCTTTCGGCTTGCTCTTTGAAGAGATTCATCAGCTTCTCCCCGCTGACGCCCTCGGGAAATCCGGGATAATTTTCGATCAAGTGTGTGGTGCCCGCAAGCCCGCCGGCGATTTGCTTTTCTAAGAGCAGAGTTTTCATGCCGTCCCGCGCCGTGTAGATCGCTGTGGTCATGCCTGCAGGGCCTGCTCCAACGACGACGACATCGTACACTACGTTTTCGTCACTCTTACCGGAAAGACTCCCAATGTTGAGATCGAACATTCCGCTCATAATCTCACTCCCTCCTATCTGCTGTGATGTGATTTTTCGACAAGCAACGCGTGCCAGTTTCCGCTCACGCGCTGCTCGAGTATTTTCAGGCTGAAATCCTCGAGCCTGGAAACTACGATTTCTACCGATCGATCGATGATTCCGGACAGTATCAATTTTCCACCCGGCCGAAGGTGTTCGGCGATGCGTTCCTGTTCCAGAAGCCTCACGATGACCTCTGCCAGGATGTTTATCACCATCACGTCTGGAGCTTCGGCCGATTCGGGCACGGTGCCATGCTGCACTTCTACTTTGTGTCCCATTTCGTTCCTGTCCACGTTCTCCCTGGCAACCTGCACCGCCGTCCTATCCAGATCGGTTGCGAACACTTTGCCTGCTCCAAGTTTGGCGGCGGCGATGGCGAGGATTCCACTGCCGGTGCCTATGTCCCACACCACGTCCCCTTCCCGGATGGAGTCTTCCAGCATCTCCAGAGCCAGTTTCGTGGTTGGATGAAGGCCCGTGCCGAACGCCATACCTGGATCGAGCACGATTTCCACATCGCCGGGGGATGGATCAACTTCCATCCATGCAGCGTGTACGAAAATGCGCTTGCCAAGTCTGACCGGATGGTAGTGCTTGCGCCAAGCCGTTGCCCAATCCTGCTCGAGGATGACCTTCGCCTCTGCCTTGGGGAATTCGTAGAACCTTCTCAGACAGCCAAGGGCCCATTCCAGCTTGTCCACGATCTCTTTCTCGGTGCCGTCCATGGGTACGTATGTGACGACCAGATTCTGGCTTTCCGCTCTGGTTCCACTCTCGTCGAACCCGAGCTGTTTCACCACGCCGCCACCGTGCTCGCGGTTGTAGGCGTTGAAGACTTCCACGATCGGGTCGACGAGTTCGTCCGGCACTCGAACCGAGAACTCCAGGAAATCGAGATTCGTTTCCTTATTGCTCCTACTTTCCAAACGCATCTCCTATGGAATGGACTATTTTGTCGAACAGGCTCCTTTCCCTGCCCAGGTTCTCTCTCCCCAGAGTCTCTCCGAGTTCCTCGAGCAGCTCTCGCTGTTTCTTGGAGAGCTTAGTGGGCACTACCACCCTAACCGTCACTATTTGATCCCCTTTTCCAGATCCCCGCACGTGTGGGACGCCTTTCCCTTTCAGGACAAACTTCCTGCCATGTTGCGTGCCGGCCGGTATCTTCAATTCCTCAGTGCCGTAAAGGGTAGGCACTTTCACCACGTCCCCCAGGGCGGCCTGCGAGATATTTATCGGCAAGTCCAGATATATGTCGTCGCCTTCGCGCTTGAAGAATGGGTGCGGCTTGACTTTTACTTCCACGTAGAGATTCCCGCTGGGCCCTCCGTTCTCCCCGGCGTGGCCTTCTCCGGAAAGCCTGATCTGCATTCCGTCGTCGATCCCGGCAGGGATCTTGACGTTTATCCGCCTCGTGATGGTTACCTTCTTTCTGCCGTGGCACACCGAGCACGGGGTCGTTATGATCTCCCCCGTGCCGCCGCACCGTGGGCAGGTGGTTACCTGCACGAACGATCCCAGAATGGATTGCCTCACCCGCCTGACCTGGCCTGTCCCACCGCAGACGGGGCATCTGGAAGGAGATGTCCCCGGCTCCGCTCCGGTTCCGTGGCAGTGCGGGCATACTTCCTCGCGCCGCACTTCTATTTCCCGTTCCGTTCCGAAAACTGCTTCCTCGAAGCTGATGGTCACGGAGACGTGGATATGCTCTCCCCTTCGGGGTCCGCCGGATCTCCTTCTCCTGCTTCCGAACCCAAAAAGCTCGTCGAATATGTCGCCGAAATCGCCGAAGCCGCCGAATCCACCGAAATCGAAGCCGCTGAAGCCAGCTCCTTCGTCGACTCCTGCGTGCCCGTATCGATCGTACATCGCCCGCTTTTCGGGGTCGCTGAGGACCTGATACGCCTCGTTTATCTCCTTGAACCTGGATTCGGCATCCGGGGATTTGTTCACGTCCGGGTGGTATTGGCGTGCGAGGCGGCGGTACGCCCGTTTGATTTCATCCTCGCTTGCCCCTCTGTCAACTCCCAATATGTCGTAATAATCTTTCTTCACACCCACGTCCATACCCTCTCAGCGCTCGTGAGCCTCCGGCATAATAAACACAGATGAACGACCGTGTCCATCTGTGTTCCACCATTCAGCATAGGTTGATAAATTCAGCAATTATGATAAGAGTAATTAGAGAAATTGTCAAACCCGGGCCCGGAAATTCTGGCGCTCGGCAGCGTTCCATGTAACGCTGCGATTGTAGGATCTTTGATAGAATCGGCGAATCAACGAATGGGATGATCAGCGGATTGTGCTTTCGAGTGCTCTTTCTGTACCTTATCATTGGCAATTTCCGTGGAGTGATGCTACACTTGCAATCCGTTGAGGATGGCAGGGGGTGTAAATGCTCTCTTTTCTGACCTGGACATATACATTGGTTGCAGTGTGCATGGCTCTGTACGGGGTGCAGGCCATGGTGATGGTCGCCCTGTATCTGAAACACCGGGAAGATCCGGTCGACCGAGAGCCGGTTGGAGCTTCGCCGCTGCCGTCGGTGACGATCCAGCTGCCCATATACAACGAGCGTTACGTGGTGCCGCGCCTCGTCGAGTCGGTGGCGTCGATGGAGTACCCCACGGACCGGCTGGAAATCCAGATCCTGGACGATTCCGACGACGAGACCCGCAAAGTGGTGGACAGGTGCGTGAAGATCTATGCTGCCAAAGGGATCGACATAAGAGCCGTGCGGAGGCCTGAACGGACGGGGTTCAAAGCCGGGGCGCTGGAGTACGGGCTCGCCGAAGCCAAAGGCGAGCTGATAGCCATTTTCGATGCGGACTTCGCCCCGCCGAAAGATTGGCTGAAGAAAGCCGTTCGGCCTTTCATGGCTGACGGGAACGTGGGGTTCGTGCAGACCCGATGGGGTCACCTCAACCCAGACTATTCTCTTCTTACGAAAGCTCAAAGGCTTGCCCTCGATGGTCACTTCGTGGTGGAACAGGTTGCAAGGTCGAGGTCCGGGCTTTTCATGAATTTCAACGGGAGCGCCGGGGTGTGGAGGAAGACCTGTATAGAGGACAGCGGCGGGTGGTCTGCCGAAACTCTCTCGGAGGACATGGATCTGAGCTTCCGAGCGCAGATGAAGGGGTGGAAAGGGGTGTACCTCGAGGATGTTGTGGCTCCGGCCGAATTGCCCCCTCAGCTCACGGCCTTCAAAAGGCAACAATTTCGATGGGCAAGGGGGTCGGTGCAGGCGCTGAGGCTGCTTGCAGGCAAGCTGATCCGCTCCGACGAACCGTGGTTCGTGAAGCTGGAAGCCGTTCTGCACATGGGAGGGTATTTTGTTTCGCCTTTGATGCTGTTGCTGCTACTTCTCACCTTACCTATGCTGGTGTGGAAGGAGCAAGCCCCGTGGCCTCTTGCCTATGCGAGCGTCGCGAGCCTGGGGCCGGTCATCCTCTATGCCCTCGCACAGCGGGAGATCTCGAGGCGCGGATGGGTGAAGCGGGCGATGGTGTTTCCCGTTCTTGCGATGCTGGGGGTGGGAATAAGCTGGAACAACACGCTGGCCATCGTCGGCGGTTTGCGGAGGGGAAGTGTCCGGTTTTTGCGGACGCCGAAGTTCCGCATCGAGTCCGGCGGAGAGGAGTGGCACAACCGCTCCTACGCGCTCAAGCTGGATAGGAATTTCTGGGGAGAGTTGTTCTGGCTGGCCTATTCGGCCCTTACCATGTGGGTTTCTTTCGCCCGCGGACAGATCTACGCATCCCCGTTCATCTCACTTTACCTGTTCGGATTTGGATATACCATTGCTCTCGGTCTGTACCAGCAATACCTGGTAATGGAATCCGCCCGACGATCGTCGGGGCAGGCCGAAAACGTGTTCATCCGGAGGAGCCTTGGCTGAAGGAAACAGGCGGCGAATCGCCTTTTCCTTCAGCCGCCTTTCGGGTCGCTCACTCCACGGTCACGGACTTCGCCAGGTTTCTCGGCTGATCTACGTCCGCGCCGCGCCTCACGGCAATGTGATAGGCCAGAAGTTGTAGTGGAACGACGGTCACCACGGGGGAAAGCAGGTAAGGAACTTCAGGTATCTCGATCACGTAGTCTGCCTTCTCGCGTATGAAATCGTCGCCTTCGGTGGCCAGGGCTATCACCGTGCCGCCCCTCGATTTCACCTGCTCCACCTGGCTTACCATCTTGTCGTAAACCGGGTCCTTCAAAGAGATCACCACTACCGGCATGTTTTCGTCTATCAAAGCGATGGGGCCGTGCTTCATCTCACCGGCCGGATACCCTTCGGCGTGGATGTAGCTGATCTCCTTCAATTTGAGGGCACCCTCAAGGGCAACCGGATAGTTGATTCCACGCCCGAGGTACAGGAAGTCCTCGTAGTGGTAGAACCTGGACGCCAGCTCTTCGTAGAGCTCTCTGGATTCCAGAACGTTGCCCACCACGTTTGGGAGTGTCGATAGATCGTCCAGCAGCTTCCGGGCTTCCTCCTGCTCGAGAGTCCTTCTCAGGAGCCCGAGGTACACCGCCAGAATGTACTCATCCACCAGGGAGGCGGTAAAAGCTTTGGTGGATGCTACCCCTATCTCCGGCCCGGCCTGCATGTAGATAACGCCGTCGGCCATCCTGGCAGCCTGACTCCCGACCACGTTGACGATGGAGAGGAGGTGTGCTCCTTTGTTACGGGCTTCCTCCATCGCCGCCAGCGTGTCCACCGTCTCCCCAGATTGAGTGATCGAGAGCACCAGAGTGTTTTCGTCGATGAGTGGATCGCGATACCTGAACTCCGACCCGTAGTCCACTTCCACGGGTATCCGGGCTATCTTTTCGAAGAGGAATTTGCCCACGAGGCCGGCGTAAGCAGAAGTCCCACAGGCGACTATCACCATTCTGTCGAACTTCTTTGCCGCTTCAGGCGAAAGATCGACTTCCGGCAGGATGACCTCGCCGCGCTGGAAGTCCACACGCCCGCGTATGGTGTCGGTGATGGACCTCGCCTGTTCGTGAATTTCCTTCTCCATGAAGTGCTTGAAAGGGCCTTTGGCGGCAGACACCGGATCCCATGGGATGACGGTAACTTCCTTCTCCACGGGCTTCCCGTCGAGTGTGAAGTACCTGGCTCCCTCCACGGTTACCACGGCCATCTCCCTGCTTTCCAGGAACACCACCTTCCGGGTGTACTCCAGGATGGCGGGCATGTCGGAAGCCAGGAACATTTCTCCATCCCCGACCCCAACGGAAATCCCTCCTGCGTTCCCTATTCTGGCGGCGATGAGCTTGTCCGGATCCCTGGTGGACATGACCACCACCGCTTGAGCTCCTTTGAGCATGTTCAAAGCCCGGCGGACCGCTTCCTCGAACGATAACCCTTCATTGACGAATTTCTCCACCAGGTGCACTATCACCTCCGTATCGGTCTCGGAGGAAAACTCATGGCCTTCCGATAGAAGCAACTCCTTCAGCTCGAGGAAGTTTTCCACGATGCCGTTGTGCACCAACACGATTTCTCCGGTGCAGTCGGTATGCGGGTGAGCGTTGTAGGAAGTAGGACGGCCGTGGGTGGCCCATCTGGTATGTCCTATGCCGATGTTACCTTCCAGAGGGGTTTCTTCCACCAGTTTCTCGAGAAAGGCTATCTTGCCGACGGATCTGCGGATATCTATTCTCCCATCGTCGTCTATGACCGCTATTCCTGCGGAATCGTACCCCCTGTATTCGAGCCTTTTCAGACCCTCGAGCACCACCTTGCCGGCAGCCCGTGGGCCAGCATAGCCCACTATTCCACACATATCACGAAACCTCCTTGTCCGAGTTCCCTGGAATCGAAAACAGATGCTTACCCTGTGCAATGCACAAGACGCGTCGAGAAGTAGTGAGGAAAGACGCCACCGCCGTTACGAGTTGTCCCCACCGTTACCGATGGGATTTGTCGTCGGCTTTGGAGATCTCTGGGGCTGCACCGTAGTGCAATTCAGGGTCGTGGCCAACCCTGGAGGGCTTCCGCCGATCTCTCGATTTTCCCTTCCGGCTCTCGCAACCGGAAGGTTAGCCTTGCCCTGCGGCAAGGAACCCTCTTCCTCGTCAACCGACGCCCAAACGGCATCGGTCCAGGCGCTGCCACCCCGTTCGCGCTTCCGTTACATAAGTCACCTCCACACGCCAAAGCTTTGTTCGAATTATATCACCAAAACCCATCACGGTGTCAATTTGCTCGACCCTCATGCCGGAACTATAATACGCCAGTGCTCATTAATTCTTTTCGCAAAAGGGGTGCGATAATGCTCAAAACTCATGCTTGTGGATTGCTCCGCCTCCGGAACGTCGGAGAATACGTTACCCTCGCCGGTTGGGTTCACAGAAGAAGGGATCATGGCGGGGTGATATTTCTCGATCTGAGAGACCGGGAGGGGATAGCGCAGGTGGTCATAGACTCCGCTACTGCTCCGGAGGCTCACAAAGCGGCCAGCGAGGTCAGGGCCGAATACGTCATACAGATAAAGGGTACGGTGGAGAGGCGCCCCAAGGGGCTCGAAAACCCGAACCTCCCGACCGGAGACATAGAGGTTCACGCAGACGAGGTCAAAGTTCTCAGCGCGTCGAAGACTCCTCCTTTCCAGATCAACGAGGACGTGCAGGTGGACGAAGCCCTGAGACTCCGATACAGGTATCTGGACCTGAGACGTCAGAAGATGCAGCAAAACATGGGGCTCCGGCACAGGTCGATCATGTTGATGAGGAAGTTCCTCGACGAGCATGGTTTCTGGGAAATAGAAACGCCGATTTTGATAAAGAGCACTCCGGAAGGCGCCAGGGATTTCGTGGTTCCCAGCAGGCTCCACCCGGGAAAATTCTACGCCTTGCCTCAGTCGCCGCAGCAGCTCAAACAGCTCCTGATGGTGGCCGGGTACGAGAAATACTTCCAGATCGCCCGGTGCTTCAGAGACGAGGACCTGCGCGCCGATCGTCAACCGGAATTCACCCAGCTCGATCTGGAAATGTCGTTCGTGGAGCCGGAGGACGTGCAGGACTTGATCGAGGAACTGCTGATCGAGCAGGTGGAGAAGCTGACCGGGAAAACCATCTGGAAAAGACCGTTCCCGAAAATCAGCTACGCCGAAGCCATGGCGAAGTACGGTTCCGACAAGCCGGACCTGAGGTTTGGTCTGGAGTTCGTGGATTTCACGGAAGCACTTGCCGGGAGCAGTTTCCGGGTTTTCAGCGGTGCGATTGCTGCAGGCGGGCAGGTCAAAGGGATCAACGTCCCCGGCGCTGCAAACTTCAGCCGGAAGAAGCTGGACGAGCTCACCGATTACGTGAAGCAATACGGAGCAAAAGGGCTCGTCTGGATTGCCCGCCAGGCGGGACGAAACGACGATGGCTCTCCAAAGATCAGATCGACCGTATCGAAGCATCTTTCGGCGGAAGAAATCTCCAGGCTTTTCGATCTGGCGGATGTGAGGGAAGGAGACCTTTTGTTGATCGTGGCGGATAGCCCGGAGGTCGTTGCCCAAGCGCTTGGGAACCTCAGGCTGAAGCTGGGTCAGGATCTCGAACTCATGGATGACGATGTGATGGCTCTGGCATGGATCGTCGATTTCCCGCTCCTGGAGTGGAGTGAAGAGGAGAATCGGTGGAAAGCCATGCACCATCCGTTCACCTCAGCCATCGACGCAGATTGGGACAAACTGGAGACCGACCCAGGATCGGTTCGGGCAAAGGCGTATGACGTGGTGTGCAACGGCACCGAGATAGGCGGGGGGAGCATAAGGATACATCGCCCTGATCTGCAATCCCGCATGTTCAGGGCCCTCGGTATTTCGGAGGAGGAAGCGAAATCCCAGTTTGGGCACATGCTCGAAGCGTTCACCTACGGAGTGCCGCCCCACGGAGGCATAGCCCTCGGGATCGACCGGTGGATCGCCATGCTTGCATCGGAAAGAAGCATCAGGGAAGTGATCGCTTTCCCGAAGACAGCACAGGGTGTGGATTTGATGGTGCAGGCTCCGTCTCCGATAACGGATCAGCAGCTGAAGGAGCTGCACCTGAAGATAGTGGATTGAAATTTCCGTTCGAGCCAGCCCGAGGTCGACAAGGAGGTCTGGAGTGATAGCGATAGCAGTGCACGGAGGCGCCGGGAACAAAGGGAAGCGCTCGATGGAAGCCAGGGAGGGGGTGCTCAAAGCTCTCGAGACCGGCTGGAGCATACTCCAGCACGAAGGCTCTGCACTCGATGCGGTCGAAGCTGCCGTGAAAGTGCTCGAAACGCTGCCTGCATTCAATGCTGGATTGGGTTCGGTGCTCACCACTTCCGGCAAGGTGGAAATGGACGCCGGGATCATGGACGGTGATGGCCTGAAAGTGGGGGCCGTCGCGGCGGTGAGCAATATCAGACATCCGATATCCCTGGCACGCAGGGTGATGGAGGAAACTCCTCACATCCTGCTCGCGGGCGAGGGGGCTATGGAGTTCGCTTGGGCCCGGGGATTCCCGTACGTTCCCAATGAGGACTTGATCGCTTCCCACAGATTGCAGGATTGGATAGCCAATCGCGGGCTCATGGAGGGGGCCGACACCGTCGGCGCTGTGGCATTGGATGTCGGGGGGAACCTTGCTGCTGCTACCTCCACGGGCGGGATAACGGGCAAAATGCCCGGGAGGATAGGGGATTCACCGCTGCCAGGATGTGGGTTCTGGGCGGACAACGACTACGGAGCTGTGAGCACCACCGGTTGGGGAGAGACGATAGCCAGGGTGGTGCTCGCCAGAAGGGTTGTCGATTGGATGGAGAGGGGGATCGCCCCGGAGGAAGCGGCACAGAGGTCGCTGGATTACCTTTCGCACAAAGTCGGCGGCTGGGCAGGGTTGGTCCTTGTCACCAAAGAAGGTGATCTGATCGTTAAGTACAACAGCAAATCCATGTGCTATGCAATGATGAGAGAGGGATGGCGCAGCCCGAAAACCGGGCAACAGGGGCACCGCTCCTGAGGAGGAAGACCGTGGGAAGAGTTCTTCCGAAAAGAAAGCTGGAAAAAGAAGATGTCGTGGTTGTGTTGACCGGCTCCGGCATATCGGTGGAATCGGGTGTGCCGACTTTTCGTGGAAAGGATGGGTTGTGGAAGCGGTACAGGGCCGAAGAGCTGGCGACCCCGGAAGCTTTCGTCAGAAACCCGAAGTTGGTGTGGGAATGGTACGACTGGCGTAGGAGAATCATCAAGCGGAGCAACCCCAATCCCGCCCACGAAACGCTCGTGGAGATGGAACGGGAGCTCGGTCCCGATGGATTCCTTCTCATAACTCAGAACGTGGATGGTCTGCACCAGAAAGCCGGCAATAGGAGGGTAATCGAACTGCACGGCAACATCTGGCGTATGTGGTGCGTGCGGTGTGGGCACATGGTGGAAGATCACACCACCCCTCTGCCGGAAATCCCCCCAAGATGTCCCGAATGCGGTGCGCTTATGCGTCCGGATGTGGTCTGGTTCGGGGAGGGGCCTCACGAACTGGATAAGGCTATAGCAGCCGCGAGGACGGCGGATGTATTCCTGGTGATAGGGACTTCGGCCGTGGTGTATCCGGCGGCGTCGCTCCCAAGAATGGCTAAGGATTCGGGTGCTTACGTCGTCGAATTCAACATAGAGCGTACCCCTGTTTCCGAATACGCAGACGAAATCATACCCGGGCCTGTAGGCGAAACTCTTCCGGAGTGGTGGGAGAAGTCCCGTCCATGAAACGCTCCGAGCATATAAGGTTCGACATCTTCACCCTCTTCCCGGAGATGTTCCGCGGTCCGTTCGACTCGAGCATTATAGGCAGAGCGAGGGAAGCTGGGCTAATCGAAATCTTCCTCCACGACATTCGTGATTACGCGTGGGGAAAACACGATCAGGTGGACGACTATCCGTACGGAGGCGGAGGGGGGATGATCATGAAGCCCGGGCCTGTGTTCCGGGCGGTGGAGGGAGTCCTTGGAGTGCCGGATGTGGAGAAGGCAAGATCAGCGGGCAAGACTCCGCCGATAATCCTCCTCACTCCTCAGGGAAAGAAGCTCGATCAGCGAATGGTGGAAGCTCTGGCAGCAGAGCCGAGGTTGTTGCTCATTTGTGGAAGGTACGAAGGATTCGACGAAAGGATAAGGAAGCACCTTGCCACAGACGAAATTTCCATAGGGGATTACGTCATCTCCGGCGGGGAGCTCGCTGCCATGGTCATAGTTGACGCCGTAACGAGGCTCATTCCAGGAGCCCTGGGGTACGAAGAAGGTGCCGATCAGGATTC
>CAZEXY010000004.1:0-12000 GCA_964516345.1 uncultured Anaerolineae bacterium
TCGCCCCCTTGTTTTCGTCTTGACCTGGAGCCGGGTCAGTCTTTTTCCTCCGGTTTGGCTTCGGCTACTTTCTTTGCCCCTTCGGCCATGCTTGCGGCCACATCGGCGGCAGCATCCTTGACCGTCATGGCGGCATTCGCACTTTCCTTGGCCGTTCCGGCTACTTCCTTTGCCATCGTAGCGCCGGTCTCCAGCGTTCCCTTCGCCATCTCGGCGCTTCCTTTGACCCCTTTGCCTATTACCTTGGCTGCGCCTTTGGCCATGGTGATACCGGCTTTCAGACCCTTCCCGGCGAGCTTTGCGGGAGCTTTTGCAGCCTCTCCCGGTCCTTTTGCCGAATCCGCCACCACTCCTGCGGATTCCACGGTTAGGATTTTTCCCGTATCTATCATGGTCTTGCCGGATTCCACGGCTATCTCCTTGGCGGCATTGGCTCCTTTGGCAAAAGTTTCCAGGGCTTTCTTGCCGACGTTCACAGCTCCTTTGCCACCCTGGCGCATCACACCCGCTCCTGTAGAAGCGGTTTCTTTCATGGACTTGGCTCCGGTTTCGGCCACCGTTTTGGCTGCCTCCACTGCGGCTTCCGATTTGGCTTTCACGCATTCGATGAGCTCTTCCGGGACTTTCAGCAGCTCTTCCCCGCGTTTGGCCCGCTCCGCGTTCAGGGCCTCGTACACCTTCAGCTTGGCTTCCGCTGAGGGCTTGGGCACCGAGCTTTTCATCTTATCCCGAAGCTTCTTGAAACTGCCCAGGGCTTTCTGACATTCGGGACAGTTCCGGAGATCTTTCTCGAATTTCCTGATTTCTTCATCCGACATGATCCCGTCGAGATAGTCGGACATCCTGTCTACGAACTTTCTTACGTCAACCATTTCAGAACTCCTCCTTCAAGTATTCTCTCAGGATTTCGTACAGGGCTCGTCTTGCTCTATGTATCCTGACTTTGGCCGCCGAAACGGAGATTCCCAGGGCTTCGGCAGTTTCGGCGACGGATAATCCTTCCAATTCGTGCAGAACCAGAGCTGCGCTGAGGTTCGGCGAAAGTTCTTCCAGCGCTTTGTGAATCAATTCTTCGGATTCGACCTTTTCGACGAAGTCGTCCGAAACGGCGAGCCATGCTTCGGTCGCTTCGGCATTTTCGTCCTCCATGGAATCCACGGAGATATCCTGCCCGTGCTTCCTGTTTGCCGATCTGATCATGCCCAGGGCGGTGTTCGTGGATATCTTGTAGAGCCACGTGGAGAATTTCGATTCTCCCCTGAAGTCTCCGATTTTCCTGTAGACTGTGATGAAGACTTCCTGCATCGCGTCTTCTGCATCCTGCCGGTTCTGGAGCATTCTATAGCAGACCCGGTACACCATGTCGGAATAGCTTTCGATCAACTCTTCGTAGGCTTTGGCTTCCCCTTTTTGTAGCCTCGAAACGAAATCCCTTTCCTCGTTGTGATCAGCCATACCTTTCCTCCGAAACGTTTTCTACTTGATTAGATGCCGGAAAGTGGTGAAAGGTTACAGTCAATCCGCAGGGAATTCAATTTTGATACCGGGAACTTGCCGGTTTGTCGTTCTTCCATTCCTTTCTTCGTCATCCAGAGGTGGCTTGCGTAAGTCCCAACATCGTGGGGGCGGTCCATCGCACCGATGCTATTGCCTGAGGGTGCCGACTTGTGGTAGGATGTGTATGCAAGGTGTATTGTACAACCAGCTTTCTCCTTTTGCGCTCTTGCGAATTTAGGAGGTGCAAATGTCTAAGAGGTTCTACAGCATCGCTCTGGTTGCAGTGGTTCTGGTGACCTTGGTGATCTCCGCAGGCATCGCGCGGGCTTCCAAGTACGCCTACTGGCTGAAGATGGACGTTGATCTGAAAGTGCTTTCCGACGGAGATCTGAAAGTCATCGAGCTTCAGAAGGTGAAATTCTTGGGAGGACCGTTCCATTATGGATACAGAAACATACCCCTGGACAGGGTCACCGGAATAGAGGATATCTCCATATCGGACGATCAAGGGCATGAGTACAAACTTGCCAAAGCTGCTGGTCACCCATACACGTTCACGGCGACGAAGAAAAACGGGGAACTACAGATAAGGTGGTATTTCCCGTTCAGCTCGAATTTCACTAGAACCTGGAGGATTTCCTACACGGTCCACGGGGCGCTTCGGTACTACAAAGATGGTGACCAGCTGTGGTGGAAAGCAATCTTTCCGGATCGTACGAGCTCGGTCAAGTCGGCTTCCGTCACTGTTCACCTGCCGGACAATGTGAAGCCGGAGAAGGTCGCGTACTACTTCCTGACGAACAACAAGACCATGAAGGGATATACCGCTTCCGTTTTGAGGGTAGACGAACATACCATCCGGTTCGTTCCGAACGGCGAGATCATCCCTCACGTGGCGTTCGAGGTTAGAGTTCAATGGCCGCATGGGCTTGTGGCAGGTTCGCCTGCTCCATGGCAGAGGAAAGAAGACGCCATGGCCAAATTGAGACCTGTGGTTAACGCTGCTTCGATCTTCCTATCCCTCTTCCTTCTGGTGGCCGGTACCCTGGGTACGTACCTGCTGTGGTGGAAGAAGGGGAGGGACGTCAAAGTGGTGCTCCCCGCCGATTACCTGAACGAGCCTCCGGACGACCTGCCGCCGGGGGAGGTCGGGACGCTGATAGATGAGACGGCGGACATGAAGGACGTACTCGCAACCCTGGTGGACCTCGCCCGCAGGGGATATCTTAGATTCGAGGAAGTGAAAGTCAAAGGGTTCCTTTCTTCTCACACCGATTTCAAGCTCACATTGCTGAAAGGGATCAACGATGAGAATGGAAGCGCAGAGTCCGGTGATAAACTTTCCCTTCCCGAAAGGTTGCTGTTGACTGCGTTGTTCCCCTTTGGGGAGTCCTCCATCATGCTTTCTTCGCTGAAAGACAAGTTCTACATGCACGTGCCGGCCATCCAGAAAGCCCTTTACGCGGAGGTTACCAAGAAAGGGTTGTTCACCGAATCGCCCGAGAAAGTCCGACAGCGTTACAGCGTCCTGGGCTGGCTTTTGCTTGCTTTCTCTATAGGTTTCCTCGTAATATCCATCACGTGGCTTTCCGACAGCTTCTCCGGGGTTACCTGCATCCCCGTTTCCACCCTGGTCGCGGCGATTGCCGTGCTGATAGTTGGAAGGTTCATGCCCACCAAGACCCAGAAAGGCGCGGAAGCCGCAGCGAAATGGAAGGCCTTCAAGCGGTATTTGCAGCACATCGACAAGTACGGAGACCTAGAAGAGGCAAAGAGCAAGTTCGAACAGTACCTGCCTTACGCTATTGCGTTCGGTCTCGAAAAGACTTTCGTGAAGAAATTCGCCTCTGTGAAGACTCCAGCACCCGCGTGGTGGATACCCTATGGCTATCACAGGCCGGGCTATGGATTGGAAGATTCAGACGCTGGGGAGAGCGGCGGTGGCGGACACCCTTTGAACGCCCCGCTTGGGACCGGTGGAGATCTTGGGATGCCGGGGGGACTCGATCAGCTATCCAGCGACTCGTTTGCAAGCCTTGACCAGATGAGCGACAGCTTCTTTTCCATGCTCAACGAAGCAGGCTCTACCTTCACCAGCCACCCCTCCTCCAGCGATGGAGGCTGGTCTGGCGGTGGTGGAGGCGGCGGTGGCGGTGGTGGAGGCGGCGGTGGCGGCTTTGGATGATTCCCTTCCGCCGTTTGCAATCAGCCGAACCCTGTCCGGATGTCGCTTTCGGGTCGCTTGCGTCAATTCAGGATGTTGAATCATCGCGAGGACTGACATGCGTAAGGAAGCATACCTTTACAGAAAGCTCAAGAAAGGATACGCTCAGTGCCTCGAATGTGAGCACTTCTGTGCAGTAGCGCCCGGCGGGAAAGGGCGATGCGGCGTCAAAAGGAATATAGACGGGAAACTGATGCTGGTGGTCTACGGGCGTCCGGTTGCCGTCCATGTGGATCCGGTGGAAAAGAAACCGCTGTTCCATTTCCTTCCCGGAAAGCCTGTTTTCTCCATCGGTACGTTCGGGTGCAATTTCACCTGCAAGTTCTGCCAGAATTGGGAAATATCTCAGGTCAGGGATTTCGACGATCGGAGGGATTACATAGGGGAGGACTGGCCCCCTGAAAAGATCGTCGATTACTGCAGAAAGCGCGGCATACCCATGGTAGCCTACACGTACAACGAGCCGATAGTGTTCTTCGAGTACGCTTACGACACGGCGAAACTGGCCCATCAGTATGGCATCAAGAACATCTTCGTCTCCAGCGGGTTCGAAACCAAACAGGCGATAGACATGATCGAGCCGTACCTGGACGCGGCAAACATCGACTTGAAGTCCTTCAGCGATAAGTTCTACAGAGAAATCTCCGGTGCCAGGCTGAAGCCCGTGCTGCGGAACATCGAATACATGGTCAGGGAAACGAGCATATGGGTCGAGGTCACTACTTTGTTCATCCCCGGGCTCAACGATTCCACAGCGGAGATGCGCGACATAGCGCAGTTTCTTGCCGGGATAGATCCAGATCTGCCCTGGCACGTTTCCGCATTCTATCCGACGTACCTGATGACCGACCGCCCTCCAACTCCGCCCGAAACGCTCCTGCGGGCTTATGAAGTGGGAAAGGAAGCGGGGCTGCACCATGTATACGTCGGCAACATCCTTTCGCCGGAGCACGAAACGACCTACTGCCCCAATTGCGGAGCTCCGGTGATCAGAAGGATTGGCTATCATACGGAGGTTCTCTGGGAAGAACCTGGCGTCTGCCCGGTTTGCGGGCATAATCTGGCTGGCGTTTGGGAATAGCCGAGTCAGGAGGTGAAATCGTGAGCGGATATATCGGGATTAGAAATCCAGCCGTAGCGGGAGCATTCTACCCTTCGGACCCTGTGCTGCTCAGGGAAATGATATCGAAATACCTCGAATCTGCCCCGTTGCTGGACATCGGCAAAGTGCGCGGGGCCATCTCTCCCCATGCCGGTTACATCTATTCCGGCCCCGTGGCGGCGTATACCTACCGACAATTCCAATCGCTCCCTCCGTTGGAGCGTACGGTTTTCCTCATCGGCCCGGCGCATTACGTCTTCGTGCCCGGGGTGGCGGTTGGAACCTACCTGAGGCTCCTCACGCCGCTGGGAGAAGTGAACGTGGATGTGGAAAAATGCGATGCTCTCCTTTCTCTTGGAGATCCGTTCATCCCGGCACCGCAGGCACACGAACCGGAACACTCGCTGGAGGTGCAACTGCCTTTTCTCCAACTTACGGTACCGGGGGAATTCAAAGTCGTTCCGCTTCTGGTTGGAGACGCCGATCCAACCGACATAGCGGTTGGGTTGATGAAAGTTCTGGGGGACGAGGATATTCTCCTGGTGAGCTCCGATCTCAGTCATTACCACAGATACGACGACGCCCGGATCAGGGACACGAGTTTCCTGAAGGGGGTGCTCGATTTCGATTTCTCGTCGGTGGCGCGGGGAGAAGCCTGTGGGCTCATACCGATACTTTCCCTGATGATAGTGGCCAGGGAGAAGGGTTGGAAGCCGCACCTGCTCGACTACAGGAATTCCGGGGACACATCCGGAGATCGAAGCAGAGTGGTGGGGTATGGATCTGTGGTGTACACGGAGGGGAGATGATGACGGAAAGGATGCAGGACTTCACCATCGAGGAGAAGAAGACTCTGCTGAGGATAGCCAGAGCCTCGATCGAAGAGAAACTGAAGAGCGGTAGGAACCTGGATCTGGACCTGGGATCGCTTCCTCCCAGGCTGAGGGAACCCGGCGCGAGCTTCGTGACCCTGGAGATACACGGATCTCTGAGGGGCTGCATAGGCTCTGTGGAAGCCTACAGGCCGCTTGCCGAAGACGTGCGGGACAATGCCATCAAAGCGGCTTTCAACGATCCCAGATTCCCCCCGCTCACCATCGGCGAGCTTGGGAAAGTGGAAATAGAAGTCTCCGTACTCACGAAACCTGTGCCGCTCCTTTATAGGGACGTGGACGATCTCATGCAGCAGATACAGCCCGGGATCGATGGACTGATCCTCGAATACGGCTATTTCCGGGGTCTCTTCCTCCCCCAGGTCTGGGAACAGCTTCCGGGCAAGGAGGAGTTCCTCTCTCATCTTTCCTTGAAAGCAGGGCTCCCCCCCGATGCTTACAGGTATCCCGGCGTGACGATAAAGAGGTTCCGCGTCATCGCTTTCAAGGAAAGCGAGGTCTTCGGGGAGTGATGGCTCCGCGTGACAAAGCCCGCGTTCTGGTGCTTCACCCGCACCTGCCCTATCCGCCTTCTCAGGGTGCGGATATTCGCAATTACCGATTGCTGAAGTGGCTGTCCGATCGCTTCGAAGTGGACCTTGTGGCTTTCAGCGATGAACCGGTGGCCCCGGATTCGCCTTTGCCGGGGATGGTTGGGAAACTCATGGTGCGCCCGTTCCCCAAGAGAAGCCTTGCCAGAAGGGCGCTTTCCACTTTCTTTTCCTCCAGGCCGGATATGGCTCTCAGATTGTTCGACCGTGGAATGCTGGAGGAAATTGCTTCTACCGTCAGGAGCTCGGACTATGCCGCCATCCACATAGAAGGGATAGAGATGGCACCGTACGGCTTTGCCGCTGCTGAGATGCTGGAGCGGAGGGGGAGCCGGACGAAGATCGTCTTCGACGATCACAATGCGGAATACATGCTTCAGCGGAGCGCATTTCTGACCGACGTGCGCAACCCGCTCCGGTTCCCGGGAGCCGTTTACTCGTTCCTTCAGTGGAGGAAACTCGCCAGGTACGAGCGATCCATCTGCTCTAAGGCCTGGAAAGTGATTGGAGTATCCAGGAAGGATGCGGAAGCTATCGAATCGCTGGTTCCCGGGCTTTCGGTGATCGTGATCCCGAACGGGGTCGACGTGCCGTACTACCGGGACTATCCCGCCGTCGAGGATACGGCCGAACCCACGCTGGTGTTCACGGGAAAGATGGATTACCGTCCGAACGTCGATGCAATGCTATGGTTCGTTTCGGAAATCTGGCCTTCCGTGAAGCGGAGACGCCCGGACGTAAAGCTGGTCGTGGTCGGCCAGAAGCCCCATCCAAAGCTCCGAGGGTTGGGAAAGATGCCCGGCGTGAGCCTGACCGGCTTCGTACCGGACGTTCGCCCGTTCATGGCGTCTGCGAGTGTGTTCGTGGTGCCTTTGAGGATGGGGAGCGGTACGAGGTTGAAAGTGCTCCAGGCGATGGCTATGGGCAAGGCGATCGTCTCCACGAGCGTCGGTGCGGAAGGGCTCGGCGTGGAAAACGGCAGGGAGCTGCTGCTGGCCGACTCTCCGGAGGATTTCGCCGATGCAGTGGTGGCGCTTTTGGACGACGAGGCTTTGCGCAGGCGACTTGGTGCTGCAGCCATGGAGTTCGTTTCGGAGCGCTTCGATTGGAGCGTGATAGTGCCGAAGATGGCCGAAGTTTACGGCGAGGTATCGTGACCGTCCGGGATTCGGGTAGGCGGGTCGCGATTCCCCCGTGACCCTCTACGGCTTTTCTCGACGCAAAGCCGCAGCAAAGGGGCATAAGGCGCAAGGATTTCAGAACTGGTGCGGCTCCTGGCTGCTTCTGTGGCGGGGTGTTCCAAACTCAGGTTGATGGGTGGACGAGGGCCGAGCCGTTGCTCAGCGGATTGGTAGGGAGGTGGTGCTATCCGCCTCCGGAACTATCGGGAGTCTACGAGGAAGCGGATGCCATGAGAGGCGGCAGCCGATAAGGATGAAAATGAAACGCTGATAATGCCGATGATCGCGGGTGAACGCAGATAATCAAGTCGATGCCGAAACGAGACGATGCAAAAGTTTTTAAAATCTTCGCGTCTTACGTACCTTTGCGTCTCTGCGTTGAAATCGCCGTGCGAGCTAACGGCCCGCGCCACAGCGCTCTATTTACGGAACGGTACCGCAGAGTGCTCGTCCGCCCGTTGACTCCGGACTCCTTTTCTGTTATCCTGTGATTGCTTCGGGCGAGAGAGCACGCACGACCTACAACCTATGAGGTGGCTTACGATGGGAAGCGACAACAAACCCCTGATCCTGGTGGTCGACGACGAATTGCACATGGTGAGGTTCGTCCGAATGAACCTGGAACTGGAGGGATACAGGGTCATAGAAGCGCACAACGGAATGGAAGCCATAGATTCGGTGAAGAAATACCAGCCTGACCTGATCATCATGGACGTGGCGATGCCTGTGCTGGACGGGTTCGAGGCTCTG
This sequence comes from uncultured Anaerolineae bacterium, assembly GCA_964516345.1. Lineage (GTDB taxonomy): Bacteria > Chloroflexota > Anaerolineae > S016-19 > S016-19 > S016-19. The sequence continues at coordinate 8,238 of CAZEXY010000004.1, forward strand.
AGGTACATACGCCAGTTTTCGCAGGTGCCGGTCATCTTGCTGACCGTCAAGGACGATGAAGAAGATATAATCAAGGGTCTCGAGCTGGGTGCGGATGACTACGTCACCAAGCCTTTCAGCCCCAGAATATTGATGAGCCGGGTCAAAGCCGTCCTGAGGCGATCCAGGCAGCACAACCTGTTCAGGGAACAAAAAATCAAAGTCGACGACTGGCTCACCATAGATTTCTCAGCCAGCGAGGTGATAGTGAACGGGAAGCACATCAAGCTGAGACCGACCGAGAAGAAGCTTCTGATGGTGCTGGTGGAAAACGCCGGGTGGGTCATGCCTCAAGAATCGCTCCTCGTAAAGGTGTGGGGGCCGGAGTACCGTGAGGAAAAGAACCTGATCCGCCTCTACATTACGTATCTTCGGAAGAAAATAGAGCCCGATCCTTCACACCCCCGTTACATTCTGACCGAAAGGGGGGTTGGTTACAAGTTCGTGAAGTTCGGTGATCAGTCCTGAGAGGATGCTCCATAGCATGAATCCCGAAGTTCTTTTCGTCTACGGGCTGTTCCTCGTTGTCATAATTCTGTTGTCGAGCCAGAGGGTCAAGGGGGATATCGTCGGTGGGTTGATCCTTGTTATCCTGGCGATCAGCGGGATACTATCCCCGAATGAGGCCTTCTCCGGGTTCAGCTCTTCCCCCGTGATCGTCATTGCCACCGTGTACATCATCGGACGCGGCATCTACCGCACAGGCCTTGCCGTCTTCATGGCCGACAGGCTCTTGAAGATGGTTGGAAAGAGGGAAAACGCCATGGTGGCGGCGGTGATGCTCCTTTCTTCCTTCCTTTCGGCGTTCCTGAGCAACCTTGGAGTCGTCTCTATATTGCTTCCTGTCGTGACGAGGATTGCCAGGAAGATAGAGGTTCACCCGAGGAAATTGCTTCTCCCGTTGGTGATGGGAAGCGTGTTCGGAGGGCTTTTGACCACAGTTGGGACCCCGCCGACTTTCGTCGTTGTGGAGATGCTCCGAAGCAAAGGCTTCGACCTGGGGGTGCTTTCCGTGTTCCCTTTGGGCGCGTCCATGCTTTTTCTGGCGGTGATCTTCATGGTTCTGGCAGGCGTCGGGCTCCTTGGTCCTGCTGTAGCAGCCAGAGAGCGGAAGAGCGGTCCGGGCACGAGAACCGTCGAGCGTGAATACGGATTGAGGAGGGCGTTCTATCGGCTGAGGGTTCTGAAATCATCCACGATTGTAGGGCATCCGCTTTACGAACTTGGATTGCGGGAGGAATTCGAGGTCAACGTGGTTGGTGTGAGGAAGTCGGTTGGGGGTGATTTCGTTCCCGTAGATGCAGAATACGTTCCTCAACCCGGAAACGTTCTGATAGTGTCTGGGGAGTTGTTCCACGTCACGCGTATGGCACACTCCTACGGATTGGAGCTTCTGGGAGTGGTAGACCTCAAGTCGTTGCTGAAGAGCATAGATCCGGAGAGCACAGTCGCCGAAATGCTTGTTTCGCCCCGTTCCCCTCTGGTAGGCAGAACTCTGGCCGAGTACAGGCTCAGGGACAGATACCCGGTGCATGTTCTCTCCGTTCTCAGAAACGGGAGGCCGATAGGCGGCGTCCTGAGGAACTTGAAGCTGAGGGTTGGCGACATGATGCTCGTAACGGGCCACAGGGATTCCATCCGAGCGGTGTCGGAAGATGGGGTTTTGACGCTTTTGAGCGATATCGGAATAGCTCCTGGACAACGGGTGACGTTGAAAGCGGCCGTGGCTGGGGCCATACTCTTGGGCACGATAGTCGTGCTGGTGAGCGGAGCATTCCCTGTGACGATCACTCTTTCGGTCTCGGCTATGTTGATGGCGTTGACCGGCTGCGTTCCGGGCAACGAGGTCTACAAGAGCGTGGACTGGAGCGTGATAGTGCTGGTGGCAGGGCTAATTCCGTTGGGGCTTGCGATGGAAAAGACCGGAGCAGGGGACATGGCTGCCAGGGCTGTGGTCTCCCGGCTTGCTCCGCTTGGTCCGACGGCGCTGATGATGGGGTTCTATTTCATAGCCGCCCTCATGACCCAGGGAATGTCCAACACGGGCACGGCTTTGCTGGTTGCGCCGCTTGCCATGTCCGCCGCTGTAAAGCTTGGCTATTCGCCGGTCCCCTTTGCCATGGCGGCGTCGTTGGGTGCATCGGCTTCTTTTTTGAACCCCGCCGGAGATCTGACGATTCTCATGATAATGGGGCCCGGAGAATACTCCATTCTCGATATATTGAAGTTGAACGGCCCGCTTTTCTTCTTCATGACGGCTATCGTCTGGTTGCTGACGCCGAGGATATGGGGGTTCTAAGGGTTGTTTTTCCATATCCCTTTGATGGCGTCCTCCACCGTCTTTTGAGCCCGCTTGGCGGTTTCTTCTATCGATGCACCGTTCAAAACCGCCTGCCACATGTTGGCGAGCGGATTCCACAGTATGTCCATTGCGGGACTGTTGGGGAACGGAGCGCCTTCCCTTACCTGAAGTATGCGTTTCGAAAGCAAACCGGTTCGATCACTAGCAAGCAGTGAATCGTTGAAGGCCTTCGACGCGGGGACGAAACCGACCTGATTCTTCAAGCTCTGCGGAATGTACTTGGCGGCGAGCCCGTTGGCAACCTGTAACGCTTCCGGCTGGAAACCGGACCCGGCGTAGATGCCGAACGACCACGCCGTTATGAGCGGTTTCGCCCTCTTGCCGTCCTCGAGCATAGGCCACTGAGGCAGGTCTATCGGCACGGCCTCACGCATCTGATCCAGTATCTGGCCTTCGGTGATTATCCAAGCCAGCTTTCCGGTCGAAAACAACTCCTCCGGCGGCACTTTTATCTCTCTTGGCGGGATGGCCTGACTTATCCTCCGGGTCAGATACATTCCCTTTATCCCTCCGGGAGTATTGATGCCGACTTTGTTGTGGTCATCGATGTAGAACCCGCCTTCTCCGTAGAACCAGAGGGCATCGAAATAGGGGTTGTCCCTACCTGTGTAGACGAAATAAAGGTCCTGCGGGTGCTTCTTCTCGAATTCCTCTCTTTGCCTCAGGAACTCGTCGATATCTTTGGGCACCGAGGTGGCAAGCTGAGGGTTTCTGACCCAGGCAAGCCCTCCGAGGGCGTGGGGCACAGCCCACACGTGGCCCTGGTACGATACGGCTTCGATCGCCAGTGGCTCGAGTTCTTTTCTCAACGGCAGCTTCAACTTCTCGATCAATTGATCGAGGGGAATTATGGTTCCGCTTTCGGCAAAGGCACCGATGTTGTTCGAGGTGAAGGCGATTATGTCGGGATACCCGGTGGCGTCGCTGATGTTGGTGATGGCTTCCTGGATATCCGGTTGCTTGACCACCTGGATGCGGACGTTAGGATGATCTTTCATGTACGCAGTGGTGGCCTCATCGAGAATCTTTTCCAGCTGGGGTGGGTAACTGTGCCATATCAGCACCACCGCGGGTTTGCTTCCGCCTGACGAAGGGGAGGGGGTTTTGCTCTTCGTAGGAACGGCTGTTGGGGTGGTAGGTGGTGTTGGTTTTGAGGTTGCAGCGATAGGTGTGGGCTCCGCGGGTGTCGCGATGATAGGTTTGGTTGGCGACGCTTTTTCTTTCCGGGCCACAGCTGTCGGGGAGGCCGTAGGCCCTGGAACGCTGGACGCCACTATCTGAGCGGCAAGAGTCCTCAACACGGCTTGCCTTGTGGCTTCGTTGACTTTCACGAGGTCGGAGCTCCGCCAGCACCCCTGGAGG
>CAZEXY010000004.1:12100-16848 GCA_964516345.1 uncultured Anaerolineae bacterium
CCTTGTGGCTTCGTTGACTTTCACGAGGTCGGAGCTCCGCCAGCACCCCTGGAGGAAGAACAAACCAACAATCAGTACAGGTACCGTCAACCAAAGGATTTTCGATCTCATTTTCCCCTCGCGGCTATTGCTTTTTCGAGAAAAAGGCGAAAACATTTTACACTCATATCGGCAGAAAAGCGAATTGGCTCTATGGGGGATTGTTAGGGGATTCGGGAGTTAGGTAGTCTTCTGCCGGTTGTTTGACAAATGTCCTCAAAGGTCAGGGCAATCCCATGCCTAGGGATGAAAGTGAAGACTGTCTCTTGCTCCTGACCCTCCTTTTCCATGCCCTTTGTTTCGTAGGGGCAGCCTGATTGTTGCCCCTACGGCTGATTTGGGATCTTACCGCGGCTCTAAGCCCTGGAATGCCGAAGAAAGGGCAGAAACGTCAAACCGGTTATTCTGGCTTCTACTGAACCCGTAACACCACCGGGGCTTGTTTCCAAAGTTCCTCGAGCCTGTAATAAGCTCTTTGATCTTCTGACATCACGTGAACTATCACGTCGCCGTAATCCATCAATACCCAGCCGCTCCTCGAATCTCCTTCGATATTGAGCGGGAATCGACGGTACTCTTTCTTGACGGATTCTCGAATCCAATCCACGACGGTCTCGGATTGTCTTTCGGAGTTTACGGTGAAGATCAGGAAGTAATCCGCAATGATGGTCACCGGACGCAAATCCAGCAGTAAGATGTCCTCGGCCTGCTTTTCCTCTGCCAGAGAGACTATTTTCCCCGCTAATTCACGAGACTCCAGAGTATCACCTCCTTATTTATCAAACGTCGAGATTCCTGACGAGCTTTGCATGGGTCTGGATGAACCGCCTCCTCGGCGGTACTTCGCTCCCCATCAGCATGTCGAATGTCCGATCGGCCTCGGCGGCGTCTTCGAGGGAAACCTGGAGGAGGATCCTGTTTTCCGGGTTCATGGTGGTTTCCCATAGCTGCTCAGGGTTCATCTCCCCCAGACCTTTGTACCTCTGAATCGATGTTTTCTGACCATCGACGGATTCCAGCACCCGTTGCAGTTCCTGGTCGGAATACACGTAGACACGCTTGTTTCCGTATTTCACCTGGTACAGCGGCGGCTGAGCCAGGTACAGGTGACCCGCTTCTATGAGCGGCTGCATGTACCGGAAGAAGAAAGTCAACAGTAGCGTCGTGATATGGGCCCCGTCCACGTCCGCGTCGGTCATGATGATGACCCTGTGATATCTGAGGTTCTTCAGGTCGAAGTCGTCTCCGATGCCGGTGCCGAGGGCGGTGATCAGGGCCTGGATTTCTTTGTTCTCCAGAGCTCTGTCGAGCCTGGCTTTTTCGACGTTCAGTATCTTGCCGCGCAGGGGGAGGATGGCCTGGAATCGTCTGTCCCTTCCCTGCTTTGCAGAACCGCCGGCGCTGTCCCCCTCCACGATGAATATCTCGGTCTTCGAAGGGTCACGCTCGGAGCAATCGGCGAGTTTGCCCGGGAGCGTCATGCTCTCCAAGGCGCTTTTTCGGATGACCAGGTCTCTCGCAGCCCGTGCCGCAAGCCTGGCCCTGGCAGCCGTGTGACACTTACCGATGATTGCCTTGGCTTCCCTGGGATGGGTTTCGAGCCATTGTGCAAACGCCTCACCTACCACGGATTCTACCTGACCCTTGACTTCCGCATTGCCCAGCTTTGCCTTCGTCTGGCTTTCGAACTGCGGCTCCCGTAATTTGACGCTGAGGATGGCGGTCAGTCCCTGTCGGACGTCGTCTCCTGTGAAGTTGGATTCGTTGTCCTTGAGAAGCCCGTTCTTCCTCGCGTAGTCGTTGAGCGTTCTCGTCAGGGCAGAGCGGAAACCGGTCAGGTGTGTCCCACCGTCCACCGTGTTGATGTTGTTGGCGAAAGCGTACACGGACTCCGAGTAGCCGTCGGTGTATTGGATGGCCGCTTCCACCTGGGTGCTATCCACCTGCTTCGAGACGAAAAAAGGCTCGTGCAGAACCGATCTGTTCTTGTTCAGATACCTCACGAAAGAAGCTATTCCGCCTTCGAAGTAAAAAGCTATCTCTTTTCCCGCACCTCGCTCGTCCACGAGTTTGATGGTGAGCCCTTTCGTGAGGAATGCTATTTCCCTGAACCGCTGGGCCAGGGTCTCGAATCGGAAGTTGAGCGTGGTGAATATCTCCTGATCCGGCTTGAACACCACCTTGGTGCCGGATCCTTTCGATTTCCCGATTTTCTCCACCGGCGTCAGAGGCTTCCCCCGCCTGTATTCCTGGAAGTACTTGTATCCGTCCCTGACGACCCAGACCTTCATCCATTCGGAGAGGGCGTTCACGGCAGAGACGCCGACCCCATGCAGGCCGGACGCAACTTTGTACCCTTCCCCGCCGAACTTCCCGCCGGCGTGTAACATCGTCATAACGACTTCCAGGGCCGGCTTGCCCGTTTTGGGGTGTATCCCCACCGGAATACCCCGCCCGTTGTCCACCACGGTAACGCTGTTGCCCTCGTGTATGGTTACCTCTATGCGGTCGCAGAAGCCCGCCAGAGCTTCGTCCACGGCGTTGTCCACCACCTCATAGACGAGATGGTGAAGCCCCCGCACATCGGTGGAGCCGATGTACATCCCGGGGCGCCTTCGAACCGCCTCCAGCCCTTCCAGGACTTGAATGTCTTCTGCCGTATAATGCGTGTTTTTATCCACCAAGCGACTCCCCTCCATCACTCGTTTGCTCTCCGGCCGTCTTCAGGGCCCTTGCTGCTTCCTCCAACGAAAGCAATGTGTACCCCGCTCTGTAGAAAATGAGGCTCGCAATGGCGACTCCTATTCCTATGTATGCGTTGCCCAGGATGCTTATCGCCACGCCGACGGCGGAGAACGTCAATCTATTCCATATCACGGAAAACCCCAGCACAAGGACGTTGCTCAAAATGAGAAAGCCGAGGGTTTTCCAGAAAAATCTTCCGACCACTTTGGCGCTTCTTCGCATTCCGGTCAGGATGTTCACATCGTCCCAGACCACAGCCTCTATGGAGAAGGCCAGGAAAAAGAGCGCTATCAGGATGACCCACGATAGTATCATGAGGAAGAACCCCATGCTGCTCATCCCGAGGGACGGGCTCAAGAGCGTTATCACGGCGACGCCGAAGCTCATCGGCACCGCCAGGAACATGATCCCGGCGAACAGTATGAGCGTGAAAAGCAGGCTTTGAACCCAGGCGTTGACCACGCCTTTCACGAACCCGCTCGGTGAGAATTTCCCCGAGAGCACCGAGACTGCCGTTTTGAAGAACAGCGCCGAGATTAACAGCCCCAGGAGGAAAAGAACGAACAACGTCACCAGCAACCCTGCCGGTGTGTGTATCGTTATGACGCTTCTGTGCCACGAAGCCGGCAGGGGAAGATGGGAGGCGGTGGCCACGAAGCTCGGCAATCCCACGAGCTCGTTGGCAAGCACCAGTGAGAGGTTCATTCCTTCCATGGAAGCCAGAAGCTTCTCCGTGCCTTTGTACCAATCCTGCGGTTGCAGCTGTTGCGCTGATTTGAGGAAAATCTCGGTGAGCCTGTGCAGCACCGGCTTCCCGGATATCTCCGGGCCGAGCCAGAGCCACAAATCCAGGAACACGGGGAACAACAGCAACCAGATCTTCCTGTTTGCCGTTTCGAAACCTTCCCTCAATGTGCCAATGATATCCAAACGACGTGAACCTCCTGCGAATGATCTCCCGTCGAATTCCTTTCCAGCAGGCATCTGCGAACGGCTTCTTTGCTCGGAAAAGGTGCCTGCAAGTTCGAACTACCCTTAATTTTATCATATTTCACTCGACTTTTACAGTTTTGCCCGGAATTTCTCGCACCGGCCGCTCCGGAGAAGCGATTTTCCCTTTGGCCTTGACCACCCGCGTGAAAGCATGTATGATTCCTCCAGAGTTGATGAGCTTGGAATTGGGAGAAGATATGTCTGGAACTGAAAAAGTGCCGATCGGACTTACCTACGAAGACATGACTCGGGTCAGGGTTGTCAGGGGCCCCGAGCAGACCAAAATCGAATCCATCGAAGTGTACCCTTATCCCGATCTGAAAAGGTTGTGGGTCAGGATCGAACTCACCCCGTTCGACGAGAGGCCTTCCCTCGATCTGGAGATCTTCGATCCGAGGGGGAACCTGGTTTCGGAGATGTTGGTAGTGGACGCTATGGAGTACAGCTTCAGCGTGACGATGCATCTTAGGAACGCTCCGGAGCCGGATGAGACTTATTTCCTCAGAGCCAGCCTCGTGAGGGGGCAGGAAGAGATCGATTCGTTCGAAAGGACTTTCGATCTGGTTTTCGTGGATCTGTAAGGGGAGCAAATGTATCTCGAGCCGTGGAAGCCCAGGAGGAAGAAGAACGGCGGGTGGAAGACTGTACTCGTCATCGTGATTGCCATCGGGATTTACCTGGTGGCCACGAGGGAAGGTGATTTGATATCGAAGTACAATCCGCTCGCTCAGCATTTGCCCACTCCAACCCCCACCAAAGCGCCTTCCATCTACTTTGCCGAGGCTCAGGCGATGTACGAAGACGGGAACATCGAAGGGGCCATAAAGGCTTTCGAGAAGGTTGTCGAGTTGGAAAAGGACAACGAAGATGCATACGTCTGGCTCGCCAAGCTCCTTGCCATCCGGGGGCACACGAAGGAAGCGGTGAAAGCTGCCCGAGAGGCGGTGAAGCTCAACCCGGATAGCGCCCGC
>CAZEXY010000004.1:16948-51937 GCA_964516345.1 uncultured Anaerolineae bacterium
GGAAGCGGTGAAAGCTGCCCGAGAGGCGGTGAAGCTCAACCCGGATAGCGCCCGCAACAAAGCCGTGCTCGCCATGGCGCTCGATTGGGATGGGGACTACGAAAAGGCAACGGAGCTGGCGCTGGAGGCCGTGGATACCGACCCGAACCTTGGAATAGCCCATGCTTACCTCGCCGAGATATACGCGGATCAGGGGAACTGGACGAGGGCGCTGGAGGAAGCCCAGAAAGCCATGAAGCTCGACCCACAGAACGTCGACGTCGTCAGGGACATGGGATACGTGCTGGAGCGACAGGGCAAGTACAAGAAAGCCATCTCGTATTACGAACAGGCGCTTTCCCTCCAGCCCAATCTCGATTTTTTGTACATCAGCATAGGCAGGAATTACCTGGCCCTCGAGCGGTACAAGCAGGCGATAGAGGCTTTCCAGAAAGCTGTATCCATAGCGCCGAACAACCCGCAGAACCACGACGCCCTCGGATGGGCGTATTTCCTCAGCCGTGATCCAGAACGCGCGGCGGTGGAACTGCAGAAAGCCATCAAAGTGGGGCCTGACTATGCTCAGGCTTACGCCCACCTTGGGGTAGTATACTATGTTCGCCGGAACTACGAAGGGGCAATCAAAGCTTTCAAGAAAGCCATCGATCTGGGCGCCAACAACGAGGAGTATTTCTACGAGCTCGGCCTTTCCTACGTGTACCTGGGTGATTGCAAGAACGGGAAGATCTGGCTCGACAAAGCCCTGGACATCAACCCCAATTCCCAGCCTGCTCTGGAAGGGCTGCGTTTGTGCAGTTCGAGTTCTAAGTAACGCCCCTCGCAAAGGAAGGTGACGTGAAGTTCGAAAAATCCATCGAGAAAGCCTTCGAGAATCCGCTGGAGCTCGCTGGTATAACGTTTGTCATATCGGTTTTGCTTTCGGCTCTGTTCCTGCACGGAGCGTGGAGCTTCTTCATTGGCGATGCTTCGTGGCCTGTATGGGTGCTCCTCGTGGTAACCTTTGCTTTCAGCCTCGTGGTGAGAGCGGAGGGAAGAGGGGGCGAAAAATGTCACCTCATAGGCACCGACCTTGCCGTGATCGGGATGGCTCTTCTGTGGCAATGGGGAGGGACAGGCAAAGGTGGCGGTGCGATCGGAAGGTGGATTTACGGTCTCTTTCCGGGTAAGTTGGGCGCTTTTCTGGCACCTGTGTTCGGTTTCCTGCTGATTGGGGCAGGATCGATCTGCTGGGCTATGACTGCGCCTGAGTTGAAAGGGATCGTGCCGAGGACATTCGGGTTGGATCGGAAAGGCGAGAAGCCGCACGAGATAAAGATGGAGACGCCTTCCTCGGAGCCTCTTCTGCCTGAACTGCCTCCGATCGATCTGCTCCGGGGCGACGAAGGGGAGTTGATGAGCGAACGAGAGGCTCGGGAGATGGCACGTACCATCGAGGAGACTCTGGCCGCTTTCAAAGTGCCGGCCAAAGTGGTGAGCATAAGGCGCGGCCCCGCTGTTACGCAGTTCGGGCTCGAACCGGGTGTGATCACGAGCAGACGCCGCGGCGAGGAAAAGTCCAGGAGGGTCCGCGTCAGCCAGATAAAAGCCCTGCAAAACGACATCGCACTCGAACTGGCGGCTGCTTCCATCAGGGTGGAAACCCCCGTTCCGGGGAAGAACTTCGTCGGGATAGAGGTGCCCAATCCAAGGGGCATGGTCGTTTCTCTGAAAGGAGTGCTGGAATCGAAAGAATTCGCCGGTCTGAAATCCCTTCTGGCAGTGGCGCTCGGAAGAGGGGTCTCCGGAGAACCGGTGGTGCTGGACCTTGCACGGCTTCCGCATCTTCTCATCGCAGGCGCTACCGGATCTGGAAAGTCCGTGAGCCTGAATGCCATACTGATCTCTCTCCTCATGAAGAACACGCCGGACAGGCTCCAGCTTCTTCTCGTCGACCCGAAGAGGGTGGAACTACAGATCTACAACGGGATCCCTCACCTCCTTTCTCCGGTGATCGTAGATCCGAACGAGGCGGCCAAAGCTCTGAAATGGGCGATCATGGAGATGGACGATCGGTACAGGTCGTTCGTCGATGCCGGCGTCAAGGACATAGAGGGGTACAACCGCACTTTTCCCGATCCTATGCCTTATGTGGTGATCGTGATAGACGAGCTCGCCGACCTCATGTTGACTCTCCCGGAGGAGATAGAGCATTCCCTTGTGCTGTTGGCGCAGAAATCGAGGGCTACGGGGATTCATCTCGTCATAGCGACCCAGCGCCCCAGCGTGGACGTGGTCACCGGGCTCATCAAAGCCAACTTCCCTGCCAGGATAGCTTTCAACGTGAGTTCGTCGATCGATTCGCGGGTCATACTGGACCAGAACGGCGCGGAGAAGCTGCTGGGGAAGGGAGATGGACTTCTCATGCTCCCGTGGCTTAGCAAGCCGCTTCGGTTCAAAGGATGTTTCGTGAGCGACGAAGAAGCCGAGGCGGTGACCGAATTCTGGCGCTCTCAGGCAGTGGAACTTTGGGGCGATGCGGGGGAAGACGCTCCTCCCTGGATAGGGATTCCTCTTCGGGAGGAGGAAGGAAGCGACGATTCTCTCATCGAAGAAGCCGTGGAGATGCTGAAAGGGCAGAAAACCACCTCGACTTCCTGGCTCCAGAGGAAACTGCGACTCGGGTTCCCAAGAGCGGCACGTTTGATGGAAGAGCTGGAGGCAAGGGGAGTGGTCGGTCCGGACGAAGGTGCAGGTAGAGGTAGGAAGGTATTGATAAGCCCCGATTCGGAGGAACGGCAGGAATAGCCCGGCTGATGTCTGCCTGGGCTTGCAATCCCCTCGAAAACGTACGAAAATCGGCATAAAGTCGAGTTCGTTTCACGGAGGTTTGCGATGGGAGAGGAGAAACTCTCGGAAGAGCCGTTGAAAGAAGATGCGATTTATGTCGTCGGCCACCAGAACCCGGATACCGATAGCATCGCCTCGGCCATATCCTATGCCTACTTCAAGAACCTGACGGACGGAGAGCTATCGTATCAGGCGGTGCGACTTGGGGAGCCGAACCACGAGACCGCTTTTGTGCTGAGGTATTTTGGATTGCCGCTTCCGCCGCTCATCCGGCATGTGTACCGTCGAGTTGCCGATGCGATGGTCAAAGATGTCGTGGTTGCCGCCACCGATTCCACGGTTTACGAAGTTGGGGCGCTCATGATCTCTCACAAGCTGAGGGATATCCCGCTGGTGGACGAAGAAGGTCGGCTGGCGGGTCTCGTGACCGAAAGGAAGATAGCGAGGAGCTACCTGGAGGAGTTCAGGGAGTTCACGCTGGAGGATCACCCTCCGAAGGTCGCCGATGTGGTCAGGACCATGGACGCTTCCCTGGTCGTTGGGAACATGGACGACCTCCTGAGGGGCAGGCCGATGATCGGGGCCATGTCGCCCGAAAAGATGAGGAGGTATTTGAGCGAAGGGGATGTACTGATCACCGGCGACAGGGAGGAAGCGCAGGAAGTCGGGATAGAGATCGGGGTTAGCTGCATAATCGTCACCGGCGGCACACCTCCTTCGGATAGGATCCTGCGGCTTGCCAGGGAGCGCGGAGTGGTGGTGATAGTGACTCCGTACAACACCTACGTCGCTGGTCGGCTGTTGAGGTTGAGTTCTCCGGCTGTTAGGATGATGGAGAAGAAACCGTTGACGGTTTCCAGGGACGTGGTACTTCGGGATTTCATGGACGAACTCATGAGGGATCACAACGGTATAGCCGTCGTGGTGGACGAAGAGAGGAAAGTCGAAGGCGTGATCACGAGGCACGATCTGATCGACCCACCCAAGCGGAAAGTGATCCTGGTGGATCATTCGGAGAAGACGCAGGCGGTAGCCGGGATAGAGGAGGCAGAGATACTGGAGATCGTGGATCATCACCGGCTTGGAGGACTCGAGACGGGACAGCCCATAACCGCTTACGTGCGCCCTGTGGGATGCACCAACACGATAATCTGGGACCTCTACAAATCCAACGAGGTATATCCTTCGAGGACGGTGGCAGGCGCAATGCTCGCAGCGATCCTTTCCGACACGATGTTGCTGAAATCGCCGACGACCACGAAATACGACCGGCAGGCGGTGAAAGAAATCGCCGATTTCCTCGGAATGGATTACATGCAGTTTGGCATTCAGATGTATACCGAGAAGACAAACATAAACCATCTGTCGCCCAGGGAGATCCTCACCATGGATCTGAAGGAGTCACACTTCCCCAGGGGTACGGTTGCCGTTGCACAGATAGAAGTGGCCGACAAGTCGATCGTCCTTTCCCGAAAGAAAGAGATACTGGAAGAAATGGAGCGCATCTCCAGGGAGAGAGGCTACGATCTTTTCCTCCTCATGGTCACGGATGTGCTCGAAGAGGGAACCGAAATGCTGGCCGTGGGGCAGATCAGGCTCGCAGAAAACGCGTTCCGTGTGACATTCAGGGAGAATTCGGCTTACATGCCCGGGGTCATGTCACGAAAGAAACAGGTGATGCCATTCCTGGCGGACGGCTTGAGGTGAGGAAGACGATAGGCTGTGCTCCGCCACCGATGTGCTGAATCCCGGCTTTCTGCCTTATTGCCTCGAAGAGACCTGCCCGTTTACCGGCGAGGGGTGGCGCATCACTACGTCGATCGAATCAGAAACCCGTTCGGTGAACCGCAGGGTAGGTGAGGGTAGTGCCCTCGCCTACCTCGGAGAATCCTGATTCAGCGGGCTTCTGCCCCAAACCGGCAAGACTTTGTGAGACTCAACATTGCAGATCACCCCTGCTATTCCATGCCATGTTTTCTCCAATCTCTGACGCCTATCCTCTGTGTTGTGGTTGATAGGGAAACCCCGAACGCAGCCAGTGAATCGGATCGATAAGAACGATGGTCTATCATTCCTCCATCGCTTGCTAATAGTAGATTTTTTGTATAGAATGTAGGAGGATTTTCAGACTCTTTTCCATGAAGGAAATCGTGGAGGAGCGCATAACCACAAGGAGTGGAAGGAAGTTCAATGGCAAGAACCAGCACATCGGAAAACAGGAAGAAGGCCCTGGAGATAGCCGTCGCAAATGTGAGGAAGAGGTTTGGCGAAAGCGCCATCATGCGCCTTGGCGAGGCGCCCCACATGCAGGTGGAGGCAATCCCCACGGGTTCTTTGTCCCTGGATATTGCCCTCGGCATCGGAGGGGTACCCAGAGGGAGGGTGACGGAAATTTACGGCCCGGAATCTTCCGGGAAGACGACCATCTGCCAGCACATCATCGCCGAAGCACAGAAGATGGGAGGCGTGGCGGCGTTCATCGATGTCGAGCATGCCCTCGACCCGTTCTATGCCGCGAAATGCGGCGTCAACGTGGACGATCTTTACATCTCACAGCCCGATACCGGAGAGCAGGCATTGGAGATAGCCGAATCCCTGGTCCGTTCTGGGGCTGTGGACGTGGTGGTGATCGATTCCGTGGCCGCCCTGGTCCCCAGAGCCGAAATCGAAGGGGACATGGGGGACGCCCACGTTGGGCTCCAGGCCAGGCTCATGAGCCAGGCTTTGCGGAAGCTGGCGGGAGCGATAAAAAGCTCCAACACCGCCATGATCTTCACGAATCAGATCAGACACAAAATAGGCGTTTTCTTCGGCAGCCCTGAAACCACTACAGGTGGCCTTGCGCTTCGGTTCTACGCGTCCGTTCGAATGGACGTGAGGCGGATCGAAGCGATAAAAGACAAAGGTACGGTCATCGGGAACCGAACGAAGGTCACCGTCAAGAAGAACAAAGTAGCCCCCCCGTTCCGCATCGCAGAATTCGATATCATCTACAACGAAGGCATATCGAGGAGCGGGGAAGTGATAGACCTTGGAGTGGAGATGGGGATCATAGAAAAGCGGGGATCCTTCTACTCCTACCAGGGCGAGAGGCTCGGCCAGGGAAGGGAAAACGTCAGGGCGTTCCTCAAGGAGCACCCTGCCCTCATGCATGAGATAGAAAACAAGATCCGTGTGGAGGCCGGACTGCCACCGCTCCCGGATTACGATCTCGTGCAGGAGGAAAGCGAAGGTTGATCTCAGGTGGCTGGCAAAATCTCGGAGTTGCGCTTTCAGAAGAGGAAGCGTGACTGGGTAAACGTCTTCGTGGATGGGGAGTATGCCTTTTCGCTGCCGGCGGTCAAAGCGGCGAGCCTTCGGGTGGGGCAGTATCTTACGGACGAAGAAGTGGAAAGCCTTGTAAGGCTACAGGAAGAAGAAAAGGCTTACGAAAGGGCCGTCAGATTCCTGGGATACAGACCACGAAGCCGATCGGAAGTTGAGAGGTACCTTAAAAAGAAGAAAACCGCACCGCAAGCGATAGCTGCGGTGATCCGGCGTCTGGACGACGCCGGGTATCTGGACGACGAGGAGTTTGCCAGGTTCTGGGTAAGCAACCGTGTGCAGTTCTCCCCGAGAGGTCGCAGGGCTCTGGAATACGAACTCCGGAGCAAGGGACTGAGCGAGCAGTTGATCCAAAAAGTGCTCGACAGAGAGCTCAGGGAAGACGAAGAAACGGTGGCTTATGAGCTGGCAAAAGCGAAATCGAAGCAATGGAAGATCGAAGACTATCCTTCTTTCGCCAGAAAACTCGGGGGGTTTCTGCAGCGGAGGGGCTTCGATTATCAGGTCGTCCGGAGAGTCGTTCGACGCATCTGGGATGAGGAGAAGAGTTCCCAGATTGCGGATTAGCACCATGCAGGCGGTACGCCTGTTCAGCACACTCGGTCAAGGTGAATGAAAATGCATGGAGGGAGAATCATCGTAGAACTCATTATAGCTGTAGGGGTTGGTGCTCTCTCCTTTGTCCTGGGATATTTGTTTCACAAGATATCCGAAAAACGTGAGAGGGGTTCAGCGCGGGAAGAGGCCGAAAAGATTCTGGCCGAAAGCAAATCCGAGGCCCGGGATATCATCCTGGCAGCCAAGGATGAAGCGATCAGGATAAAGGATGCAGCAGAAAAGGAGATAGAGCGCCGTCGACGTGACCTGCAACGTCAGGAAGAGCGGGTTCAACGGAGGTTGGAGAATTTAGACAAGAAACTGGAGCGGCTGGATTCCAAGGAGAAGAGACTCGGCCAGCTTCAGGCACAACTGGAAAAAGACACGGCAGAAGCAGCGGAGCTTTTGAAACGCAAGAAAGCGGAGTTGGAAAGGATTTCTGGTTTGAGCTCCGAGGAAGCGAAGAAGCTGCTTCTGGAAGAAGTGGCCAGGGAATCGAGGCAGGATATGGCGCGTGTGATCAGGGAGGTGGAGGCCCAGGCGGAGGCCGAAGCCAACCGACGTGCCAGCAAGGTCATTGCCACGGTAATCGAACGCATCGCCTCGGACTATGTATCGGAGTCCACCGTGAGCACCGTGCCTTTGCCCAACGATGAGATGAAAGGGCGTATCATCGGAAGGCAAGGGAGGAATATCCGTGCCATAGAGGAAGCCACCGGGGTGGATCTCATCGTGGACGACACGCCGGAGGCGATAACGATCTCCAGTTTCGATCCCGTCAGGAGGGAAATTGCGCGGATTGCCTTGAGCAGGCTGGTGCAGGATGGGCGTATCCACCCGGCGAGGATCGAAAAAGAGGTGAAACGCGCCAGGAGCGAGGTGGAGGCCACCATCATAGAGGCCGGGGAGAATGCCCTGGTGGAGCTGGGGATCCAGCGTTTGCACCCGGAGATCGTCAAGCTCCTCGGGCGACTCAAGTACCGCACGAGCTATGGGCAGAACCAGCTGTCCCACGCCATAGAGACCGGCTATATAGCCGGAATGCTCGCGGCGGAGCTTGGGGCGGATGTAAGAATAGCAAAGATGGGAGGGCTTCTGCACGACATAGGCAAAGCCGTGAGCCACGAAAACGACGGACCTCATGCGAGAGTAGGGGCGGAGATCGCCCGCAGGTATAAGGTGCCGGAGCCGGTGGTGCACTGCATCGAGGCACACCATCATGAAGTGGAGCCCCAGACTCTGGAAGCCGTGATCGTTGCAGCGGCCGACGCCATCTCCGGCGCTCGCCCGGGAGCCAGAAGGGAATCGCTGGAAAGTTACATCAAGAGGATCACTGCCCTGGAGGAGATTGCGAAATCCTTCCAGGGAGTGCAAGAAGCCTTCGCCATTCAGGCCGGGCGGGAGTTGAGGATAATCGTCAAACCGGAGAAAGTGGACGACTACGGGATCATCCAGTTGTCCAAGGAGATCGCCAGCAAAGTGGAGGAAAACCTGGAGTATCCGGGTCAGATCAAGGTGATGGTTATCAGGGAATCTCGAGCGGTAGAGTTTGCAAAGTGAGTAAAGGGGCGCTCGTGCGCCCCTTTGAGTGATAAGGCCTGGTGGAGACAAAACATCCACACACGACGTAGACGGAGGGACGCCATGGACATCATTAAGGTTTCCGCAAGCTCTCGCTCCACTGCTGTGGCTGGCGCTATCGCCGGTGTCATCAGAGAACACCGGCATGCCGAGGTACAGGCGATTGGGGCCAGCGCGGTGAACCAGGCGGTCAAAGCCGTCGCCATTGCCCGGGGTTACCTGCAGGAGGATGGGATCGACATCATCTCCATACCGGCTTTCATAGAGGTGGACATAAACGGACAGGAGAGAACGGCCATAAGGATCACCGTGGAGCCCAGATGCGATCCCTGCAAGGAAGTGGTGGAAAGCTGAGCCGAAGTTTTTGGTTGTGTGCTTTCTGCTCCGGCACTTCTTGAAGCTGGCCCGGTTGCGCTCTCGCGGGTGAAAGACCTCCATCCAGCTTACCAGGTTCGTAGTAGCTTGCCTGGAATAGGGGAAATCCTTGTGCTTCTGCTGCTCTCTGAAAAGTATCTAAGGAGAAATGAATGATCCCTCTCAGAGATACGGTTCCGACCAGAACGTTCCCGATTGTAAATTATACGATCATCTTTCTCAACATATTGGTTTTCCTGTTCGAAGTGTCCCTCGGTCCTCATTTGCGTGAGTTCATAGCCAACTGGGCTGTGGTCCCTGTGAGGATACTGAGCTGGCATCAGCATCCATGGGTCCTCGTAACACTGATAACGGCTCAATTTCTCCACGGGGGATGGGTGCATGTTGGAGGAAACATGCTGTACCTCTGGATATTTGGAGACAACGTCGAAGAGGAAATGGGGCACATCAGGTATCTCCTTTTTTACCTGTTCGGCGGGATAATGGCCTCGATGGCGCAGATATTCTTCAATCCACATTCCTCGATCCCCACCCTGGGAGCAAGCGGAGCGATCGCGGCTGTGCTCGGCGCTTACCTCGTGTACTTCCCGCGTGGAGGGGTGACGGTGGTTCTCCCTCTGTTGTTCTACTTCGAGATAGTCACGCTCCCTGCCGTGCTGGTGCTTGGAACATGGTTCCTGGAACAGCTTCTGAACGGCACGTTGAGCATCTCCACCGGAGCTGCAGTCACAGGTGGAGTTGCGTGGTGGGCGCACGTAGGAGGATTCACGACCGGCCTGATCCTGGGGCCCATGTTCAGGAGGCGGCGTCATTCTCCACCATCTCTCTGGTACTGAGGTGCGAATTTCATCCACGCAGTTTTCGATCTGCCGGCCCGCACCACGGTTCACGCCTGGGCGCAAGAAAGTGACTGTTTGGTTTTGAGTGGGTAAGCAAGGGCAACGCCCTCGCCTACCCGTTGATCTACTGCGGTGTGCGATTGCCGAACCTTCCTGCATTTCCCAACGGAAGCCTGCGAGTGTAAAATTTGTGTTGGTTTCATATCGTGCCTTGGAGGGGAAAATGGGAGGAAAAGAGAAAGTCAAGAAGGTAGTGCTGGCGTACTCCGGCGGTCTGGATACATCCGTGATCGTACCCTGGCTGAAGGAAAACTACGGCTGCGAGGTGATCTGTTACACCGCCAACCTCGGTCAGGAGGAAGAACTTGGCGGCCTCGAAGAGAAAGCGCTTGCTTCCGGGGCGAGCAAAATTTACATTGAAGACCTGAGGGAAGAGTTCCTCACCGATTACGTGTTTCCGACCATGATGGCCGGTGCCATCTACGAACGGAAGTACCTGCTCGGCACCTCGATGGCAAGACCGTTGATTGCCAAGAGACAGGTGGAGATCGCTCAGTTGGAGGGGGCGGATGCCGTTGCTCACGGCGCCACCGGGAAGGGAAACGATCAGGTCAGATTCGAACTCACCTATCAGGCGCTTAATCCGAGGCTGAAGGTGATAGCCCCATGGAGGGAATGGTCCATAAGGAGCCGGGAAGATGCCATTGAGTATGCTAAGAAGCACAACGTCCCGGTATCCGCTACCATAAAATCGATCTATTCCCGTGACAGGAATTTCTGGCACATGAGCCACGAGGGGGGATACCTGGAAGACCCGTGGCGTCAACCGGAGGAAGATGTCTTCGTGCTTACCACCGCTCCGGAGAAAGCCCCGGACGCTCCTGAATACATAACCATCGATTTCGTGCAGGGGGTCCCGAAAAGGTTGAACGGCGTTGCCATGGGGCCTGTTCAACTGATGGAGCGGCTGAACGAACTCGGAGGTAAGCACGGTATCGGGAGGGTGGACCTCGTCGAAAATAGGCTCGTGGGGATGAAATCCAGAGGGGTTTACGAAACGCCGGGAGGAACCATCCTGTACAGGGCGCATGAGGGGCTCGAGGAGATATGCCTGGACAAGGATACGCTTCACTACAAAGACCTTGTCGCTCAGCGGTACGCTGAACTCGTCTACAACGGCAAGTGGTTCACCCCGCTTCGCGAAGCGTTGGACGCGTTCGTCCGGGTCACTCAGGAAAGAGTCACGGGCCAGGTGAGGCTCAAGCTGTACAAAGGTTCTGCCTCTGTCGTGGGCAGGAGATCTCCTTTCAGCCTGTACAGGGAAGATTACGCTACCTTCGGGGAAGAAGATGTCTACAACCAGGAGGACGCAGTTGGGTTCATCAGGCTCTGGGGATTGCCGATGAAAGTGCGTGCCCTCATCGACATAGAAGGTTCTGGAGCAAGCCGCTACGCGTCTCCGGACTACTCCAAGTTCAAGAGGGATTGACCACAAGGGGGGTGGATAGACCGTCCACCCCCGTCGAGGTGCCGCGCTTATGGAAGGAAATTGGATGAAAGTAGGGATTGCGCAGATAGCCCCCCGCCTGGGAGATGTGAAGGCGAACCTGGAGATACATCTCGATATCATGGGGCAGGCCGCAAGCCGGGGCGTGGATTTGCTCGTGTTTCCGGAGCTTTCCCTCACCGGATATGTGCTAAGAGACCTGGTCCAGGAAGTCGCAATCGACCTGCGTGACGATGTATCACCGCTACGGGAGATAGGAGAACTTTCCGATCGGCTTGGGATTGACGTTGCAGTCGGATTCGTGGAAGAAACTTCCAGAAAACAGTTCCACATAGCATCCGCTTACATCTCGAAAGGCGACATACTCCATGTGCATCGGAAAGTCTACTTGCCAACGTACACGCTCTTCGACGAAGGAAGGTACTTTTCTCCGGGCAGCGGGTTCGAGGCTTTCGATACTCGATTGGGCAGGATTGGGATGTTGATCTGCGAGGACTTCTGGCACCTTTCCTCCCCGTACCTTCTCTGGGTGGATGGGGCCGATTTCCTCCTTCTGATGTCGTCGAGCCCGGGGCGGGGATTGCACCAGCCGGGAAGGATGGACAGCAGCGAGCACGTGGAGCTCGCGAACCGGATGTTCGCCAATTTCTTCACCGTCTTCGTACTTCACGCGAACCGCGTCGGGTTCGAAGACGGCCTGAATTTCTGGGGAGGATCGACCCTGTTCGGCCCGGATGGACAGCTCGTGGCCAGAGCTCCTTATTTCGAGGAAGCTCTTCTGGAAGCCGAGATAGACACGTCGGAGCTCAGGAGAGCCAGGGTCAAACTTCCCCTTCTCAGGGACGAAAAAGCCATGCTCGTCCTGAAAAATCTCGAATCGATCCTGGAGGGGCGATGAGCATAAAGTTCGGAACCGACGGATGGAGGGCGGTCATCAGCGACGAATTCACCTTCGAAAACGTCAGAAAAGTCTCCCAGGCCATAGCCGACCTCGTCCTGGCGCAGAGCGGGTCTCCTCAGCCCGTGATGGTGGTGGGGTTCGATACGAGATTCCTCTCCGACCGGTACGCCCGAGAGGTCGCAAAAGTTCTGGCGGGGAACGGCATCAAAGTGTATATCTCCAGGGGAGACGTGCCCACTCCCATGCTCTCTTACTCGGTGGTTCACCTCCACGCCGACGGTGGAGTGATGATCACCGCCAGCCACAACCCTCCCAGGTACAACGGAATGAAGTTGAAGGCTGCTTATGGGGGATCGGCGTCGCCTGAGGATTCGGAAAAAGTGGTGGAATTCCTTCACGCCAACGAACGGGCGGGCAGGGAGCCAGCTTTGATCCCGTTCGAGGAGGGGGAAGAAGCCGGATTGATCGTGCGGTTCGATCCGTACCCGGCTTATCGGGATCACCTTTCCACTTTGATCGATTTCGACAGGCTTGCCGGCAGGAAGATGCGGGTTCTCATAGACCCGATGTACGGGGCTGGCAGGGGATATCTGAAGAACCTGTTGCGAGGAGCCGGGATAGAAGCCGAAGAGATACACGGCGACATGAACCCAGGGTTCGGCGGCCTTCACCCGGAGCCTATAGCAAGATACCTCAACGATCTGATTCGCGCCGTCCCGGAAGGGAACTGGGACCTGGGGCTGGCAAACGACGGAGACGCGGATCGAATTGGGGCCGTGAGCGAAACGGGGCGCTTCGTCGACCCCCATCGCATCATGTCGCTGGCGCTCAGGTATCTGGTAGAGGAAAAAGGTAAGAAAGGCGCCGTGGTCAAAACGATTTCCACCACTCAAGCTTTGAACGTGATGTCAAGCAGGTATGGGATTCCGATCTACGAAACCCCCGTCGGATTCAATTACATAGCGGATTACATGATGCGGGACGAAGTGCTGCTTGGGGGGGAAGAATCCGGTGGAATAAGCATCGAAGGACACATTCCGGAAGGGGATGGCATACTGATGGGGTTGCTCATCGCAGAGGTCATGGCGTATCACGGCGTCGGCCTGGAGGAACTGCTCATGTCTCTGAACGAATCCTTTGGCGAATTCCACTACGGGAGAAACGACCTCCGCGTGCCTCCTTTCTCCAAGAAGGAACTGGTGGAGATGCTGTTGTCGGAAGCGCCGGACAGGATAGCCGGCGTTCCGGTGAGGGAGATCAACAGCATGGACGGCGTGAAGTACATCCTCGACGACGATAGCTGGCTTCTGATACGTCCTTCCGGCACGGAACCGGTTCTGAGGATCTACTCTGAGGCCAGGACGCCGGACAGGGTTCCGGTTCTATTGAGAGAAGGTGTGAGGCTCGCTCACGTGGAGGGATGAATGAACGAAACGGAATTGTCCCTTGCCCTGGACGCTGCGTCGGAAGCGGCAATGGAGGCCGGGGCTCTGTTGAGGAACAGGTTCGACACTCCTCTGGAGATCAAGGAGAAAGGGCATCTCGATCTCGTTACCGACGTGGATCTGGAAGCACAGAAAATCATTTTCGAGCGCCTCGGCGGGCGGTTCCCGGACTTTGGGTTCATGGGAGAGGAAAGCAACTTTGGGTCGGTGTGTACTCCCCATATCCCATGCTGGGTGGTGGATCCGCTGGACGGAACCACGAACTACGCCTACCACATTCCGGAGTTCGTGGTTTCCATAGGTTTGTTCGAAGACGACGAGCCTTTGGTGGGAGTGGTGTACGACCCGATCAGGGGGAATCTCTTTTCTGCAGCCAGAGGGATGGGGTTGTTCCTGAACCACCGCCCTTACGAACCTCTGACTTCGCATCCTTTCGACAGAGCCTTGATTGGGATCGAGCTATCCAGAGACAGGAATCTGCGGCGTAAGATCGTAGAATTCGCCGACGAACTGATCCAGCGAGTGGCTACGGTTCGACTTTTCGGATGCACGGCCATGGGGATCGCCTATTCCGCATTTGGGTGGTTGGACGGGTATGTTTCGTTTTCCCTGCACCCATGGGATGGAGCGGCGGGCGCCGTGATGGTTCGAGAGGCTGGCAGGCAGGCGCTGGCGTTGAGCGGATCTCCCTGGAAGCTCCGGGATGACACGTTCCTTTCGGCCCCAAAAGCCATAGCCCAAAGCCTGATCCGTTCGATGGATCGGTAGCCGATGCAGTACAAAGATAGAATCTACGGAGCTTTCGACATCGTCGAGCCTGTGCTGCTCGCTTTGATGGATACCGAAGCCATCGGGCGGTTGAAGGGAGTGTTGCAGCACGGCATAACCGGCCTGCTGGGGATAACCAGTCGCACCACCAGGTTCGAACACTCTGTCGGAGTTATGCTGCTCGTCCGTAGCCTTGGAGGAACCCTGGAGGAGCAGATTGCGGCACTGCTTCACGACGTCAGCCACACTGCCCTGAGCCACGTGGTGGATTTCATGAGCATGGTCGAAGGTGGAGAGAGCCTGCACGAGCAGGTGAAGTTCGAATATCTGGAGCGATCGGATGTGCCGGGGGTGCTTCGGAGGTTCGGCTACCGGTGGCAGGATTTCGTGGATGAAGCTCGATTTTCGCTGCTGGAGCGACCTGCTCCGTCGCTGTGCGCCGACAGGCTCGATTATTTCCTTCGTGACGCCCTCGACCTCGGTTTGCTATCCGTGGGTGAGGTGCGTTTTCTGCTCGAGAGCGTAGTGACACACGAAGGGGCCATCGCTCTGAGCAATGTGGAAGCTGCAAGATTGTCCGCTTACAAGTACATCGAAGCCGATGACAAAAGCTGGTCGAACCTTCGTGAAGTGGGGCTCTACTCGGCTGCCGCTTACGCGATAGAAGCGGCCATCGAGGCTGGAGTCGTCAGGAAAGAGGATCTGTGGGGAACTGACGAAGTTTTCTGGAGCAAGGTAAAGGCTTCGGACGACCGGAACGTTCGAAAATGGCTGGAATGTGTATCACCGGAAGCCTCGTTCGTCCTCGATGATGGAGATCCTTCCTTTTTGGTCGAGCCCAAGGTCAGAACGATCGACCCTGCCGTGGTGATGGAGGGGGAGACGAGGCCGTTGTCGGATATAGATCGGGAGTTCGCCCGGTTCGTTCGGGAATATGAAGGGAGGAAATCCGGGAAGTGGCCTGTAAAGGCCATCTGCGGTTCGTAAAACGGATGTGAAACGCCGGTGACGCAGATTTCACGCCGATGCACGCAGATGAGAGCTCGGTAAGGATCATCGGAGATCTGCATGCATCAGCGCCGTCTGCATTCAGTCGTCGGAAATGTCGAATGGCTACAGGACTTCTTTCAGAGCTGATAGGAGCAAAAGCACATTCTCCTTCCTGCTGCTGAATCCCATCAACCCGATCCTCCAGACTTTCCCTTTCAGGGGGCCAAAGCCGCCTGCAATTTCGATGTTGTATTCGTTCAGGAGCAGCCTCCTCACTTTCACTTCGTCGAGGCCTTCGGGCAGTTTGGGAGTGGTGAGTGTGGGCAGCCGATACTCCAGAGGCACCATCGGCGGGATTCCAAGCTCTTCGAGGCCAGCCCATAGCATTTCGGCGTTGGATCGATGCCTTTCGAACCTTTTTTCTAGCCCTTCTTCGGCCACAATCCTCAGGGCTTCACGGAGAGCGTAGTTCATGGTGATAGGAGCTGTGTGGTGGTAGGTGCGCTCGTCGCCCCAGTATTTCTCCACGAGAGATAGATCCAGGTACCAGTTCGCCACCTTGGTCTTGCGTTTCCGCAGGACTTCTCGGGCCCGCTCGCTCACGGTTATCGGCGATAGGCCGGGTGGGCATGAAAGAGCCTTCTGCGTTCCGCTGTACGCCACATCCACGCCCCACTCGTCGATTTTCACCGGAACGCCGCCGAGGGACGTGACTGTGTCCAGCACCAGCAAAGCCCCGTGCCTGTGAGCGGCCTCGGCGATTTCCTTCACGTGCGGCTGCAAAGCTCCCGTGGAGGTCTCTGCGTGCACCATGGCGAGAAGTCTGTAACGTTTCCTCCCGAGGGCTTTGCCGATTTCGTCCACCTCGAACACCTCTCCCCATGCACGCTCTATTCTGTCCACGTTGGCGCCATACCTGCTGGCCATGTCACACAACCTCTCGCCGAAGTAGCCGTTCACGGCAATCAGGACGTCGTCTCCCGGCTCGATGAAATTGGCGAGAGAGGCCTCCATCCCGGCGCTTCCTGTGCCGGATATGGGGATGGTTAGGTGATTGTTCGTCTGGAAGACGTACCGGAGGAGTTCTTGAATTTCTTTCATCAAAGCGATGAAATCCGGATCGAGGTGTCCGATCAGCGGAGTTGCCATGGCTCTGAGCACTCTTGGAGATACCATGCTTGGCCCTGGTCCGAGCAGTATCCTGGGGGAAACATCCAAATCTCTGAACCTGCTGGCGTCCATTTTCACCTCCCGAATTTTTCGATGGTGCCAGAGATTGTTGGGGTGTCGGCACCAATTCCATTCTAACGCTAAGAGCCCAAAGGGTAAAGAAGCGGAGAGCGCTGGATCGGCGATTAGGGGCGGCTGTTTGGAGCGAATGCAAAAGGCTGGCGAAGATCGGCATCCGAAACGGTTGGGAAAACCGGGCGGTTGTCTGCTGGCTGGCATGAGCGAGAATCCGGTAAGAACTTCCACGAAATATGAGCTTCGTCATGTTCGTCGATTGTGATATCAGGTACAATTAAGGCGGATTCAGGGGCTCAAGTGAGCGGCAGGAACCGAGAGTCGACCAACCGGATTCTGTCTTCGTACTCTCTCCCTCCTCTTGATAACCTCCCGCATCCGAGCGGGAGGTTTTTGCTTCGTCTCCGGGATGTGGGCTTTTGACCGGGTGCCGAGAAGCGAGCCAACGGCTTGCGCCACGAATCAACGCGAGGACGCAAAGGGGCGTAAGGCGCAAAAGGTTTTTGAGAAATCTCTGCGTCAATAATTGGACGCTGATGACGCTGATACACGCAGATTCTCGCTGATCTTTTCAGCTTTATCTGCGTTCATCAGCGTAAATCTGCGTCCCTTTCTCTGTGTCTCCGCGTCTTTGCGTTTTGTTTCATTCCCCTGCGAGCCGACAGCTCGCGCTGCTACGCCGGTTCGATCCGGACGGCGCTCACCTTGTACTCCGGAATCTTCGCGATGGGATCCAGCGCCTGCTGCGTCAGGGTGTTGGCGTTCTCCTCTGCCCAGTGGAAGGTCATGAAGACGATGCCAGGCGGCACTTCCTCCGTGACTGCAGCTTTCGTAACCACCGTGCCCCGGCGGCTGGTGACGCGGGTCGGTTGGCCGTCCTCGATGCCGTACTTCAGGGCGTCCTCCGGGTGGACGACGACGAACCCTTCCGGCACGTGTGAGTTCAGCGGCTTGCTCCGGCCGGTCATGGAGCGGGTGTGCCAGTGGAAGAGGATGCGGCCGGTGGTCAGGATCAGCGGGTATTCCTCGTCGGCGTCCTCCGCCGAGGGCATGTGATCCACCGCCATGAATAGCCCTTTGCCGCGTGTGAATTTCCCGACGTGCAGGATCGGCGTGCCGGGGTGGTCGGTGGTGGGACAGGGCCACTGCAACCCCTGCGTGCCGAGCCGCTCGTGCCGGATGCCGCCGTAGATCGGCGTCACCGCGGCTATCTCCTCCATGATGTCCGCCGGAGAGAGATAATCCCAACCGGCGTAGGGGGCGCTCCGGTCGATGTACTTCCCGATCTCCCCTTCCAGGAACCGGTTCGCCAGGTCCGAAAGGATTTCCCAATCCGGGCGGGCCTGCCCCGGAGGCCGAACCGCCGGGTTCACCATCTGGACGCGGCGCTCCGTGTTGGTGAAAGTTCCGCTCTTCTCCGCCCAGCTTGCCGCAGGCAGGACCACGTGCGCCATCTGAGCAGTCTCCGTCAGGAAGATGTCCTGCACCACCAGGAATTCCCCTTTCTCCATGCACTCCCGAACGTGGTTGGCGTCCGGGTCGCTCACCATCGGGTTTTCGCCCATGATGAAGAGCCCGCGGATGCTCCCTTCGCCGAACGCGTTGACGATCTCTACGATGGTCAGCCCCGGCTCTTTGTCCAGGTGGAGCGGCAGGCTTTCGTCCAGGCTGACTCCCCACGCAGCGGAGAAATGCCGTCGGGCGTCTTCGTTCATCACGTGCTTGTAGCCGGGGAAGATGTTCGGCAGCACGGCCAGGTCGGACGCCCCCTGGACGTTGTTCTGCCCCCGGAGGGGGTTGACCCCTGTCCCCGGCTTCCCGATGTTCCCCAGGAGCATCTGGAGGTTGGTGCAGGAGAAGACGTTCTGCACGCCGTGGGTGTGCTGCGTGATCCCCATGGCGAACAGAAGCGCGCCGGGACGGTTCTCCCAAAGAATTCTGGCCGCCTCCTCGAACTGTTCCGCCGGAACGCCGGTGATCTTGGAAGCCACTTCCGGCGGGTATTTCATCACCGTCTCCTTGAAATCGTCGAACCCTTCGGTACGCTCGCGGATGAATTCCTCGTCGATCCAGCCGTTCCGGATGAGCACGTGGGCGATGCCGTTGATGAGGGCGATGTCGGTGCCCGGCTTCTGCTGCATGTGCAGGTGGGCGAAATCGGTGATGGGGATGCGTCTCGGGTCGGCGACGATGAGCTTGGCTCCTCGCTCCCGGACGGCCCGCCGGATCTGCATCCCGATGACCGGGTGCTGTTCGGTGGTGTTGGAGCCGATGATGAAGTAGCTGCGGGCGTCGTTCACGATGTCGTCGATGCTGTTGGTCATGGCTCCTGAGCCGAAGACCATGAGCATGGCGGCTACGGTGGAAGCGTGGCAGAGGCGGGCGCAGTGATCCACGTGGTTGGTGCCCCAGATCTGGCGTGCCAGCTTCTGCACCAGGTAGTTCTCCTCGTTGGTGCATTTGGCCGAGCCGAAGACGGCGATGGAGCGGCTGCCGGATTCCTTCCATATCTGCGTGAACCTGTCCACCACCACGTCAAGGGCTTCGTCCCAGGAAGCTTCCACGAACCTGCCCACCTGTTTCCTGCCGGAAACGTCCATGCCTCGCTCCCGGAGGATCTCCGGGCGAACCAGCGGCGTGGTCAGGCGGTCTGGGTGGTTGACGAAATCGAACCCAAAGCGGCCTTTGACGCAGGTGGCGCCGTGGTTCGCCGGGGCGTCCCATGCGGGCGTCACGTCCACGATCTCGTTCTCCTTCACGTTCAGGTAGAACTGGCACCCGACGCCGCAGTACGCGCAGGTGGTGCGGACTTTCTCCAGCTCCCAGCGGCGGCCCTTGCCGATGGCCTGCTTGGGCCACAGCGCCTGGGTGGGGCAGACGTTGACGCAGTTGCCGCAGAATTCGCAGGAGCTCTCCTCCATCGTGGTGTCCATGCCGAAACCGATGTAGGTTTCGTGGCCTCGGTTGAAGAACCCGATGGCCTGGACGCCGTTGATGTACTCGCACGCCCGCACGCATCTCCCGCAGAGGATGCACTTGTTCAGGTCCACCTGGATGAACGGATTGGGGTCGTCCACCTGGAAGTGCTTTTCGACGCGGGGGAAAAGGGTGCCGGTGGCGCCGTATTCGTAGGCCAGGTCCTGGAGCTCGCATTCGCCGGCCGCTTCGCAGGTCATGCAGTCCAGCGGGTGCTCCGAAAGGATCAGTTCCAGGGCCATCTTGCGGTCTGCCTCGAGCTGCGGCGTATGGGTGCGCACCACCATCCCATCTTCGGCTTTGGTGGTGCAGGAAGTGTGTGTTCCGGGCCTTCCTTCGATCTCCACGACGCATAGGCGGCAGTTGCCGTCCGGCGGGAGCGCCGGATGGTAGCAGAGCGTGGGGATGTGCACCCCTGCCTCCTGCGCTGCCTGGAGGATCGTCTGTCCTTCCTTCGCCGTAACCTGCTTCCCATCGATAGTGAGTGTTATGCTCATCTGGCCTCCCTGCTCCCTTCGATTTCGATAGCGGCTGCCCGACAGGTAACGTCGGCAACCTGACGGGTTACCGGAGCGGTGCTTCACGATCTCGACTGAGGTTTAGGCATTTATGAGCCGTTGCTCCTTTCCCACGCTCGACGTAGCCGAAACGGTTTCGTCGTTTTTCACGTGACCGATTATACCAGCAACGGCATTTCTCCACAAAGCCCGGGGTTTCGCCTTCCGAAAAATCGGATGCCGAAATTTGCGCGACGAAAAGTCATGGTGTATCATTTGCTCGGTTAGCACTCTCGAGAGCAGAGTGCTAAGTTAACAAGCCGATGAACATCCTAAAAAATAATGATGGAGGGTAATCGCTATGGCTAAGCAACTGGTCTTTTCCGATGAAGCTCGCAAGAATCTGAAGATAGGCGTGGACATTTTGGCGAACGCCGTCAAGACCACCCTTGGCCCCAAGGGCAGGAATGTGGCGCTGGACAAGAAATGGGGCGCTCCCACAATCACGCACGATGGTGTGACTGTGGCGAAGGAAATAGAGCTGGAGGAGCCGTATCAGAACATGGGCGCTCAGCTTCTGAAAGAGGCCGCGACCAAGACCAATGACATCGCCGGAGACGGAACTACCACTGCGACAGTCCTGGCTCAGATGGTGGTGGACGAAGGGCTCAAGAACGTAACCGCTGGTTCCAACCCGATGCTGCTGAAGCGCGGGCTCGAAAAGGGTGCCCAGGCGCTCTCCAAAGCCATCAAAGAGCAGGCGATCGAAATCACCACCAAGGAGGAGATTGCCCAGGTTGCTTCCATCTCCGCCCAGGACAAGCAGATCGGTGAACTGATCGCCGAGGTGATGGACAAAGTCGGCAAGGACGGAGTCATCACCGTCGAGGAGTCCAAAGGGCTCGAGTTCGAAACAGAGTACGTCGAGGGTATGCAGTTCGATCGAGGCTACATCAGCCCCTATTTCATCACCAATCCGGATCGAATGGAAGCGGTGCTCGAGGATCCGTACATTTTGATCCACGACAAGAAGATCTCCGCTGCCCAGGACATAATCCCGATTCTGGAGAAGCTGGTGCAGGTGGGCAAGCGTGACCTCGTGATCATTGCCGAGGATGTGGAAGGGGAAGCCCTGGCAACGCTGGTCCTCAACAAGCTGCGGGGCACTTTCAACGTGTTGGCCGTTAAGGCTCCTGGATTCGGCGACCGCCGCAAGAGGATGCTGGAGGACATCGCCATCCTGACCGGCGGGCAGGTCATCACTGAGGAACTCGGCCGCAAGCTCGATAGCACGCAGATTTCCGACCTCGGCCGTGCCGACAAGGTCATTTCCACCAAGGACGAAACCACCATCGTCGGCGGCAAAGGAGACGACAAGCAGATCAAAGCGAGGATCGAGCAGATTCGCGCCGAGATCGAAAAATCCACCAGCGATTACGATCGTGAAAAGCTGCAGGAGCGGCTGGCGAAGCTGGCTGGCGGCGTAGCGATCATCCGCGTCGGTGCGGCTACCGAGACCGAGCTGAAGGAGAAGAAGCACAGGGTGGAGGATGCCCTCAGTGCGACCAGGGCTGCAGTCGAAGAAGGGATCGTCCCGGGAGGTGGAGTGGCTTTGCTGAACGCAATCCCGGCGCTGGACGACGTCAAGGCCGAGAACAGGGACGAAGAAGTGGCGCTCGACATTCTCCGCAGGGCTCTCGAAGAGCCGATGAGGATGATAGCCGAGAACGCCGGTAAAGACGGAGCGGTCATCGTGGAAACCGTCAGGGCAAAGCAGAAGGAGGCCGACAACAAGCATATCGGCTACGATGTCATCTCCGAACAGTTCGTCGACATGATCAA
This sequence comes from uncultured Anaerolineae bacterium, assembly GCA_964516345.1. Taxonomy (GTDB): domain Bacteria; phylum Chloroflexota; class Anaerolineae; order S016-19; family S016-19; genus S016-19. Next base: position 38,662 of record CAZEXY010000004.1, read on the forward strand.
AGCCGGGATCATCGACCCTGTGAAGGTCACCCGCGGCGGACTGGAGAACGCCGTCAGCATCGCCGGGATGATCCTCACCACCGAGGCGCTGATAACCGATATCCCCGAGCCCGAGAAGCCCGCTCCGGGCGGAGCCGGCGACATGGGCATGGGTGGAATGTACTGAGCCGATAATAAACTTCGGTACGAAAAACTCCCGCCGTCACTCGGCGGGAGTTTTTTCATAGTCGATGGATCGGATTACTCCAGTTCGATCTCCAGCCCCCCGACTATGGAAGCTACGATGTTGTAGATCAAAGCGTCGATCAGGAAGCCGATGCCTCCGACGATGGCGTACAGGAATATCCCGAGGATGTAGATTACCAGGGCTGCTACAATTCCTATCCCACCGGAGAAACTTCCTCCGGTCTCAGAGGCAAGCAACTGAGTCAACATGCTCGATGTTCCAATGAGCACCAGCGGGAGTCCGACGACGGCGAAAATCAATCCGCTGAGCACCGCTCCTACCTTGAACGCCGAACCCAGACCGATTCTCCTTACGGTTTGCACAGTAACACCTCCTTTCATTATTAGCCGACTTATGGGGAACGCCTTACATTTGCACAACCATTATACCATAACCTTCGAAGGATTACCACAGAATCACCGAAAACAAAAAATCGCGTAAGATGCTCAACTCAGGGAGCCTTTCATGCTCCTTCTTGGCGTCTCTTTACGTCCTTCATTCGGTCCTGGAAAGCCCGCGCGCTCACCAGAGCGAACCAGGAAGGCCAGAATCCGAGCAGGACAACGGGCAGCAGCATCCCGAACGCTGCCAGTAGTATCAGGAAGAACAGCAGCACCAGTGTGTAGACCGGGTAGGCCATCACCATGAAGAAGGAGTTCCTGAAAAGAAGCGCTAGGCTGGGTCGCTCCATGCCGACGATCATAGGCCACATGTATATGGACATGCCGAACCACAGGAGCACGAAATACCCCCATATGAACGCCACTATGGTCCAGGCTGCTCCATGGTGGGAGACGTAGAAATACAAATCGATCAGTGAGATTGTGCTCACAACGTAGGATATCAGGCCCAACCTCAGGGCATCCTTCCAGTAGAGCCTGATTCCTTCCCTGAACTTCTTCCAGTTCACAATCCTGTCGTGGACTTGCTCGTGCGCCAGGTGGAACATTCCGACCGTGACCACCGGCATTAGGAAGATCGTGGCCAGGCTGAGTACCCAGAGGGCGCTCAAGGCCACGTACAGGAAGGCTTCTTCGTACCAGTCCATGGTGGCACGCTTGAGCACACCGATGGGACTCATCCTTCCCCCTTTGTGATGGTATTGGAGATCCATGGTATCAGAAATGCCACTTCCCAGCTCATGACAAACCACCTGGCGGACAGAACGCCGACGTGCGTCACGGATCCTGCGGGCGGGTGAAAAGGCGGCGGAGCTTTGGCAGTTGCAGCCATCAGGGCCAGTCCTGCCGCCACGAAGAACGTTCTGGAAAGCAGAGAACCTTTCAATCTGTCTGGCAGGGATTTCGCATCTGCCATGAAGAGCCCGACCAGCAGGCCGCTCAGGCTGCCCAGACGTGAGACTTCTTCCGGTATCCTGCCGTCGATCCGTGGGTGGACAAGCGCCAGGAAGACCGATGCCGCTATCACGGCGATCGAAAGCCACACCCAGGAAACACTGCTTTCCAGCCTGACGCAACAGCCCGTTCTCGTTGCCCAGATGCCGATCAGGAGAATAGATATTCCGATCCCCCACCCGCCTATCACATCGGCGGGATAGTGGGCGCCCAGGTAGACCCTGCTCAATCCTACCAGGAACACTACTGCCCCGGCGGCCACCCAGGCCCACCATCTGTTCACCAGGAAAGCGAGGTATCCCCAGAAAGTGACCGAAGCCTGTGAGTGTCCGCTCGGGAACGAAGGGGAGCTTTCGTGCCTGAGAATCCGTATCCCGGGGGCGCTCGGCCGGGGCGTGGATATCAGGTACTTCAGAAAAGAGTTTACGTAAGCACTGAGGAGCAGCAAAACCCCAAGGGCGGCTGCTTTCTTCCTGCTCCAGAGCCAGTAGAGGATCGGGAGCAGGAGATAGGCCATATCGATCCCGATGTCGGTTACGATGGAAAACAGCACATCCGCCGGATGGGACGAGAGCCCCTGAACCAGGATTATCCCTTTCGAACCGAGCAAGCCTCCGTACATTTTCACTCGACCTTTCTATCGAGCCCGATCACCGCCGGACGAACTCCCACAGCATCCTGGTCGCTCCCACCATGTCGGCGATGGCTATGTGTTCCTTTGGAGTGTGCACGTCCGCCATGCCTGTGGAGATCACGGCCACGGACATGCCTGCCTCGTTGTACACATTTGCATCGCTTCCCCCACCTTCGATCGCATAGATCGGGGTGAATCCTGCCTTTTTCGCTGCTCGAGCCAGAGCTTCGACCACCGGGGTTTTCTCGGTCAGGCGGAAACCCCTGTACTTCGGTTCGATCCTGATTTCCACCGATGCTCCGGGGAATCTCGCTGCTGCATCTTCCAGCGCCTGCTGCATCGCTTCTATCTGTCGGTTCAATTTTTCCTCATCGTGACTCCTGGCCTCTCCGAATAGTTCCACCCTGTCAGGCACGATGTTGGTTGCCGTACCGCCTCGGATGATCCCAACATTTGCCGTGGTCTCGGGATCGATCCGCCCGAGAGGCATCGAGAGGATGGCGGTGGCGGCGACCTGGATGGCGTTCACTCCTTTTTCCGGTTCGGCCCCGGCATGGGAGGCTTTCCCGTGCACGACTGCGGAGATGTTCTGCTGTGTGGGAGCTCCTACTATTATCGTGCCGATCGGCCCGCCTGCATCGAGCACCACGCCCGACTTTGCAACGAAGCTCCAGGTGTCACGCAGGTGTTTGGCTCCGAGCAAACCGATTTCCTCCTGGACGGAGAAAACGACCTCCAGCGGAGCGTGGTCGATTTCCGGGTGCTCCGACAGCGTCCGCAGGACTTCCATGATGGCGGCCACCCCGGATTTGTCGTCGCTTCCAAGGATCGTGGTGCCGTCGCTGTAGATCACACCGTCCCTGATCACCGGATTTATCCCGGTATCTTTCCCTACCGTGTCCGTATGGGCGCTCAGAAGCAGAAATTCCTCTTCTTTCCCTTTACCTCTGCCCGGGAGCCGGGCTATCACGTTGTGCATGGAATCGTGGAGGGTGATCTCGAGCCCAAGCTCTTTCAGGTCGCTTTCTATCTTTCCCGCTATTTCTGCTTCGTGGGTGCTGGGGCTGTCGATCTTCACCAGCTCCAGGAAGTAATCGACTAACCTCTTCTCGTTTATCATTCGAGCCTCCTTGTCGGAATACCCCCTCGAGGGGGTTGTTCGTGGTTCGATGTCCGGAGTTCGGGCGGCGATCATCTCGAGGAAGCTTCCAGAAGCTCCTTCGCGCTTCGGAGCCCGGTTTCTCCTGGAGTGCCGAGCATGGCTGCAAGTTCCTCCACCCGCTTTCCTTCGTCAAGGGGAGATGCAGTGGCCACCGTCCTTCCGCCTACGATTTTCTTTTCCACCTTGAGGTGCTTCTCTCCGTATGCCGCTACCTGAGGCAGATGCGTTATGCACAGCACCTGATGCGATTCTGAGAGCTGCCGGAGTTTGCGTCCGACGACGTTCCCGACGCGACCTCCTATCCCCACGTCGATCTCGTCGAATATCAGGACGGGAGTCTGATCCGCTTTGGAAAGCACCACTTTCAGGGCAAGCATGAGCCTCGCGGTCTCGCCGCCGGATGCCACTTTGGAAATGGGACGAAGCTCTTCCCCCGGATTTGCGGACACGAGGAATTCCACACGGTCGATGCCGGTGGAATCGAACGCGAGCCTTCTTCCTTCTGAGAAGACTCCATCGGCCGATTCCCGCTGCTCGATCGATACGGCGAACCTCGCTCCACGCATGTTGAGGTCCTGTAGCTCCCGTTCCACCGCTTCCGCGAGCTTCTCTGCGGCCGACTTCCTTGCTTCCGAAAGTGATGATCCAAGCTCGCCGAGTTCGTGCAGCAGGCGATCTTCCTCTTCTTCGAGTTCCTGGCTCAGTTCCTCGGAGTGTGAAAGTTTTTCGATCTCCTTTCGTGCGTTCTCGCCGTATTCCAGGATTTCTTCTATGGTGTCTCCGTATTTCCGCCGAAGGTTCTCCAGCAGTGCAAGGCGCTCTTCCACCTCGTCCAGTCTTCTTGGGTTGAATTCCAGGGAGTCCCTGTATGCCTGAAGGGAAGCCGTGAGGTCTCCCAGTTGCTCGACGATGGAATCGAGTCGTGCTTCCGGTTCCTCCAGAGAAGGATCGATGGAAGCAGCTTTCGCCAGGAATCCGGAGGCCTGCCCGATCAGGTCGGATGCCCCCGGCATCTGGTCCTCTCCGAGTTCGAGCAGCCTGTAAGCTGCGTCCATCAACTCCAGGAGCTGCGCTGCGTGGGCGAGCCTCGTCCTTTCGCCGAGCAGCTCTTCGAGCTCGCCCGGAACCAGGCGGGCGGTTTCGATTTCGTTTACCTGGTAATTCAGCAAATCGAGCCGCTGAACTCGTTCGCGCTCGGCGGTTCTCAGTTCCTGCAGTTCGGCCCTGATCTTGCGCAGTCTGGCGGTTTTTTCGGCGAACTCGTTGCGCAAGGCGTCGAGCCCGGCGAATCTGTCCAGAAGGAGATAGTGCTGGCTTTTTTTCAGGAGGGAAAGGTGTTCCCCTTGACCGTGGATGTCCACCAGCGCGTCGCCTACCTCTCTGAGCACGGATATGGAGGTGGCCCGGCCGTTCACCCTAGCTATGTTCCTGCCGGATGCCCGTATCTCCCTGGAGAGCATGAGCACTTCCGGCCTGTCTCCCTCCAGACCTTCGCGTTCGAGCAGAGGGCGCAACCTTTCGACGGAGTGAGGCGGCAATACGAAGACGCCTTCCACCAGAAGGGAAGAAGCCCCGGAGCGCAACCATTCCTGGCGGGCCCTTTCTCCAAGGATCGCGCTGACGGCATCGATGATTATCGATTTGCCGGCACCGGTTTCACCGGTCAGGATGTTCAGGCCGGGAGCGAATTCTATGCAGAGCCGGTCTATTATGGCGAAGTTCTGGATGCAAAGTTCGGCAAGCATCGGCTTTTAGTTTTCGACCTCTCTCTTGCTGCTTCTGGTGTAGAGCCAGTATGCGAGGCCCAGGATCGAAACTGCGGAGCCGACCATGGCAGCGGTCTGCCAAGGGAGTCCTCCCTCCTCGTCGACAGAGGCAGGGGATGGCATCATGGCCCGTGCGATGAGCTCTTCTTTGATCCTTTCCCTGGCTCCGGGGTCCATCTTCAACGGATGGAAGATCTCGGAAAGCAGGCTCTCCAGCAATGTAAAGTCTGCATCCGGAACCGCTTCTTCGGAGCTCCCCCACAGCCTGGAGGCCTGCCCCATCGCCCAGTTCAGCTGATTCAACACGACCTTCATTTGATAAACTCCCGTTCTTTGAATGCTTTCCGAAGGGCTTTCAGAGTCCTGTAGTATATGGACTTGACGGCGGATTCGCTTTTGCCCATTATCCTGCCTATCTCCGCGTGAGTTGCTCCCTCGGCGAACTTGAGGACGAGAACTTCCTGCCAATCCGATGGCAGCTTTTTGACCAGTTGCCTCAGTTCCTCCCGCATCTCGCTCAGAAGGACGATGTCCTCCACGTTGTGTCCATCCGTGCGTGATCTGTGCACGGAATCGAGGGAGACGGTCTTGTGTCGTTCGTTGTCCCTGAACCAGTTCGCCACGGTGTTGTGGGCGATCCTGTAGAGCCATGCTTCGAACGGCGCTCCTCGAAATTCGTACCTTGGGAGGGCTTCCAGTGCGCGTTGAAAGGTCGTGGAAGTCAGCTCCTCCGCAGTCACACGATCGCGCACGCGGTAATACAGGTACGTATAGATTTTGTCCACGTACTTTTCGTAAAGGGCGGCGAAAGCGTGCGGGTCTCGCTTGGCCCTTTCGACCAGTATTTGGTCTTCAGCGCCCATCTCGCCACTCATCGTATAGAACACGTGTTTCCGAAACCTGTCGCGCCATCGATCAAGTTCTCCTCAAAGGGAGTAAGAGAAAGGCTGTTGCCGCCAATCCGGCCATCAGGGCCCCGAAATAAAACGTGGCCGCTGGGGAGATTTTATCCCATAACACGCCGGCAACAAAACTCGCGGGGAATGCACTGAGACCCACCGCGGCATGATACAGGCCGTAAGCCGTCGCCCTACCTTCCTGTGGGACGATATCCGCCACCAGCGCCCTGGCCGTACCCTCTGTGGTGCCATAGTAGACTCCGTAGAGGAAGTAGAAACCGATCAGCACGGCAACGCTTCGCGCCTTGGCGAAGCCAAGGTACGTCAGGGTGTAGATGCTCCATCCGAGCAGGATCACCCGTTTTCTTCCCCATGAATCCGAGAGCGCCCCGGCCGGCATGGAAAGGATGGTATAGAAGACGTTGAACCCGACCAGCACCAGTGAGATGCCAAGGGTGGAAAGTCCAAGGTTTCTGGCGCGCAGGATCAGGAAGGCATCGCTGGAATTTCCCAGGGTGAAGAGCACGATTATCCCGAGGAAGAGGTAGAACGTCGAAGGGAACCTGACCGCCTGCCTGGTGGGCACCGGCTCGCCTTTTGCCTTTGGGCGCTTTTCTTCCACCATGGCCGCGATTATGAGCACTGCGATGAACCCCGGGATCATCCCGATGAGCACTATGTCTCGATACGTCCGCAGGCTCAGAGCTAAGGCACCGCGCTGTGTGAGTGCGATCACAGCAGCGGCTCCGGCGAGCCCCAGGACGGCGCCGCCGGTATCCGCAGCCCGATGCCATCCGAAGGCCTTTCCTCTTTCTTCGTAAGGTGCGGAATCCGCCAGAAGGGCGTCCCGCGGGGATGTGCGGATTCCTTTCCCAACGCGATCCAGCCACCTTATGATCAGCACCGCGGGCCAGCTTCCGGCTACGGCCAGGAACGGCTTGCTGAACGCCGAAAGGGAATATCCTGCTACGGCCAGCTTCTTCCTTGCGCGTATCCTGTCCGAAAGCCACCCCGAAGCTATTTTCAGGAGGCTTGCCGTGGCTTCTGCCGTGCCTTCTATCAGCCCGATTATCGAGGTGGGGACGCCGAGCACGTCGTAGAGAAAGAGTGGAAGCAGGGTAAGCGTCATCTCGGAGCTGATATCGTTGAAAAAGCTAACCAGTCCCAGATAGAAGACATTCCTTTCAAGCCCCAGTATCCTCTTTGCCCCTTTTTTCATCTTTCTCTCCGAAAAACCTTGCGGGATACGTTGCGTCGTAATGATAACACTTTATGGGGTTCTTTGCTACACCTTTGGGAGTTGCGCAGTTGAGATAGTCGGTTGTTCTTGAGTTCCTTTCCCGGGGGTGCAGGAACAAAGGACTGGTGGATCGACGGGCAACTTGCTGTAGGTGGCTCTGCAGAGAGACCCTGCGAAACGAAGGATACGGGATGTGGTTCAGGGGTAAAGGAGGGTTTCATCTGACCTTCCGTCCATTTTTGTGGGTTTCGGCTCTGGTTGCGTCAGGGCGTGAAACACGGGGGACTTTTTTGCGTCATGCATGTGGAAATTTGTGAAAAAACGGCTTGCCCCCTTGACAAAGGTGTCCTGTTTGTGTACAATTAAAGTGCTTTGTATTGCAGAGTACTTTATAGACAAAATATGATGAAGGAGGGTTGGATATGGACGTGACGAAAGAAGAAGCAAGGGAATCGTTGAAGGCCATCGAGGAGGTGCAAAGGCAGACCCGGAAAGCTGTGGCACATGGTGGAGTCCCTTACTACTTGATGCTCTGGGGCGTGGTTTGGTTCCTTGGGTACCTGGGCAATCAGTTTCTTGGCAGCAAGGCTTCGGGTACCGTGTGGATGGTCCTGGTCGGTGTGGGGATCGTCGGTTCGGTGGCGATTGGTGCGTGGGTTTCGAGGCATGTCCGAAGGAAGTTTCAGGATTATCGCATTGGGCTTTTCTGGCTCGCGCTGCTTTTGTACGCTTCTCTGGCTGTGTGGGTAGCGAAGCCTACAAGCAACGAAGAAATCTCTTTCCTCATCACTCTGTTCGTGATGCTGGGCTACGTGGTGATGGGACTCTGGATGTGGGGTCCGCTGGGATGGATCGGTGTAGGCGTTACGGCGGTGGCTACCGTTGCCTATTTGCTGGCGCCGTCTTTCTTCGACCTGGTCATGGCCATCCTGGGTGGAGGGGTGTTGTTCTTCAGCGGTCTCTATATCTTGAAGAACTGGAGGTGAGCCATGGCGACGCTCGACCCAATCATCCATCAGCCGGTGCGCCTCAGAATCATGGCTGCTTTGACGGCGCTCGATGATGACGCTCAGTTGGATTTCGTCGCTCTCCGTGATTTGCTTGAGGTCACCGATGGTAATCTGGGGGCTCACCTTCGGAAGCTGGAAGAAGCGGGGTATGTTTCCATCGAAAAGACCTTCGTGGCCCGCAAGCCTCGCACTTACGTTTCTGTCACTCCGGAAGGTCGAAGGGCGTTCGAGGAGCATGTGAAGGCCTTGAAGGAGATCCTCGGTACGTGAGAAGCGTCTTGCTCCGGCCGCCGTCGGTCTGGAGTTGCGCTACACCGCCGAAATGGTGTACAAAACCGTTAATCAGAGGTTGCGAGGGGCGGTGTGGTGCTTTCTCAGGCGTTTGAGTTTTCGAAGAATCGAACCGTCGAGTTCATAGGAGTTGCCGGGGCTGTGCTCTGGGCCGGCATCCTCAGGATGACGTGGCCTGGAGTCAGCCCCTTTGCTTATGACGAGGCAGAACTCAGCAGGCTTGCGTTGGAATTGGCGAGGGCAGGGCATATTCCGGTGACCGGAATGATTTCTTCTGCGGGGGTGCCGAACCTGCCTGCTTCCGTGTGGATATTCGCTCTCCCGTATGCTGTATCCACCAATCCGGAAGCTGCCGTCCTGTTCGTGGCTTTGTTGAACATCCTCGGTGTGATAGGGGTTTGGTGGGTTGCGAGGCGGGCGGGAAATGGATGGGCCGGTGTGGCTGCTGCCTGGTTGCTTGCCGGTTCTCCTTACGGCGTCTTCTATTCGAGGGGCATCTGGGCGCAGGATTTGCTTGTTCCCCTCTCGGTGCTATGGGCCGTTACAGGTTTGATCTCCCTGGAGAAGAGAAGGGGTAAGTGGTTGTTCTTTCACGGGTTCGTTTCTGCCCTGGCTCCACAGGTACATTACGCCGGGTTCGTGCTCCCGGTGCTGAGCGTATTCGTCGGAATTTTTCATCGTTTCAGGTGGGAGTGGCTTCCTTTCTTCATCGGCGCATTGGCTTCTGCGTTGACTCTGGTACCGTTGGTTTTGCGGGTTCTTTCGGGTTCGTTCAGGTTGGGATTCGGAAGCGGGCATCTGCACTTTGGGTTCGATGGAGTGAAGCTTGCTGCTACGCTTCTTTCGGGATACGGCTGGGATTGGCTCTTCATCGGAAATAAATGGCACCTCGGCGACGGTGCCGCCCCAAGGGTGATCGGTGACGTTTTGTTGGGGCTTGCCGGGGTCGGCTTGTTGCTCTTGATTCTTCGCCTGAGGAAGGGTGAACGTCGTTCACCGTCGGGGTTGCTGTTGATTTGGGCTGTTGGCGCTCCGGCGCTCTGGGTAGCCCATTTCCTCCCTTCGAGACTCCACTACCAGCTGATCTCGCTCCCGGCGCTCTTTGCCGTTTCCGGGCAGGCGGTCGCGTTCTTGCCCAAACGACCTTTGCGGGCGGCGTTGTTGGGGCTGGTGATTCTCTTTTCGCTGATTCAAGGTGGGCTTTTTGCCAGGGGGATTGCCATTGCCGGCAGTAAAGTGACGCACGGGGGCATAAGCACGCCCTTGAAGTACCACTTGAATGCGGTGGGGGAAGCCAAAGATGGTAATCCGGTTATCGGCGTTGTGCCGGACACCGACTTGCGCACCGGGGGAGATGCGGCCATTTTCGATGTTTTGCTCTGGGGGTATCCGCATAGATTGGTCAACGGCACGTATTCGATGGTGTGGCCATCGGCGGCAGCGAATCTGTTGTTCGTCGGCCCGTGGATGCCCGCATGGGTGGAGAACGAAGGCGATCTATCCAGGAACGGCAGGGTGGAGTTCATACGACGCAGGGAAGGGGCGGTGTATCCGTACGTGCTCGTCCGTCTCGAAGGAGGTACACGCCCGGAGGGGTTCAATCGCGTGAGAGGGAAAGCGCTTTCCAACGGTTTGATACTCGAAGGATGGAGAGCGCATCCACTTGGAACCTGGATGCGCTTCGTTACCTTGTGGAAGGTTGGCAAGGTCGGCAAACGCGCCGATTATCATCAGTTCAATCATCTCTATGTGGCCGGCACGGATAAGCCGGTGGCGGGGCAGGACACTCCCACTTCCTCCGACGCCTGGGAAGAAGGGGATTATCTGATCACCTGGGCGGACTTCCCGTCGCCTCCCGGAGGGAGGATGAAGATGGCGGTGGGGATGTACGAATACCCGTCTATGAAACGAGTTCCCTGGCTTGGTGTTGCGAACCCCGATTCTCCTGTGTTCCTGGGACCGTTCGAACTGAAGTAAAGGAGGTTCGACATGATCTTCGATGTAACTCTTCCGATCTACGAGGATATGATAGTGTGGCCCGGAGATCCGGAGATTTCCGTGGAGCGGAAGGAAGAAGACGGATTTTACGTTTCGAAGCTGTGCATGGGTACACATTCCGGCACTCATATCGATCCTCCGAAGCATATAGGTAAGGGCTTCGATGGAGCGGATTCGATTCCGTTGCACCGGTTGTTGGGCCCATGCCGTGTGGCGGATGTGTCCGGACATGGGATCGTGACGGAGCAGGTGCTGGAGGATGCCGGGATTCCTTCGCACACCGTCAGGTTGCTTCTCAAAACGGACAACAGCCGCTGGATCGGCACCGAGAAGGAGTTCCGGGAAGATTTCGTAGGGCTGTCGGAAGATGCTGCCAGGTGGTTGGTCTCCCGTGGAATCGAGGTCGTGGGGATCGACGGGTATTCGATAGAACCTTACGATGGTACTGGAGCCGTGCATCACATCCTGCTCGAGAACGGCGTTGTAATCGTGGAGAACCTGGTTTTGAGAGACGTTCCGGAGGGAAGTTACGAGCTTTTGTGTCTGCCGTTGAAGCTGGTGGAAGGCGATGGCGCCCCTGTGAGGGTGGTGCTGCGAAGCGATGCTATCGACGAGGGGGTATCGTCATGAAAAAATTGTGGCTGTTGATCCTGTTCCTGTTGCCGGCTATGGCATGCGGAAATCTCGTGCCGACTCCAACCCCTGCGCCTTTCCCGTCCCCTACGCCCACCGTGCTGCCGACCATGCCGGCTCGTCCTTTGTGGACTCCTTCGCCTACTCCACCGCCGCCTCCCCCTACGGCTACGGCGACCCCTCTTCCTTCCCTGAGGGAGGGCGAGAAAGCCCGGGTGGTGGTATCTCAGATCCTCAACGTCAGGGAGAGCCCCGGGGTTCACTCTCATCGCATCGGCAGACTTCCTCCGAGGGCTTTGGTAAAAGTCCTGCAGGGGCCGGTTCAGAAGGACGGATACACGTGGTGGCAGATCGATGACGGTTACGGATTGGTCGGATGGGTGGTGGAAGGGGATAGAGAGGGAAAATGGCTCGTTCCTGCAAACGCTCCGATGCCCACGCCTCGCCCGAGGACCATACGGGTGGGGCACTGGGCTGTGGTGGATACCAGGGGCGCAGAATGGCTCACCATGAGAACCAGGCCTTCCACCGATGCGACGATAATGGCAAAGCATCCTCCCGGGGACAGGTTGAAAGTGCTCGGCGGCCCGATAATGAGGGAAGGATATATCTGGTGGAGGGTCGAGGACAGCAGGCACAGGGTTGGCTGGGTCACTTCGGGTGACGGCATAGATAGGTGGATGTATGGGGAAAAGTAGCGAGTCAACGGATGGTGGCTCGACGAACAGGTGAACGGGCGGAGCGAGTCCTCAAGAGAGGTGTGGTTCATGGCACGGCTCGATCGGACTATGAGTCTGTTCGATCCATACCTTGAGCTCTGTGATTTGCTTTAACGGGAGTTCTGTGTTAGGATGAAGAACTTCTGTCAAGAAGTAATATCTCGGGAGGAAATGTTGTGAAAAGTAAAGTAAGGTTTGTGTTGCTTCTCGCTCTTGTGCTTACGATCGCGGCTGTATTGAGCGCATGCGGGAGCAAGGGAAGTTCGAACGAAGAAAAACCGGGTGCAACCGCGATTGCTACCAGGACACAAGTGGTGGAGAAGGTAAAACCTACCGATACTCCCACGGCCACTCCGGTGAAAGTGGATACCCCTACGCCCGCGAAGCCCGTTGCGAAAGCTACGGAGGCGGCCGGCAATCTCAAGAAGGTCGAGGCTTCTGAGGAAGCCATGAAGAAAGTACTGGAGAAATTCGACTCCTACAAGGCAGAAACAAGCTTCGACATCATCCTGAAGCTCAAGGATGGTTCTGAGAAGAAAATCCACGCTTCTATGATGAGGACGGTGGTCAACAGACCGGAGAAGAAAGTGGAGTTCTACATGAAGACCGACGGCATCGGAGCGGAAGGGGCCAACGGTATGCATCTCATAGCCATCGGAAGCCAGGCTTGGATGAAAATGGGAGACGACTCTCCGTGGATGAATGTGCCGGTTTCTTCCATCGATGAGGTAATCGATTCGATGGGTGGGCTTTCTTCTGCCGGACCGTCGGAGATATATGCCGAAAACAGCTTGAAGAAAGGCTCCAGGAAATTCGGTCCTGTCAAATGCGATGTCTACAAGTTCGACAAGCATGACATCGTGGTTCTCTCCAAGAAATATCCTGAAGAATTTACCGACGAAGAGAGGACCTCTTTTGCAAGGATAGAGAAGTTCAGTGGCTCTGGGTGCGTTACCAAAGACGGGGTGGCCCTCGTTTCCGGCATGGAAATGTCGACCACCAATACCGCCGATATGGGATTCGACGACCAGACTCTACAGGAGTGGGGCGTTACTTCCGATCAGGTGAAAGAGATGGTGCTGAAGTCGTCCAGCGGTTTGGTGGAAGTGAACAAGAACTTCGACATCAAACCTCCTCAATCCGGCGGATGATGTTGCAGTAGGGGCGACTTGCATGTTGAGTGCTGTAAAAGCAGGGTAAGGTCTCACAGAGTAGCGCCGGTTTGGGACATAAAGCCCGCTGAGGGTAGGCGATGGCACTGCCACCGCCTACCCTCTTATTTGCTCAGGCCCACGTCAGCGTTTTGTCTCTCAGCGAACGGTTCAATAGGTCGGCGTGTTCGG
>CAZEXY010000005.1:0-4903 GCA_964516345.1 uncultured Anaerolineae bacterium
CAGGATCAAATCCCTCGCGGCCTTCACCTCGTCCAGCCTGCGGACCGGGGCGTTGTGCGGCGCGGTGTGGAGCAACTCCGGATCCGTCCTGGCTTCCTCCGCTATCCGCTCCATCGCCTCCGCAAACGCATCCAGCGATTCCTTGCTCTCCGTCTCCGTAGGCTCGATCATCAGCGCCTCATGGACGATGAGCGGGAAGTAGTTCGTGGGCGGGTGGAAGCCGTAGTCTATCAGCCGCTTCGCCACGTCCAGCGCGTGGACGTCCGGCGCATCCTCCAGATGCCCCTCCACCACGAACTCGTGCATGCAGATCCGGTCGTGGGGCAGCGGGAAGACTTTCTTCACCTTCGATTGCAGATAGTTCGCGTTCAGCACCGCATGCTCGCTGGCCTGGCGCAGACCTTCAGGCCCCAGCATCGAAATGTACGTGAACGCCTTCACCAGCACCAGGAAATTCCCCCAGAAGCTCCTCACCCGGCCGATGCTCTTCTCCGGCATCCTCCAGACGTACCCATCGTCCGTCTGATCCACGATGGGGCCGGGCAGGAACGGAGCCAGCTCCTCCGACGCCACCACCGGCCCGGAGCCGGGCCCGCCTCCGCCGTGGGGTGTCGAGAACGTCTTGTGCAGGTTCAGGTGCATCACGTCGAACCCCAGCTCGCCCGGCTTGGCGATCCCCATCAGCGCGTTCAGGTTCGCACCGTCGCCGTACATGAGCCCGCCGACGCCGTGCACCATCTCCACCAGCTCCTCCAGGTGCTCGTCGAACAGCCCCAGCGTGTTGGGGTTCGTCAGCATCAGGCCCACCACCGTATCGTCCAGCTCCGTCTTCAGCGCCTCCAGATCCACGTTGCCCCGCTCGTCGCTGGGGATCTCCACCACGATCAGCCCGCTCATGGCGCTGGAGGCAGGGTTCGTGCCGTGGGCGGAATCCGGGATCAGCATCTTGTTCCGTTTGGTGTCGCCCCGGTCGAGGTGATATTTCCGCATCATCAGCACGCCGGTGAACTCGCCGTGCGCCCCCGCCGAAGGCTGCAACGTGGTGGCGGCGAAGCCGGTGATCTCCGCCAGATATTTCTGGAGATAGTACATCAGCTCCATCGCCCCCTGCACCGTCTCCGGGGCCTGCAGCGGGTGAACCTGCGTGAACCCCGGCAGCCTGGCGGCAACCTCGTTCACCTTCGGGTTGTACTTCATGGTGCAGGAGCCCAGCGGGTAGAGCCCCAGATCGACGCCGTAGTTCAGCTGGGACAGGTGGACGTAATGCCGCACCACATCCACCTCCGAAAGCTCCGGCAGCGGCAGATCTTCCCGCAGGTACTCCTCGTCCAGCATCTGACCCGGCTCCACATCCAGCTCGGGCAGGGTGAACGCCGTCCTGCCGGGTCGGCTCGTTTCGTAGAGGAGCGGCTCTTCACGTTTCTTCCAGATCCATTCCCTCATTTTGCCACCTCCTCCTGCGCGTACTCGTCCAGCGCGGCCAGAAGCGCATCCATGTCGTCGGCGGTGGTCATCTCCGTGGCGCAGAGGAGCACGTGTCCTTTCAGGTTCTCGTAATCCCTGCCGAGGTCGTAGCCGCCGATGATGCCGTGTTCCTCCAGCAGGTAGCGGTTGAGAGATTCCACGTCGCCGCCCGGCACTTCGACCACGAACTCGTCGAAGAACGGCCTCCTGTTGACCACGCTGTACCCGTCCAGTTCGTCGATGGCCCTGGCGAGCTCGTGGGCTTTGTGGTACGAAAGCTCCGCAACCCTCCGCATCCCCTGCTTCCCCATGGTCGCCATGTAGACCGCGGCGGCGAGGGCGTTGAGCGCCTGGTTGCTGCAGATGTTGGAGGAAGCTTTCTCCCGCCGGATGTGCTGCTCCCTGGCGGTCAGGGTCAGCACGAACCCGCGCCTGCCCTCGGCGTCCACCGTCTGTCCGACGATGCGGCCGGAGCTCTTGTGGACGTATTTCTTCCGGAAGGCGAAGACGCCCAGGTACGGCCCGCCGAAGCCCATCGGGTTCCCCAGCGGCTGACCTTCCGCCGTGACGATGTCGGCCCCGTACTCGCCGGGGGGCTTCAGCATCCCCAGGCTTATCGGATCGACCGCGACCACGAAGAGCGCGCCCACGGCGTGGGCTGCATCAGCCAGCGCCTGCATCTCCTTCGGCGACGAGATCTCGCCCAGGAAGTCGGGGTTCTGGACGATAAGAGCCGCCGTGTTCTTGTCCAGGAGCGATTTCAGCGCCTCGGGATCGAACTCCGGGGCATCGTCCCCCACGAACTCCACCCCTTCGATCCCCTGGGTGTACGTCCGGGCCACGGCCCGGTACTGCGGATGTACCGTCGGGGAGATGACGATCTTCTTCCGGCGGCGTCTGGCGACGGTCAGCGCCATGATCACAGCTTCGGCCAGGGCGGTTGCGCCGTCGTAATGGGAGATGTTCGCCGCCTCCATGCCGGTGAGGTCGCAGACCATGCTCTGGTACTCGAACATCGCCTGGAGCCAGCCCTGGGAGATCTCCGGCTGGTAGGGCGTGTACGCGGTGTAGAACTCCGAGCGGCTGATCACCATGTCCACCACCGCCGGAATGTAGCGGTAGTACGCCCCCGCGCCCAGGAAGATGGGGGTGTGCACCGCGTCGGCGTTGGCCTCGCTCATCTCCATGAGCTCGGTCAGAACCTCCGTTTCGGAGAGGCCGGGGGGCAGGTTCAGCCTGGGGAACCGCCCTTTCTCCGGCACCGCTTCGAACAGATCCTCGATCTTCGAGACGCCGATGGTTCGGAGCATCTCCTCCCTTTCGGCGTCGGTATGTGGAATGTACGGCACCCTCATCAGTGCCCTCCTTTCTCCGCCTCCTCAGCGACGAATGCCTCGTAACTGGCGGCATCCATTAGCTCGTCGAGCTCGGAGAGGTCGTCCGGCTTGAGCTTGAGGAACCACCCTTTGCCGTACGGATCCTCGTTGACCCATTCCGGGTTGTCGTTGAGAGCTTCGTTCAGTTCCACCACCTCGCCGCTGATGGGCGCGTAGACGTCCTCCGCGGCCTTCACGGACTCCACCGTGGCGATCACGTCCCCTTTGCCGAAGTGATCGCCGACTCCGGGGAAGTCCACGTATACCACGTCGGAGAGGGAATCCTGGGCGTAATCGCTGACGCCCATCACCGCCACGTCCCCTTCGATGCGAACCCACTCGTGGGTTTTGGTGTACCTGGCTTTTTCGTCGAACTTGTATCCCATAATTGACCTCCTCTGATTGTGTTACTTACATGTGCTCGACCCGTGAGAATGTCGGCTGTGTCCCTGCAGCCGATAGCCGATAGCCGATAGCTGTTAGCCGATGACATCCGCCAACGGCTTACGGCTTGCGGCTGTCGGCTATTTCTTGTACCGTGGTTTGTAGAACGGGCGCTTGACGACCTTCGCCTTGCGGGCTTTGCCCCGGATCACGATGTAGAATTCCGTGTCCAGCTTTGCGTACGCTGCCGGCACGTAGGCCATGCCGAGGAATTTCTTGAGGGTGGGGGCGAACATGCCGGTGGTCACCTCGCCGATGACATTGCCGTCGGCGTCGGCGACTTCGTATCCGTGGCGCGGCACGCCTCTTTCCACCATCTCGAACCCCACCAGCTTCTCCTTTGCGCCTTCCAGCTTGACCTTGAGGATGGCGTCCTTGCCGATGAAATCCCCCTTCTCGAACCGGACGAAATAGGTGAGCCGTGCGTTGACGGGATTGGTTTCGGCGTGGATTTCCTGGCCGTAGAGCGGCAGGCAGGCCTCGAACCGCAGGGAATCCCTGGCCGCCAGCCCCGCCGGCAGCAGGCCGAACGGCTTGCCGGTTTCGAGGATGGTGTTCCACATCTCCACGGCTTTCTCGCTGGGGAAGACCAGCTCGAAGCCGTCCTCGCCGGTGTACCCGGTGCGGGAAACCAGCGTCGGTACTCCTGCGACCTCGGTTTCGGTGCATTCGTGGAACCCGATCGTCTCCAGATCGTAGCCGGTGAGTTTCTGAAGGATCTCCTGGGCTTTGGGGCCCTGGAGGGCGAGCATGTAGAGTTCCTCGGAGACGTCATCGACGGAGACGTTGTAGCCGGGGGTGTGGAGCTGGAGCCATTTGATGTCCTTCTTCCGGTTGGAAGCGTTGATCACCACCAGGTAGTAATCCGGGTAGTGGTAGATGAAAATGTCGTCCACGAATCCGCCGTCCGGGTAACACAGGAGGGAATAGCTGGATTGTCCCACGCAGATCCGGGAGACGTCCCAGGTCACCAGGTGTTGCAGGTACGCCAGGGCGTCCGGCCCTGTGACCTTGACCCGTCCCATGTGGGCGATGTCGAACAATCCTGCGTCCTCCCGCACCGCCCGATGTTCCTCCAGCGGTCCGGGTGGGTACTGCACGGGCATCTCCCATCCGCCGAATTCCGTGATTCGGGCGCCCATGCTGATGTGGGTATCGTACAGTCTGGTTCGTGCCATAAGATCACCTCCTCGTGATAGAAACGAGATACGTCGGTTGCCGAAAACAACGCTTCGAATGTAGGCTTCTGGGAAACACAGAGCCGCAGGGAAGGGAAAAAAACGAATCACCTGCGCCTTTGCGCCTCTGCTTCTATTCCCTGACGAAGAAAGGGGAACAGCCACGTGCAGTGATCCGTTCCCCTTTTCTCTGTCTTTTCACCTGAGAGTTTCCCTCCCTGGGAGGTTTTCCCCATCGGTGCGGAGCCTCGGCGGCGAGCCCCGTCTTTCCAGAGATCCGTCCCGGTGCGGTCCTTTTGCCTGAGAGATTCGCCTTTTGGATTCGGCTTGCCCCTTCGGCGGCGCAAGGTGCGCTCTCTCCCGCACCGATCAGCCGGAAAAGTCTGTTTTTTCGTTCGATCGAAGTTTAACACGCTACTTCCGAGATGTCAATAGCGCCGC
>CAZEXY010000005.1:5003-10541 GCA_964516345.1 uncultured Anaerolineae bacterium
ACGGCATTGCCGTCGCCCACCTCCGTACAGCCGCTGCTCTTTTCCATTCGCTCGCGGTGAGGTTGACGGCCGCGTGGGGACGAGCAATCAGTCGGCCCTGGCTTCCACCACCATATCTACGAGATCGTCTATCTTCTCCACCGATTTCCTGTTCTTGATCCAAGATTCGGCAATGTTGAGCCCGATGCTCTCCGCTCTGGCCCGGATTTCTTCGTCTTCGATGGTCCAGAAATCATGTACGTGGGCGAGGCCTATCAACCGACGCATCATCTCGGCTGCGCCGAAGCCTGCCGTGTCCTGGAGCATCTGGTGCATGTACTTGCGTTTGAAGGCGTCGGAAGGCCAATCTTCGTTCCCATCTTCCTCCCACAGCCTTAGGAATTCTTCTTCGAACACCTGCCACGTTTCACGGATCAGGTCTGCCAGCCACCGTCGGTATTCCGAGCGTTCTTCCTCCGTCGGAGAGTGATACTCCTGTGCTGCGTAGTTCAGAGCCAGGTTCGCCAGGTAAGTGCCCACGTCGTGAGCCATCGGGCCATAGAACGCGAATTCCGGGTCCACCACCTTTGTCTCTTCTTCATTGAGCATGATGGAACCGGTGTGCAGATCGTTGTGGATTACGGCCTGCGCGTGGGTCATGTAGAGTTCCTTCAGCATGAAGATTTCGCTGCGCAAATCGTCGTTGGCATGGATGCGCCGCACATGCTCGTCGAGCCCCGGAGTCCAGCGGTTGTTAGGGTGGTCGATGTACGGTTGGGTGAATACCAGGTCTTCCTGCACTTTGCAAAGTACGGGGTTGATGAATTTCGGCAGCATGGCTTTCTTCTCTCCGGAAGGTAGATACAGGTCGGAGGTGTAGAAGAGCGTGCGGGCCATGAACGTACCGATGTGTTTCGCGACGTTCGGATATCGTTTTCGCTGCATAAGTCCTTCGCGCATCACGAGATGATGGTTCAGGTCTTCTATGACCAGCACGTGCCGGTCTGGGTCGTACAGGTATATCTCAGGCACGTGTTCCGGGCAGTACTTCCCTTCGAGTTTCAGCACTTCGTATTCGATTCTCGATCTGTCCAGGGGCATCTTGAAGTCCGGATATCGCCAGGCATAAGGGAGAGCTTGCTTTACGATCACCGACTTGTCCGGATCGCTTTCGCTGTAAACCCTGAAGAGAAGGTTTACGTTCCCTTCCGTGATCTGCGAGCTCTTCAGGTCCTCCGCTCCATCGAAAACAGTTCGAAAGAGATCGCTGCCCTTGACGTACTCGATCACCGATTTTTCCGTTAGCGGTCGTACTTCTTCCATGATTCCCTCCTGAATGTCAAGATTTTCTACAGGCCGAGATTGGCTCAACCTTCTCGTCTTTACGGCTATCGTGTTCGGTAGATGGTCACTCCGCGGTTTTCATAGACTACTTCCAGTTTCCCTTCTTTCACCAGTTTTCTGAAAGCCGAATCGCTTCTCGGGTAGGCTATCCTTTCTATTTCTCCTTCGTAGATGAGTCGTACGCCCATGTTGGTTATGGCATCGTATGCGGTTTGGGCGTCACCCGAGAATACGGCGTTGGCTTCATCCCGGCGTGGCAGCACCTCGCTCCAGCTGCGCTGCTCCGGTTCGTGCTGTCCCAGCAGTGTGGGGAAGCCCGTGAACGAAGAAACCCGCAGCGCCCCTGCCCGGTAGTAATCGAGCGGCGCTTCGGCTTCGGTCGGCGTATCCGCAATGTGATCCCATAGCCAGTTTATGGCCTCGTAGTCGTATTTCAGTTTTATCGTGTGATCTCTCCACCGATATTCCCCAACGGACATGTATGCCATCCCATCCAGAGTTCCTATTGGCGGACGTCTCCCGGGGAATCGGTCGGCTATGCGGGAAGGGGTACCCATGATCACGAACACCAGCCCAAGTGCTATCGAAATCTCTACGAGAACCTTGACTCCGCGGCACGCCACGTTCCAGATTTCTCCTATCATGACACCCGTGGCTACGCCCGCCAGCACCCAGGCCTGGATGCCGAATTTGAACAACGTGTTCATTCTGTACCATTGTCCTCCATCGAGGAAGTCCTTCACGTAGAAGAACTCCAGCCCGAGTAAAGTGAGCATTGCGGCGAGCATCAGTGCGCCGGTGAACGTGCGTCTGGGCGACTTGAAGGTAAGGATGCTCCAGGCAAGCAGAATGGAGGAGAAGAGCAGGATTGCGGCGACGCTTCTACCAGACTTCACAAGCAGCAATGCGCTGCCGAGCGAGGTGAAGGAGATCAGTACGAAAGCCAGTGACCTGGAGGCCTGCTTGGCCTTTCCCCCCGACACGACGAGCAGGTACCCGAAGAGTATCAGGACGAAAAGCCCCCACACCAGCATCCAGTACCCGAAAGGGTTGCCGGAGGGAGCCAGCCCGATTCCGTGGCTCCCGACCGGTGAATAAGCCATGAAGAACGGGAGGTAGGAGGCTCCGCCGACGACCAGGATTACCATCGCTCCAACGACCGTCCTGAAAATAGCGCCGCGGCGCAGGATTTTCATCCCCAGAACCAGCATCAGGAACCCGACGGCGAGCGGTAGATTCCATGTGTTGCTCGCGGCCAGCAGCCCCAGGGTGAATCCTGCCGTGAGCCAGAGGAAAGGAGAAGCGCCGCCGGCCCAGAATTCCCACATGAGCGCCAGATAGAGTACGGTGAACGGTATCGCTATCAGATGAGGGTGCAGGTCTGCAAACAGGAAGCTCCAGAAAGGAAATTCGTTGATGGTGAACGGTATCACCCTGCTCGGATTCCAGTAGCTGTAGGGTATGCTGAACGAGTGAACGGCCTTTGCTCTCTTGATTGCATCGAGCAGTTCTTTGACCCCTGCCAGATTTCCCCAGAAAGCGGTTGTCAGCACGGACATCCCTGCCGAAAGCCCTTTGTTCCTCGACGCCAGGGTGTACGAAAGGGAGAACACGGAGGTTGTGGTGGAAGCAAAGAGCGTAGGGATCGCCAGGTTGAACGAAACCCTCGGGAAAATCCCGCCTAACCTGGAAAGAACTCCCACCAGGTAAAGCCCGTAATAGTAGTAGTTCATAATGCCATAAGCAAAATAAGGATCGTACGGCGGAAAGTGCTTGGTGCGTATCGTGGCGTGCAGGAATGCGAGTTCCATGAATTTCTCTCCCCCGAACCACGGCTGCCACAGATCCGGATTCATGAGGCGTAATGTCAGAAACAGGATGAAAGAGCCGGCCCAGATGGCTTCTTCCGTCAGGATCAGGTTGCGTTTGTCCTTCAGAAACTCCAGGATTTCTCCTTTCTTACGTTTCCATATCAGCCAACTCAAAAGAAGGAGCAGGATCCATGTTGCCATCAACAGCTTGGTGCTGTTATCGACGAACTTCGTGTTCGCCGCTATCCAGTTCCCGTACCCGATCGTCATCCATCCCAGGAGTCGGGAGAAACCCCATCCCCTATCCCGCATGTGCGGGAACAGCGTATAAGCCACGGGCCAGGCGCTGATTCCCATCAGAAGCACGAGGAGCCACCACGTGAGCGCAGCCGCCGGAGGGTATCTTTCTCCAATTCTGTTCCAGCGCCAGGACGTCTTGATCTTCTCGAGCCACACGACTCCTTTGTGCCACTCGGGCGGGGTCAGTAAGTCCCTTAGCTCGGATTCCGAAAGCGCCATAGTTTTCTTGAAAATGATAGGGTGAGGATGGTCGTACACCACGAAGCTTTCGTCTGCGTTGTCGTCGCGGAACACGAATTTCCCGATGTGAGGATAAT
Organism: uncultured Anaerolineae bacterium; assembly: GCA_964516345.1. GTDB lineage: Bacteria > Chloroflexota > Anaerolineae > S016-19 > S016-19 > S016-19. Next base: position 8,755 of record CAZEXY010000005.1, read on the forward strand.
TCCGGAATTCCACGACTTTCTCGTATCCGAGCTTTCCATCGAACAGGAGACGGTAGTAGCGGCTCATCATCGGGTAGCGATCCGGCAGTCTGCCAATGGTCTTGTAGAGTCGGCGGGAGGCTATGGCAATGTAATCTCCCTCTCTGAGCAGGTTTATGAGCTTTTCCTGTTTCTCCCAGGTGTCGTCATCGTAAGCGGGTATCGATGGCTGGTTGTATTGCGGCTTCCTTATCGATATCCCGGAATCCGAAAGCGAAAGTGGGAGCGAATCGTCCCATTCCTCGTTCAGTATAGTGCTTCCAGCCGGCACGTGTTCGTATATCCAGATGGATGCCTGAACCCACGTGTGTGGGGTGCGGTAGATGTTGTGGAAAGCGATGGCCCAGGTAATGGTTCCCGAGAGTACGACGATGACTGCCAGCGCCCACGCTCCCAAAGCGAGCTTACTCCGTTTCGAAGTCTGCTTCCACCCCTCCACGGCGAGCCATGCGGCATAAACCGATAGAATCGGAATCAGAGGGGCCATGTACCGCATGAACTTTGCGTGGAAGCTTCCGATCACCAGTGCCGTTGGGATCGTCCATGCCAGCATCACGATCTCGGCCGGAGAGGCTTTTTTCCTGAAGAGTTTCCATATCTGTCCACCGAATGCGGCCAGTGAGAGCGTCCCGAGGGCGACTCCCATCCCCCAGAGGACGAGCTGCTTTCCCTGATAGAAGTAGGGTAACGTATGGATGTACTGTCTGGTGTACGGGAGGTCTATGCTTCCCCTTACCATTGCACCCTGGTATGCGATGTTCGAAAGGTAGTGTTTGTAGTCCAGTATGGCGTAGGGGCTGGTGATCGAGAAAGTGAAAGCCGCTGCCAGAAGGGTGGTGAAAGTTTCCTTCACCACGGCGGCAATCCCATCTTCCCTGTGGGCGAGCCAGACTGTTGTCAGGATCGGCAGGATCAGCATGGATGCGCTGAATTTGGAGCTTACTGCGAGGCCGTACCCTGCTCCGGCAAGGAGCAAGGGCGTGGAGCTTTTACTTTCGAGCTTCTTGATGCTCCAGAAGATAGTCCATGTTATCCAGAACGTCATTATCAAATCGGTGGTGGCGAAATGGGATAGCTGGATTTGCATGACCGTAAGCCCGTAGAACGCCCCTGCGAGCCACCCTGCAGTGTCTCCGTAGAGCTTTCTGGCGGTGAGGATGACCAGCAGGAGGGAGCACATATCGAAGAACGCGACGATGGGCCTGCCTACCAGTGGGATGTAGCTCAGTTCGGGGAGGTGCGGAGCCACGAATAGGAGGTAGCTTCGCCAGCTTGCCGGCATGAGACCGGCTACGTGTGGGATCAGCCATTTGACTATGCGGGGAGCGAAGGCGAACAGGTAAAGCGGGAAGTGTCCGTAGGCGAAATCCCTCTCCTTCCCGGTGGTTTCCCCTTTTTCCGGAGGCCATCTGAACGGGTTCATGAGGGATCGGTCCGGGTCCAGGAATTCGGAGATGCTGTGCGGAAGCTTTATCGTTTCTGCCACCCACACCACGTACCTTTCGTCCGGGTGTGGTAGTTGCAGGTAATCCCAGTTCACCGGCGTGAACCTGAGCCATGCCGAGAGAACGAGCACCGGCAGAACTGCTATCCAAAACACTTTCTTCTTCAACAGAGCTTTCAGGTCGGCGATCATTCTTCACCAGTAGGCATCAATGTTCGAGGTAAACGGATGGAAGCTGTATTCTGCCAATTTCTCTGGCGTCCCTTGCTCTGTAAAGCACGATGATCGGGGTGTAGTTGCCTGT
>CAZEXY010000005.1:10641-14745 GCA_964516345.1 uncultured Anaerolineae bacterium
CGGGTGCAGTTTCTTCCTCGAAGAGATCATGCCGCTGATATTCGGAGATGTGCCCGGCTCCAGCACTTGAATCAAAGGTCCAAGGCAGCTCAGAGGGAATCGTTCCTGAATTCCGTCGAGTTTCCTCGTGAGGAACACATGTTTTCTCTGGTTCACCAGATCGGTGACCAGCGAAAGCCGCCTCTTTGGGTCGTCTTGGGCGAAGACTGCCACGTCTTTCCGGAGCCCGTGGAATTTCTGCATGTAGGTGAACAGCGTTTTCTCGCCCAGCAGTCCGACTATCACGGAGCCTTTCGGCATCGGCTGGCTCATCACGTCTACGGCATAATCGTACACCTGCCAGGAGTCTGACCTGTCCATTTGGTGCCAATCGGCTTTTGCGATCAGCGCCGGTTGCAGGAGGAATAGCAGCGGGATCAGGGTCGAAGCGGCTTTCCACCGAAGAGCTTTGAACACGGTCAGCCCATACCCGATGAACATGGTGAACAGAAGGAACGATGGGAGGAAGAATACCTGCACGTCTGCTACTTTGTACGTGAGCCCAAACGCCAGATTCAGGAGCAATGCGAGCGTGAGGAATATCCACGTTCCTCTCTTCTGCCATAGGAGTACGATGCCCAGCAGCCCAAACGCTATCCCGGCCGCTCCAAAGGAATGCACCCACAGCCTGGCGAAGAAAGCGGGGGTGTAGTGGACGTTGAAGGGGTTCTTCTCGAAGAAGACGCCGTAGTTGCTCGCCATAGTCCACCTGAGGAACCCTTCCAGCGTGTTTCGGTAAGTCCCGTCGAGAGAGCCGGTCGTCATGCCTCGCAGAGGAATGTAAAGGTAGCTTGCCAGCGGAAGCAGAAAGTACCCGAACGGCTTCCACGGCTTGCCTATCTTTTCCCTGTGCACCCACAGCCAGTATGCAAGGGACGGTAACAGCAGGACGCTCATCCTGTGGTGAGCCAGAAGCAATCCCGTCGTCAGTGCGAGCCATGATAGCCATCTCCTGGAGTCGTTGGGCTCTTTGGCCCATCTGAATGCGCTCCAGAGCCATGCTGCCGTAAGCGCCATCTGCCAGGAGTAGACTTCCGCTATCGTGGCCTGAGACCAGAAAACAGGCGAAACGGCTAAGGCCGTTGCGGCGCCCAGGCTGGCGGTTCGGCAGTTTGTGAGCTCCAGAGCAGCAAGGTAGAGAAATCCGGTTGCAACGGCGGCTCCGACGGCGGAGAACAAATTGACCCTGTACGCCATGTCACCAACGGGAACGATGTGCGTGAATATCCAGCCTATGATGGTATACAGCGGATATCCGGTCGGATGTGCGATGCCAAGGGACGGAAGCACCACCTGGAACTCGAGGCTATCGTCGAAGATGGTAGCCACGGTGGGTGCGAGAGTGCTGAGATAAATCGCAAATGCACCCGTAGCAAGCGCCAACCCGATCGCCACATCGATTTTTTCTCTTCTCGGCATGATGTTTCCAAACCCTTCGGTCAGTCTGTTGAAGAAGTTTACCACAAAACCCCTTTCTCAACGAATCGGGCTTTGGAGCCGAGGTCATAGAATCGTGAATGCTGGCATACTGTTGCGGTAAATTCCTCTAACAGTTATACTGTTAAGGAGCAAATCTGTTCGTTGCCATTTTCGCCGGAATAGGCTTCGTTCGACACCCTTTCAGGAGGACCGATTATGGTCAGCGAAGAAATCAGGAGACGTGTAGAGGCTCTCCGACGGGCCATCAACTACCACAACTACCGCTACTACGTGCTCGATGCTCCAGAGATCAGCGACGAGGAATACGACGCCTTGATGCGAGAGCTTCGCAGGCTGGAAGAACAGTATCCTGAACTGGTTACGCCGGATTCCCCAACTCAGAGGGTCGGTGGAAAGCCTGCCGAGAAGTTCCGAAAAGTGCAGCATCCCGTCCCGATGTTGAGCCTGCAGGATGTCTTCAGTGAGGAGGAGCTCAGGGCGTGGAGGGATAGGGTCTACCGCATGCTGTCCCCTGAGGATATCTCGAAAATAGAGTACGTGGTGGAACCGAAGATCGACGGGTTGACGGTGGTTCTGCATTACGAGAACGGTGTGTTCACCCTTGGCGCAACCAGGGGAGACGGGGTGACCGGCGAGGACGTGACGGCGAACCTCCGCACGGTGAGATCGCTGCCGTTGCGCGTTCCCGTTGTGGAAGGCAGGGTGGAAACCCCTGCGAGGCTCGTCGTCAGGGGGGAGGCATACATCTCCAAAGAGGATTTCGAGAAGCTCAATCGGGAGCAGGAAGCCCGAGGTGAGCGCACATTTGCAAATCCCAGGAACGCCGCTGCAGGTTCCATCCGTCAGCTCGATCCAAAGGTGACTGCGAGCAGACCGATAAGCCTATGGGTGTACCAGGTCGTCATCGTTGAAGGGCACGAAATACGCACCCAGTGGGAGGCGCTCGAGTATCTGAAGTCCCTTGGATTTCCGGTGAACCCGCTCAATCGGCTGTTCACCGATTTCGATGAAATGGCGGCTTATTGCGTTGCATGGGAATCCGAGAAGGAGAAACTCCCTTACGAAGCAGACGGACTCGTGATCAAGATCAACGATTTTTCGATCCAGCAGAAGCTCGGAAGCGTGGGGAACGCTCCCAGATGGGCTGTGGCTTACAAGTATCAGACCCAGGAAGAGGTGACGAGGCTTCTGGACATCCGGGTCAACGTCGGCCGCACCGGAGTGCTGACCCCTTACGCCGTGCTCGAGCCGGTGAAGATAGGCGGAGTTACGGTCAGCAAGGCCACGCTTCACAACTACGATTACATCAAGGAGAAGGACATCCGCATAGGCGATCTCGTCGTGGTGGTGCGCGCCGGTGAGGTCATCCCGCAGGTGGTAAGGCCGGTCAAGGAGGCGAGAACCGGAGAAGAGAAGATCTTCGAGATGCCGAAGAGGTGTCCCGTTTGCGGCGAGCCGGTGGTGAGGCCGGAGGGAGAAGTGGCTTATTACTGCATAAACGCGGCGTGCCCGGCCCAGCTTGCCAGGAAGATCGAGCATTTTGCCTCCCGAGGCGCTATGGACATAGAAGGGCTTGGAGAAAAGCAGGCCGACCTTTTCGTGAAGAAAGGACTGGTGCACGACGTCGCCGATCTGTACTACCTGGACGCCGGTAAGTTGTTGGAGCTCGAAGGGTTTGGAGAAAAGAAGGTCAACAACCTGCTTTCCGCAATCGAGGCGAGCAAAGACCGGCCGCTGTGGAGGCTCATAAACGCCCTCGGAATAAAATTCGTCGGGGAGGAAGTCGCAAAAATCCTGGCCGAGAGGTATCGCTCCATCGAGGCTTTGATGAGTGCTTCGGAGGAGGAACTCCAGGAAATCCCGGGGATAGGCCCTAAGATTGCAAAGAGCATAGTCGATTGGTTCTCTCGGGAACCGAATCGAAGGGTGATCGAGAAGCTGAAGAAAGCCGGAGTCCGCATGGAGCGCATGGAGGAGGGTAAAACCGAAGAAGCGGAATCCGAGAAGCCGCTCGAAGGTCTGACTTTCGTGATTACCGGAACCCTTCCACTGCCGAGATCGCAGGTCAAAGAGCTGATAGAGGAGCATGGAGGAAAGGTTACGGATTCCGTTAGCAGGAAGACCAGTTACCTCGTGGTGGGCGAATCGCCCGGAAGCAAGCTGGACAAAGCGCGCAGGATAGGCGTGCCGACGATTTCATTCGAGGAATTGCAGAGGATGATCCAGTCTGGAACAAGGTAGACCGGTATCATGCTTTTGCTTACAATAAGTCTACATCGTGGAGGTGCAGATGGCGTGGCCTGAAAAGGAGAAAATCGTCTTTGGTGTCGAAAACATGTTGAAGGTGAACATGGGTATAAAGCCCGGAGAGCCGCTGCTGGTGGTCACCGATATCCCTACGACCAAGCAGTGGAATCTGGAGCCCGATGCATGGATAATCGACGTTACGGAGCGGGCTATGCTTGCCAAATTGGTGGCGGAGATCGCTGCAGAGCGGTTCCCCGACAACCCTGTGACGTTCCATCCCTTCCCGGCGACTGGCAGTCATGGCAAGGAGCCGGATGGAAGCACGGCGGCTTTGATGAGGAAGCCCCAGGTGATCCTTGCGATCACCACTTACTCTCT
>CAZEXY010000005.1:14845-34396 GCA_964516345.1 uncultured Anaerolineae bacterium
CGGCGGCTTTGATGAGGAAGCCCCAGGTGATCCTTGCGATCACCACTTACTCTCTATCTCACACCAACGCCCGCCTGAACGCGACAAAAGCGGGGGCGAGGATAGCCAGCATGCCAGGTTTCACGGCGAGGATGCTGGAGGAAGGCGGCCCAATGGCGGTGGATTATCTGCAGGTGTCCAGAGATTGCCATCTCTTTGCCGATCGGCTCACCGCATCGAGCAAGGTGGAAGTCAGGACTCCAGCCGGGACGGATTTGAGGTTCAGCATCGCCGGTAGAGCAGCCCACGTGGACGATGGACTCTACGATACCGATGCAAGGTTTGGCAATCTTCCTGCCGGAGAGGCTTACATAGTGCCTGTGGAAGGAACTGGAGAAGGCGTCCTGGTGGTGCAGGCGGGTTGGTATCCTGGCCTTACCGAGGAGATGGTGCTCATCTTCGAGAAGGGCGAGGTTGTGGAGCTCAGAGGTGGGGGAGCCGTCGGGGATCACTTCAGGGCTTTGCTCCAGGTAGGAAGCCAGGAGCAGCCGTACAAATCCCGCCGCAACTTGGCCGAACTCGGGATCGGAACCAACCCCAATGCGAAAAGGCCGGACAACGTGTTGGAGGCGGAAAAGATAAAAGGCACCGTGCACATAGCCATCGGGGACGACATACACATGGGTGGTTCTGTGGAAGCAGACCTGCACGAGGATTTCGTGCAGCCTGCCCCTACGTTGATCCTGGATGGTGAGGTGGTGATTCAGGACGGTCGTTGGCTCATCGGATGAGTGGGAGAGCTTACCGGCTTTTGCAATGAACCTGGCCGATTCTTTCTGATGGTAGAATCGGCTTGCCACAGGAGAAAGAGAGGCGATATCGAAATGACGAACATCCTCGAAAAAGACGTTGCCGAGGTACTCATTGATCAGGAATCGTTGGCAAAGCGCGTGGAGGAGATGGGCGCCGAGATCAGCGCAGACTACGAAGATATCGAATTGATGCTGGTAGCGGTGCTCAAAGGGAGTGTGGTCTTCCTGAGCGATTTGATGAGGCATATCACTGTGCCTCATGTGATAGATTTCATGGCGACTTCCAGTTACGGCAGGGTTACCGAGAGCACAGGAGTGGTCAAGATCTTGAAAGACCTGGACATGCCTGTCACCGGGAAGCATGTGCTCATAGTGGAGGACATCATAGACACGGGCATCACCCTTTCTTACTTGATGAGGATGCTGAGGGAAAGGAATCCCGCTTCCCTGAGGGTTGCCACTCTGTTGGACAAGAGGGAGCGGCGCAAGGTTCCGGTGGTGGTGGACTACGTTGGGTTCGAGATACCGAACAAGTTCGTGGTTGGATACGGCCTCGACTTCGGGGAAATCTACAGGAACCTTCCGTACGTAGGGGTGCTCAAGCCGGAAATATACGCTTCCGGCATGCTGGAGTGAGTATCGCCGCCCTTTCTCGACGAATCGGCGAGCACCCGGGAGGAGCATGAGATGGAAGCCGTGATCATGGCAGGCGGGGCAGGGACTAGACTCCGCCCTCTGACGGTGAACCGGCCGAAGCCGATGGTGCCGATCGTCCACAAGCCTGTGTTGGCTCATATCCTCGACCTTCTCAGGAGCAACGGGTTCGATGAGGTCGTCATAACGCTCCACTACTTCCCGGAGGCGGTTCGTGGATATTTCGGCGATGGGGAGAACAGCGGGGTCTCGATCCGTTACTCTGTGGAAGATCGTCCCATGGGCACTGCCGGAAGTGTGAAGCTCGCTGCGCCGAACATCGAAGAGGAGCAGTTCCTCGTCATAAGCGGGGATGCCCTCACCGATTTCGACCTCAGGAAAGCGATCGAATTCCATCGGGAGAAAGGCGCTTTGGCGACCATCGTGCTCTACAGGGTGCCGGTGCCGCTCGATTACGGAGTGGTGGTTCTCGACGAAGGGAACAGGGTCGTCAGGTTTCAGGAGAAACCCGAATGGAGGAGCGTTCTTTCCGATACCGTGAACACCGGAATTTATGTTCTCTCTGCGGAAGTTCTGGGTGAAATTCCCTCCGATTCTCCGTCGGATTTCAGCGCCGACATCTTCCCTAAATTGCTGGAGGAGGGAGCGCCTGTTTACGGCTATGTGGCCGATGGTTACTGGTGCGATGTGGGGGATCTCAGGGAATACCTGAGGGCCAACACGGATTACCTGTACGGGAAGCTTTCCCTGCCGAAGCCTGGCATAAGGCTTGGGGATGAGATCTGGGCCGGAGAGAACGTGGAGATCGCCCCAGATGCTCGACTGTACGGCCCGATTTACCTCGGGAACGATGTGAAGATCAAAGCCGGGGTGGAGATACACGGGCCATCGGTCATCAGGGACGGGGCGATCGTGGACAATTACGCCAGCATCGAGCGAAGCATCGTGTGGAGGATGGCGTACATAGGGGAAGGTGTGCACCTTCACGGCTCGATCATCGGGCGTCAGGTGGTGGTGAAGCCAAACGCTCACCTCATGGACGCGTCCGTGGTCGGAGACAACACCGTCGTGGGGAGTGGGGCGGTCATATACTCCGGGGTGAAGATATGGCCTCGGAAGGAGATAGAAAACGGGGCCGAGGTTCGTGAAAGCATCGTGTGGAGCCAGCGGAGGCGCAAAGGGCTGTTCAGCAGGTTCGGCGTCACGGGAATGGTGAATGTGGATCTGACGCCGGAATTTGCCGCCAAGCTGGGTGCTGCTTTCGCTTCGATCTTACCCAAGGGAAGCGTGGTGACCATCAATCGTGATCCGCATCCAAGCTCCAGGATGCTGAAGCGGGCCGTGATATCCGGTCTTCCTTCGGGCGGGGTAAACGTGCTCGACCTCCGGTCTATGCCGATTCCGGTTGCGAGGTATTACACCAATTTCAGCACGGCCAGGGGAGGTGTACACGTGCGGCTTTCCCCCTTCGATCAGCGCGTTGTGGACATAAAATTCTTCGACGAGAGCGGGATCGATCTCGGGCCGCAGGATAGGAGGCAGGTGGAGAGGGTCTTCTTCCGGGAGGATTTCCGCAGGGCGTATCTGGACGACATCGGGCTGATCTCCTATGCGTCGGACGTGATCGAAACCTACCGGGAGGGATTCCTGGGGCAGGTGGATTTTTCTTCGGTGAAGAACGCCGGAAGGCGGCTCGTGGTCGATTATGCGCATTCCGTCGTCTCCCTGGTGATGCCGCAGATTCTGGATCGCATAGGCGTGGAGAACATCCCTCTGAATGCGTATGTGGATCCCAGGAAGATAGCCATACTCGAAGACGTGTTCAACGCAGAGCTTCAGCAGATGGGGAAAATCGTCCAGGCGCTCGACAATGCGATAGGGATACGCTTCGACGTGAGCGGCGAGAAGCTTTTCATGTCCGACGAAACGGGGCGCGTTGTGCCCAACCAGCTTTTGGGCGCAACTATGGCTATGCTGGCACTTCGTCGTTCCCCCGGGAGCACGATAGTCGTGCCCGTCACGCTCTCTTCTGTGTTCGAGGAGATAGCGAAGGAACTGGGTGGGTATGTGGTGCGCACGCCACAGGATATCAGAGCTCTGGTACTCGAGGTAAACGAAAGGGAGGGATCCCTTGGAGTAGATGGGGAGGGCAGTTTCGTTTGCGGTTGTTTCCAACCTGCTCCGGATGCTTTGTTCATGAGTGTGAAGCTGCTGGAGCTTATGTCCGATGAGCAGCTTCCCTTGAGCGAACTCGTGCGGCGGGTGCCTCCTTTCTTCATGGCGTCGGAAACCATCCATTGCCCGTGGGAACTGAAGGGCAAGGTGATGTTGCAGATCCGGCGTTTCACCGAACAGTATCCCAGATCTGAAATAGACGGCATCAAAGTCTTTCTGGGGGAGCGAGAATGGGCTTTGATAAGACCTGATCCGGACAATCCGACCATTCAGGTGAGCGCGGAAGGTGGAAGCGAGGAAAGGGCAAAGGAGATAGCGGAGGAATATGCTTCCATGGTCAGAGGCATCCTGGAGGCGTGAGGTTTTTCGCACTGGGGCAAAGCATCACAAGGTCGTAGAAGCCCAGTGGATCGGGGTTCTTTCGTGGGCAGGCGAGGACACTGCCATCGCCTGCCCGGGGCTGGTCAGGTGCGTTCTATTTACGAATCGGGTATGAGAGGATCGAAAGGTTCTCGTACTTCCCCTTCCCCAGCGGTCTGTAGAGAATCAGCCGCCAGGAGTCCGCACCGGAAGCGAGTATGGGGAAATCGTCTCGCACCAGTTCTCCTTCGTGGATGGAAGAGGTCGGAACTGTGCCCAGGGCCGGGTTCTGGTGGTCGCACTGACAGAGTTCCTTTCCCTTTTCCACGGCGCGAAAGGATAGCGACCAGTTTCGTTTTGGTTTGCTCTTTGCTTTCAGGTAAAGAGAGATGCGCCGCACCTTCGCTGGCTTCGGCAGGCGTGCGTGTTCCGGCAGGCGAGCCGGAGATCTGATCTGCCACCCCGCGAGCGCCATGCCGTCTCCGAGATACCTCCTTGCTGGCATCGCTCCGTCCGGCAGCGAGTGCCGTCGGCTGTGCTCCAGTGCGACCAGAATTATCCCGGCGCCGTCGAACTTCGCCCCTGGGATTACCTCCCCTATGTACCCTGCAGCGTCGGAAGTGACGTAGAGGGGCGTGCCGTCGTCCTTTTTCCACAGCCGTTTCATTTCGTCCGGCGAAACCGGGCGCACGTCTTTGCGCCACCCCCATATCTGGGTCACGTACTCGAGCGAAAGGAATTCGTCTTCGGTACCTGCTATGGCGGCCTTGGGGGCCGGATCGTCCGAAAGTATGAGCCAGCCTTTGTCGAAGGCGTTGTCCGCCGGACGGTTGGAGCAATCCGCCCTGGGGTAGCTCTTCAGACCCCGGTATCCTACGAGAGCAGCAAGAAGCAGGATCACTCCGACCTTTGGGAGGATTCCTGCCCACTTGCGCCCCGGTTCCCATCGATACGCTTTGGCGGCAAGGACGCCGAAACCCAACACGATCAGTGGGTATGCGGGCATGATCACCTGGAACCAGTTTCCGAAACGGTCGATGTAGCAGAAGAAGAAATAGATGACCAGGGTCGCGTAACAGCACACGGCGTCCCGCTTCCTCATCATCAGCAAGCCGATCAACCCACCCAGGAGCACTACAGGCGTCAATTCGTTCCAGATTATCGAGGGGAATTCGCGGGTGAAGATCGGAAAGATCCTGTATCCCCGGGCCATTTCGGCCCTTCCCTGCTGGGTGCTGACGAAGCTCCAGAACCATTGCCACGTGGAATTCCAATGTCCCACGCCGCGCCACTCCGGATGTTGTGCGCCACGGACGTATACGTAAGTGTAGCTCAGGAGCGGCAACAGGAAAATTCCCACGACTTTTGCCAGGAATCCGTATCTTTTCAGGTATTCCGGCTTGCGGGTGAGCATGTACCAGACGATTCCGGGCACGATGAAGAGCACGGTGACTATGTGGGCCAGTCCAACCCCGGTCAGGAGGGCAATCCAGTAGACGTATCTATCGGCGCTTTTTTCATCCCCTTCGTCGATTTTCTCGTCCCATTTCCACAGCAGCCAGACGAAAAGCAGCGTTTGAGCCACCGCGCTGGAGTACTCCTCCGTGGTGACCGCGTAGTACCAGAAGAAATACGTGACTGCGTAGAATGCGGTCACGAGGAACGAGATTTTCCATTCCTTAGTGAGCCTCAGAGCGAGGGTGTAAAGTAGCAGGAGGGATAGGATTGCCCACAAGGTCGAGTAGGACGATAGTATCCTCACGGGGTTGCTGGCGTTCCCGAGCACGGTTCTCCATCCGTGGAACCAGACCCACCCTCCCATCGTGTAGAGAGGGTATCCGGGTGCGTTGGAGAACCTCCCCTGTACCTGCGCATACTGGTGGGTTATGAGGTCGCCGCCCTTGAGTTCCCGCATTTCCAGGCCGTCGTCGAGCGTCCACAGGTAGAGGGAAAGGGTCAGCAGGAGCAGTATTGCTCCTGCCCACCATGACGTTTTCTTCCCCAGAATGCGGCGTTCCTCCATTCTTCATTTCCCCTCTTGGAGAGGCTTCGTTCGGTTCATGAAAGGCCGCTCAGGAAATCCATGAGCGCTTCGTTGAACGCCTCGGGAGCTTCCATCGGGGACATGTGCCCGGCTCCGGGGATCACGGTTAGCCTTGCTCCCGGGATCGAATCGGCCATTTCCCTGGCCATGCCTGGTGGCGTTAGAACGTCTTCCTCCCCGACCATCACCAGGGTCGGAATCTCTATGTTGGGGAGATCTGGACGTGAATCCGGCCGATGTGCCATTGCCCACAGAGCTCCCATCACTCCTGTGGAGTTCTGGCGTTCCATCATGGCTCGCACTTCTTGAACGAGCCAGGGATTCTTTTCCAGAGTCGCGGGAGCGAACAGCTTCGGGATCATTCCCTCCACCAGTGCAGAAGGTCCCTGGGCTTTGACCGATTCTATACCTTTCATCCTTGCCTCTATCCCTTCCGGCGAATCGGCTTCGGCTCTGGTATCGGCCAGCACCAGAGCCCGCACCCTTTCCGGGAAGAGACGGAGGAACGCAAAGGCTATGTACCCACCCATGGACAGCCCAATCAACACGGCTTTTTTCACTCTAAGGCGGTCGAGCAGGTTCTTCAGATCGGTGGCGTACGTTTCCATGCTATAGCAGGTGTAGGGTTCCGGAACGTAGCTATCGCCCAGTCCCCGTAGGTCCGGAGCTATCGCCCGGTATTCCCGTCCGAACGTTTCCATTTGGAATCTCCACATGGCGTGGCTCAAGGGAAAACCGTGGACGAACAGAAGCGTCTTCCCGTCGGCTTCCTGCACGAACAGGCCGACTTCGCTTACCCCTACGTTGCTTTCCATAGAAACCTCCTTCGGCCATAGGACCTTGGTGCGTGGATCGCGGTCACTTCACCTGGAATATGGCGATTCGGTCATTGTTGGCGTCTGCCACGTAGATTTTACCGTTCGGTCCGATCGCTATCCCGTTGGGCAGGGCCAGTGTATCCGGCCCGCCGAACGTGTACAGCAGTTTCCCATCGGAAGTGAAGACCAGCACGCGTGCGTTTTCCGGATCGGTCACGAAGACACGATCGTTTCCGTCCACGGCGATGTAAGGTTTGTACACTACCGACTTGCTTTCCCAGACCGGCACGTCCCAGCTGAGCAGGAATTCGTGGTTGGGGGAGAATTTTTGTATCCGTTGGTTCCATGTGTCGGCCACGTAGATGTTGCCTTTGGCGTCTATGGCAAGCCCGACGGGCTCGTCGAATTTCCCTTTATCGCTCCCGAACCCTCCCCACATGGCTACGAACTTCCCGTCGGGTGTGAATTCCTGTATTCGCTTGTTGCCGGTATCGCTGACGTATATGTTGCCGGCTCGGTCGATGGCGATGTCGCGAGGTCCCCAGAACACTCCCGGGTCGATTAGCTTGCCGCCGGTGGAGGCGAAAGTCCCCCAGGAGAAAAGGAATTTTCCTTTGCCGGAGAATACCTGAATCCGGTGATTCCATGTGTCGGATACATAGATTTTGCCGTCGTCCACCGCTATCCCCCACGGTTCCAGGAAGTCGCCTTTTCCGTTGCCCCGCTTTCCCCATCTTTCGATCTCTTTCCCTGATTTGTCGAACACCACCACCTGGCTATCTCCAGAGTCGGCCACGTACACTCTTCCGTCTTTGTCGACCCAGACGTCCCTTGGGCGGTTCAGGATTCCGCTTCCGCCGAATTGCCCGGCCAGCGGGATATCCTTGTGGAGTTTGGAATATATGTCCTCCGTTTTCGGTTCCGGTGGAGTGTTGAGCCTCCAGATGCTGTCCACCAGATCCTTGCGCTCGAACACGTAGAACAGGTGGACGTAAGGCCAGTCGGCGAGGGATTTATCGTACTTGCGGTAGAATATCACATTCCACAAAGCTTTCCTTTTCTCTTTGTTGGTGAACGCTTCCTCTATTCGTTTCAAGGTAAGGCCTTTGTAGCTTTCTATGGGCCACCAGATGAGCCTGTAGGTGTACTTGTGGTAGTTCTTCAGCAGCGGTTCGGCCTTGGCGTAGTTCTTTGGTCCTACGATCACCACCGGCACGCCTTTGAACGTCTCCGCCGTTGGATTGTCTCCGTAGTAGATTTTGTTCGGGTAGAGTCGGAAGTACCATTCCAGCGGCCAGGTGGAATCGTCGTCGTATGCAACTTTGATCTGCCTTCCTCCGACGGTCCTGCGCGATATGTCGTCGATTTCCCGGAACACCAGCTTGATGTCCGGCGTCCCGTGAGCGTATACCAGGAATTCCTTCACGTTCTGATCGTTTACGAAATTCGCCGTCCAGCTCGTCCGAATGTAGAACAATCCGACGAAGGAGACGGCGGCGATGAAGAACAGTTGCCATCGAACCGGGCCTGCGAAACGTCTCATCGATATGTAGGTGAGATACGCTGCTCCTATCCCGACCAGCATTGCCGCCAGCCATCTGCCCGTGGCGTCGAGCTGGGAGATGGTGTGTCCTGCAAAAGGACGGACGGAGATCAGCATTGCCACCGCAACCACGAGCACGGGTATGGATAGCAGGCTCCATAACCCCCCACCTTTCCATACGCTTCTCCAGTCGGTGTCCTGGATTACGTATGCCGCCCACCACCCTCCGAGTATGGCCATCGGGAAGGCAAAGTGTGTGGTGAGCCATGGCATTTTCTCACCTGCCCATGAGTACGCAACGAAAGTCAGCGCCACCCAGTAGACGAGAAACGCCACGAAATCCGAACCGACGGAGCCGATGGCATCGGTTGTTTTGGCCTTGGGACCGCGCTTCAGCCATGCAATGGCTCCTCCAAGGCTCAATGCAAGCGGCAGGAATTCGTAGAGCGGCACTTCCAGCAGGATGTAGTAGTACCAGGGTTGGGCACCTCGCTTGACCCCTTGTTGCTTGAGCCAGTACCCGAGTGCTCCTACCATGCCAGTGGCGATCCCTTTTCCGTTGGTGAAGAATGTGGTGTACAGGACCAGGAATATCGCATAGAACAAAGCTGCCGATCCCCACCACCTGCTTTTGAGTTTCATCCATCCGATCACCATGGAGATCGCGAGGATGATTCCCAGGGTTATTCCCGTCCTCGTAATGCCGGTGGAAGAGTAATCCAGCGGGTTCCATCCGAGGAGTTTGACCACCAGAGCGGTTGCAAGGGGCAGAAGCAGCGCCCCTATGAGAAACAGGATGTCCAGGACCCTGTCGTTCCATTCGTGGGTAAGCAGAAAATCCCTTGCGAGCAGGATCACCAGGAAGGAGTACAGTATTGCCGTGTATATGTAGGAAACTTCCTTGGTGGTAAACAGAAGCGAAAGGAAGGCTGATGTCATGTACAGATGCTTGCTTTCTCCGCTTTCCAGGTATCGGAATACCGCCCATATCAGCAGCAATGCCCAGAAGATCGAAAGGATATCGTGCCGTATGTACCTGGAATAGTACAGCAGTGAGGGGGATACCGTAACCAGTGCGGCTGCGAAGATCGCTCCGAGCCTTCCTATCCATCGGCGCAGCAGGTACATGAGTCCGATGAGAACGATCCCGAATAGTGCCACCATGAATCGGGCGGAGAAATCGTTGTCGCCGAAAAGGAAATACGATAGCGCCGTGAGATGGAACAGGAGCGGCCCGTGCATCATCGGGTCGTGGCGATAGCCCTGCCCGATGTAGAGGTACCAGGAGAATATCGCGTGCAGGCTTTCGTCGTGCGCCATGGCGCGCACTCCGAGGTGATAGAGCCTTGCCACCGCTCCGACCAGAATCAGGACGGCGTAAATCGCTTTCTCCACGTTGAACCATTCGAGCCCGCAAAGCGTCCTGTCCAAAAGACCTCTTTCTTGTGCTTCCTCCATGCGAATCCTCCAGAAACGTTTGAGAAACCGTGTTATCTATGACTTACCCACAGTGCGATCTTTAGGACTGCGTCCGGATTTCCGCGTTCCCTGAGCTGAATCCATCTGAGCAGTTGGGAACCCCGTAGCCCCGCGGGAGACCATATCTCCAGGACGGCGATTTCCTGTCCGGAGTAATCGCCGAGCTTCTTGCCCCATTCTTTGGAATCCGGCGTTATGATTATCTTCGCCGGGGACTCCGGAATGACGTCGAGGAATCTGGCGTTGTCGAAATCCCTGAGCGCCCAGAGCAAAACCCATCGAACCTGCGGTTCGACGCCTATCACGTCTATCGGTATCAGGTGCTCGTCTCCGACTTTGTGGAACGATTCGGCTTCGACCTGATCCAGAACAGCCTGGAAATCCGCGCTCACGGCTCGTGGTACGTAGGCTTCGTATCTCAGCGGATTCCGGTCTATGGATAACCCCACACCAAGGTGGATGGAGTACAGGAACAGCATGGTCATGGTGCTTGCCAGCAGCACCTGTACCGCTCCTCGGATTCCTGCGTAAGTGTAGGAAAAAACGACCACCGAACACAGGATCAGAACCCCTGCCAGGGAAAGCAGCAGCATTCCGGGTTGCCTCAGTTGTGTGTACATGGCAAGGGTGATGCCGAGATAGAAGAACAGCACCACCTCAGTCGAGAGGAGCGGGATGTAATAGTACCAGTCCGAAAGTTTGCTCCGGAAATCAGGGGATGCCACCACGCCGGAAAGCGATTCCGAGCCGATCCAGGCCAGCGGTAGCAGGATTGCCACGATGTCCCCGGGCGACCTCCCGACCTGCCATAGCATCAGCATCAACGCGATGAACGACCACGAGAACAGCAGTGAAGGTCTGGGGGATTCCCAGATTTCTTTGTCGAACAAGGCAATGGCTGCGGCTGCTATGATCAACGGTTCGTCCAGGACGAGATGCAGTCCCGCCCACCACCAAGTGATTTGCCCTGGTTTGAAGAATTCCTGGAACCACGTCGCTATGCCGTTCGCGCCGATCCCAAAACCGGGAAGGAACGAAAAACCTGAGGTGGAAACCAGGGCATACACCACCACGGCAGGCAGGATCAAAGGCTTCAAATCGGAGAAGAGCTCCTTACGGAGATGTTCGTATTCTTTTTGGCTCAGCAGCCATGCGCCGACTATCCCGGCCGAAACGAGGTAAATGACCCCACTTCTTCCGCTCAACAACAGAATCGCCAGGGCCATGCCGGCTGCGTATCGGTAGCGCCTGCCCCCTTTGATGAGGAAGACGAGAAATGCCAGTGCGCCGAAAGCGGCTCCCATGCTCCCGTCTATGTGTCTCGACCAGAAGACGAAAGATGGGGAAAACGTCATCAACAGCGCAAAGATCAGGTTCCTCAGCCGTTCCCTTTCATTGCTCGACGGGAGCAGAAACGGCAGAGCCACGGTTGCACTGCCGAACAGCGCAGGCCAGAACCTCGCCCAGAAATTGCTTACGGCTCCCAGGAAGAAAGTCAGCGCGTTCAGACCGAAGAACAGCGCATCCCCGGGCCACGGAACGAGCGGTGTTATTCCCTGGCCTTTCGCCACGCTCAGCGAAGCCGCTGCCAGGGCTGATTCTTCCGGTTGCAGGAATCCGCTGCCGAGCCTCACGAATCTAAGCAGGATCGCCATGAAGACGACCGCCAGCGCCCAGCAGATCGCACTGTTTTCACGGCTTTCGTCGGTAAATCCTGACTCCGTTTGCATCGTAGACTTTCTCCATGACCTTGTCGAAAACTCCAAGCCTTTGTCTGGAAACGTGATATTTGTCGGTCTCGAGACGACCTATGTAGACGTAATCCACTTCGTATTCCTTCAGGAGCGAACTCAGTTTCGCGGCGGCTGCGGAGGAGTAGATTTCTTCGATCGCTTTTTCCCTGATCGACGGAATTTCGTAGCTCCCACGCCACTGAAGTTCGTGTCCTCCCCATCCGAGCAGCGTTGGAAATCCTGTTATCTCGGAGACACGTGCCGCCTCCGTGTACGACCCTCCCGTCGCTTCGAGGATGGTTGGGGTATCCCAGGCGTGGGATTCGAGCCACGATATTGCTTTGTAATCCGATGGATTCGATTTTCGGAAAAACGCCAGACCGTCCAGGGTGGGTTGACCGCGGAATCCTCCGGCTTTGCTCGGGATTGCCATCGTCGGGTAAATCGAACCGGCCAACGCCAGTATCCCGATGATAGTGAGCTCTATCGCTTTTGCTGGAACGCTGCGCGTTTGCTTCCAGAATCTCACCACGGAGTACCCTCCAACGATGGAAAGGAGAGCCCAGGATAGAAAGTAGAACTTGAAGATCGTGTTCATCCTGGTTCCGAAGGAGTCTTTCAGGTAGGCGAATTCCGGCACGAATTGCAACAAGAATCCGACGAACGCCAGGGTAAGGACGAAGCTGTCCGGCATCCCCAGGTCTGCTTCCAGCGCCAGGGCTGCTGCTACGGAGACCATGAGGGCGAGCAGAAGGAAAGTGACGGGATGAGCGAGTCTCGTTCTGGCCGTGAGCGACAAAACCGATCCAACCGAAAGCGTTCCTACCTGGGAGAGCACAGCCTGGTTGTTCAGCATCGAACGGAGAGGAGGTACAGAGAGGGCGATGAGTATCGAAACCAACCAGATTGCTACAGGGATCGAGACGGAATACAACATGATCTCCGGCAGGCGTTTCACTGCTTTCGGAGTGTTCCCGAAGATCGGGGCGAGGAACAGGAGCGCCGCGAAAGTCAGGGGCAGCCACATGACGAGGTACTGCTGCCATCTGGTGGGAAAGAACAGGTTCGGGAGCACGCCGCCTGCCTGAGAAGAGAATCCCGCGTAGAACGGCGTGTAAATCAAAACGGCCAGAACCCCAACCGATCCCCCGATGTAAATGGTCTTGTTGAGTGAGCGCGTCAGCATGTACAAGAACACCACGAAGATCATCCAGTACATCGGAAAATCCCACGTGTTCAAGAAAGCCAGGGCTCCCAGAACCAGCGCCGTAACGAACACTCTCCAAGATTCGACCGGGGCGAGAAGCATGTCTTTCCTGCTCATCCGGTCGATTTGGTCGGATAGGTGGATCGCGGTCGTCATCACGATCCCAAGGGCGAGCAAACCGAACGGAAGGGCGAGCACGTGCGGGTGCATGTCTCCCAGGAGGAAGCTGAACTGGGGAAATTCGTCTATCACCTCGAGGCTCCCCCCCAGCAAATTTCGATCGTGGACTACCCTCGATGCCCGCCACCACCACCAGTTATCGGTCGGGACCCACCTGCCGGACACCGGCGCGTTCGCGAGCCCTTTTATATCGAGCCATTTGTAGAACCCCGGAGATCCAATCCCCTTGGAATGCAGCATCTCGAATGATGCTTCCAGGTTTCCCATGAGTACCAGGAAGAAAGCCGATAATCCTCCACCTATCCAGTCGAGTCGGTCGTGCTTCCCTGTGCCCAGGGAAAGGAGATCGAACGTGATCCCGAAAGCGCCCACGGCGGACATGGCGAACCAGGTTGCAAGTCCCAGGTTGAAGGCGTAGGAAGATGGAACTCCGGAGAGCCTCGTCAGAAAAGCGAGCATCACGTAGCCGAAGTAGTAGTAGCTGATCGAATAGCCCGATAGCCACGGGTCGATCGGTGGGAAGAATCGGCTGCGCAGTATGCCGTTCAGGAAAGCGAACTCCATTGGCTTTTCCGTGTAGGCGATTGCCGGGTTGTAGGCTTTGAACAGAGCCCACGACAAGAATGCGATCAGGAAGATCGCTTCTTCGGTGATTACGATCTTCCTGTTCCGCTCGAGCCAGGAAAGGAAATCTTCCGCACGCTTCCAGAGCGTCCACGCGGAGGCAAGGAAAATCGCTGCCAGACCGATCGTGACGCCGTCGCCTCTTGCGCTCCAGAAGTGGAGGGAGGCGCCAAGCCAGAAGACGTAGCCGGAAACCAGCAGGCCCAGAGGTTTGGAGAGAGAGTATCCTCCATCTTCGAGTTTGCGGAACAGGCGCCACGATAGCGGCACCGAGAGCAGTCCGACGAGTTCAATTGACAGCAACCATGCAATCGCATGCACCATGAAAATCGCTCCCCAGGCTTCGCAGTTGGGATCGAACCCCACGTTATGTAGCAAATTCTACTCTGGATTCTATCTGCGGGCAAGCCGGAGAAGAACCGAAGTCCGGATGTCGGCGGCGTTGCTTCCGGGACTCTGACATTGAGGTCTGGATACAGGCTATAGAAATCCCGAATCGGTTACAACAATCCGGATCGGAGCGGCAACGTTGACAATCACCTCGTTCGCTTGTTAAAATTAACCACGCCGGGGGCGGTGGCGAAATTGGCAGACGCCGCAGACTTAAAATCTGCTGGAGCTTGGCTCCGTGTGGGTTCGAGTCCCACCCGCCCTACTGAGCATGAATTGCCTTTATGCTCGCTCTCATTTCGGCAACCGGTTGCAAAGGAGCAATTGTTTCATGAACGAACTCTTGAATTCCCTTCACAGACCTTCCGTTGTTGCAATCGTGGCCTTGTCCTTGCTGCTCGTACTCGACTTCGTGGTGGGCAGCCAGAGGAACATGCAGCTTGCGACGAGGTTCAGGGAATGGGCAAGATCGGCTTTCCCGAATTCCGAAGGGAAATGGGAGAAAGCGAAATCATCTGGATTCCAGGCCGTAGTCACGAAACCTCCTTCTCCGTTTAGGTCCATATTCATACAGGTTGCAATGCTCCCCAGGGAGGTGCTTCCGTTGTGGGTTCTGTACGTGTTCCAGCGGAAGGAAGACCTGCTCCTCGTAGAGGCTACCCTCAAGAAACCCCTCAGGACAGAGGTCGAAATCGTGCGTGAGAAATCCCGGCTCGGGAAGCGTATTTTGTCGAAGTTGAAAGGGAATTGGGAGAAAGAGGAGATGAAGGATGGGCTTTCCGTGTTGAAGAACGGACGCACATCCCATCAATCCGTGGTCAGGGCTCTATCCCGATTCGTTTCGAACCACCCCGGGGCCGTTCAGAGGATATCTTTCAGAAAAGAATCTCCCCACGTCCTCGTTGTGGTAGCGGTGGATCGGCTCGGTGCGAAGGGCGTTGATGGACTGTTTCGATCTCTCGAGGATTTGGGAAAGGTCCTAGTGTGAGGGGAGAAAAGTATGTTGAAGAAAGCGATGGAAGTTGCCCTGCCTGAAGGCGGGTGCAGCGATTTGCAAGAGTGCCTTGCTCCTACGGACGTGATCGATTCGGATAGCGATTTGGTCAGGAGCACTGCCCAGGGGATTGTCGAAGGTTGTGATGGTCCGGTGGAAAGATCCAGGAGGATTTTCTATTTCGTCAGGGACGAGATCAAGTACAATTTTGCCCCTCTTCTGAGAAGCAGGGAGGATTGGAAGGCGTCGAAAACCATCGAGAGAGGCGATGGGTTCTGCCAGCAAAAGGCCGTTCTGTTCGCTGCTCTTGCGAGGGCTGCTGGCATCCCGGCGCAGATAGCCTTTCAGCATCTCAAGGATTACAAGCTTCTCGGCACGAGGTACGAACCGTACATGCCGGGAGGTGTTCTGCCTTTCCACGGGTTGACGGTCCTTCACCTACAAGGCAGATGGCTCTGGGAGGATGCCACTCTGGATGCGGAGCTTTGCAACCGGCGAGGGTATCGTCTCGTGGAGTTCTCGCCTGACGAAGACGCTTTGCTCCCTTCCACCGACCTGAAAGGTGCACCTCATTTCGAGTTCCTGGGATCGTTCGGGCCTTACCCGGATCTTCCTGTGGAGGTCAGCGACGCGTTCATAGATCCAGAGGGTTGGGAAAAGTGGCAGGCGCTCGTGAAGCGAACCCGGCTGACGATGTGACGGCGTTTCACAAGGAGAATCGAGAAAGATGTCTGTAAGAGTGGTTGTGGATTCGGCTACGGACGTAAGTCCGGAGGAGGCCGAGAGATTCGGGATAGAGATAGTCCCGCTCGTCATCAGGATAGGAAACGAAGAGTTCCGGGATCTGGAGCTGTCTCAGGAGGAGTTCTGGGCAAAGGTGGAGGCAGCAGGAGGCAGGGTGGGCACTTCCACTCCTTCGGCCGGCGTTTTCACTGAGGTGTTTCGAAGCATCGTCGAGAGCGGCGACGAGGTGGTCTGCCTTTGCCTTTCGAGCAAGTTGAGCGGCACTTACGAGACTGCGTGGGCTGCGGCCGAGCAGTTCGGGGATGCTGTTGCCGTGATCGATTCTGAGCTCATTTCCCATGCCATTCGGCACATCGCTGTGGAAGCAGCGAAGCTGGCTTCCTCCGGAGCTGGCAGGGACGAAGTGATCGGACTGATAGAGGACCTGAAGGAACGGACGAGCGCTTTTCTGATGCTGGATACTCTGGATTACATTCAGAGGGGTGGACGTATAGCCGCGGTCATGCCGCTGTTGAAGAGGGTGAGCAAGGCTTTCTCCATCAAGCCGATATTCGAAGTGAGGGAAGGCAGGCTCGAGCTCGTGGCTTACGTGAGGTCCCGGAAGAAGGCTGTGAGGAAACTCATCGATCTCCTCGCCGAGAAAGGTCCGTTCGTTCGGATAGGGATTTATCATTCCAGAGCGCCTGAAGTGGCGTCTTGGGCTGCCGATCTTCTCTCCCAGGCGGTCGGAATCCCGCGCGAAGAATGTGACATCCGGGAGCTCGGGCAGGTGCTGGATTGCCACGGCGGCCCCGGGGTGATCGGGGCCGTAGGAGTTCGCGGAAAACGGGATTAGCGCGGCCACGGGTGGGCGTTCTGGTAGATCCACGCTGCTGTGTGTATGATCTGTACGGCGACTATTGCAGTGGCGGCTTTGAGCCTGTATTCTCCGGAAAAGAATTCCTTCATCGTGGACCATGTCAGAAACGCCAGCGGTATCGCTGCCAGGGAAAACAGGTCCCAGTCTTTGCGCCCACCGTAATCCGGATTCCATGTCCAGATCAGCAGCAGGTAGAAGAAAGTAGCCAAAGCGAAGAACTTCGCCTCCCGGCTCTTGAGCATGGACTTTGGTTTGACGATCCACAACGTGATCACTGTAGGAAGCAGGATTGGAGCGGTCAGAAGCTGCTCGTTGACCATGTCTATCAGGTGACCTATGGAGAACATCGTGTAATGTTCCCATTTGGTGGTGACACGATGGAGGGGAACGAACATCTTGGCATCGCCTCCACCCGGACGGTCTATTCCAAAGAGATAGCTCAGACCGTGATGTCCTGCCGTCATGAGGGCGAGAACCCCGCTTCCCACCACGAGCATCG
Source organism: uncultured Anaerolineae bacterium (assembly GCA_964516345.1). Classification (GTDB taxonomy): domain Bacteria; phylum Chloroflexota; class Anaerolineae; order S016-19; family S016-19; genus S016-19. The sequence goes on from CAZEXY010000005.1 coordinate 31,940, forward strand.
GAGCTGCTATCTGGACTGCTGCGTCGAAGAGGCCTCGTGTGCCTTTCCCTTTCGCCCAGATCAGCCCAAGGTAGATCAGAGACGGGTCGAGGACGATCGTGGATGGGTGGAATCCGTGTGTAATTGCGAGAACCGTTGCCGGCCAGTAGAGCTTCATCTTCCCTTTCAACACCATCAGGGCTAAGAACAGATACACCGTCACTCCAAAAGCCGCGACGGGGTAATTCTCTATGTATCCGAAGAACAGCTCTACCGTTCCAAGGGTGGAGAGTAAGAGGAACAGGAGTGCCTGGGCTCCGGGCTTTTCCTCCCACGCGAGGGCCAGTTTACAAGCGGTGTAGACGAATGCTATCCCGACGGCTATACTGATGATTCGGTAGACGGGCAGCGGATCCGGCCATCCCCACAGCCTGTTCCCGAGCGCCCACAGCTTGGCATGTATGAACACATCGAACGGAGCCTGCCAGGTATAGGTTAGATGCACTTTCGGATGAGGGATGGCTTTGAGCAACAGGTAGGCATCTCCCCAGTGAGTGTGGCGTATTCTGGCTATCCAGAACAGCGGAAGCGAGAAGGCGGCGGCGACCGCACACACTCCTCTTGGCACCGTGATCCCGATGCGCTCGAAGTTCGGGGGGCGGAGGATGATGACGATGGCGATTGCCCCAAGGGCCCACCCAACGATTGGATGCAAACTCGTGTACGGCCATACCCCCCAGACCTTCTCCTCCGGGAGGTAGGCAGCGGCTGCGTTGGCGATCACAGCCGCTACCCCGAACAATCTTATCAAAGCGTAGCCGATCGTTTCCTTCGTGACATTCATGTCTTCCTCTGGATCTGGAAAAGCAGTTACCCGTGATGTGCCAGTCGACTCCCTGCCGGAAAGGGCAGGGCGAAAGCCTGCCTCCGCGTCGTCAGATTTCTTCCATGAATTTCAGGAGCAGCCTGACGCCGAACCCGGTGGCACCTTTTGGCGTTGTGGGGGATGGATTGTCCGTCCATACAGGGCCTGCTATATCCAGGTGAGCCCAGGGCAACCCTTCGGCGAACTCCCTCAAGAACAGCGCCGCCGTTATGGCAGAAGCCCATCTTCCCCCGCTGTTCTTCACGTCGGCGAAATCGCTCTTTATCAGCTCTTTGTACTTGTCGTACATGGGCATGCGCCATATCGGCTCGGATGCGAATTCGGAAGCTTTGGTGAGCCTTTCTGCCAGCTCGTCCTCTTCAGTGAAGAGCCCTGCTATCTCCTTGCCGAGCGCCACCACGCACCCTCCGGTGAGAGTAGCCAGATCGATTACGGACCTCGGTTTGTAATTTTTGGATGCATAGGAAAGTAGATCCGCCAGAACCATGCGTCCTTCGGCATCGGTGCTGATTATCTCAATTGTCTTGCCGTTCATAGCCTTTACCACGTCGCTGGGGCGGTATGCCTTTCCGTCCGGCATGTTGTAGGTTGCACCTACCAGGCCGATGATGTTGACCGGGAGACCTAGGGAAGCGGCAGCTTCTATCGTGCCGATGACCACGGCGGCGCCGCCCATGTCGGTTTTCATCCTCCACATCTCCTGTGACGGCTTGATGGAAATGCCGCCTGTATCGAAAGTAATCCCTTTGCCGACGATCACCACCGGCGCTTCGGATTTCCCGGCTCCTCGGTATTCCAGCACGATGAACTGTGGTGGGTCGTACGAACCCTGGGCTACGGCAAGGAAAGCGCCCATCCCCATTTGTGCCATCTCCTCGCGGCTGTAAATCGTGGCCGAAACCGATTCGTGCTTTTCGGCTATCTGGAGAGCCACGCCTGCTAGGTATGCAGGAGAGGCGACGTTGGCCGGCTGGTTCACAAGGTTTCTGGTGAGGTACACTCCTTTGGAGACCGCCTCCGCTCTGGAGATTGCTGCTGTCAGAGCCGGAATCTTCCCTTTGTCGAACTCCACTATCGAAATGGAGTCCAGAGATTTTCTTTCTGCCTCTCCTTTTTCCTTTTTGTCCGCCTCGAATCTGTACAGCCCCAGGAGAGTCCCTTCAGCGGTTGCCTCCGCTGCTTCTCCATAGTCGAGCTTCCCGGCTCCGCCTCCATGCACCACCGTTGCCATTCTCTTGATCCCTATGTCTCGTGCTCTGGCTGCAGCCACGGCCGCAGCTTCTCTCACGGTCTGGAGATCGAACTTCTCTCTTTCCCCGAGGCCGACCACCAGCACGCGTTTTGCCGGTATCGATCCTCTGGTGTATAGAAGTACCGTTTCCAGCCGCTTGCCGCGAAAATCTCCGGAATCGATGACCTCCGAGATTGCACCTCCGAGAGCTTTGTCCACGGCACCGGTCGCTCCGCCTGGAGACGTAACACCTTCGAACAGGTTTACCACGATGAGGTCGGTTTCTGTTTGCTGTATGCTTCCTTGCACGGCTTGAATGCTTGCCATAAGCCCGATACCTCCTTGTCGATTTCGTCTGTTT
>CAZEXY010000005.1:34496-50335 GCA_964516345.1 uncultured Anaerolineae bacterium
CATCCGGGACTCGAGTATGGATTGTTGAAAATATGTACTTTACATGGTAGAATCGTTCTACGAAGGATAGCTCCGATCAGCGTCGGGCCGGACTTGGAGGTATTTGGAGATGTCGCAAAGGGACTTGTTCGAGTTTTTCATGGGTGGAGGGTTCGAGAGAGGAGAAGGGAGGAGCCGGCCTGTGTGGCATCCTCCTACCGATGTATACGAAGTAGAGGGCGGTGCCGTCATAATCCTGGAGGTGGCAGGTATGGCAGGCGGCGAGTTCAATCTTATAGTGCAGGATAGGACTCTGGTCATTACCGGCCACAGATACGGCACAGACGAGAAACTTTCCTACAGGCAGATGGAAATACACTATGGAGAATTCAGGAGCGAAATCGAATTCCCGTGGCCTGTGGATGTGGATAGCATAGAGACGAGCTACAGCGATGGGTTTTTCAGAGTGCTCCTGAAGAGGAGCAAGCCCAGGAGAATACCCGTTCGCTCATTGGATTGATTTTTCGATAGATACGACAATGCTGACGAGGTGCAAAATGGGATACAGGGACGAGGAAATCATAAGACTTCTCGGGGAAATGATGAACGGCAAGATCGATGAATCTGCTGGAGCTGGAGAGAACGAGGAACCTGACAGGGATGATTCCGTCCAGGTCGTGGTGGCCAGAGACGAAGGAAATGGTCCTGAGATCCCGGAGGAGTTGCCTATACTTCCGCTAAGGGGTGTGGTCGTGTACCCGATGATGTGGCTGCCGCTGACGATCGGTCAGCCGAGGTCGATAAGGCTCATAGACCACGCAACGTTGGAGAACAGGATAATAGGGGTTGCGTCATCCAAAGTCCCGGAGAAGGACGAACCGACGCCGGAGGAGGTGTACGACGTTGGAACCGCTGTGATGGTGCACAAGCTCCTGAAAGCGCCGGACGGGACCATCAGGATAATCGTACAGGGCATACGCAGGATCAAGATAGGCCCGTACACCCAGACCGAGCCGTTCCTCAAGGCGAAGGTCACTCCGGCGCCGGAGACGATCGAGGACGACATAGAGGCTGAGGCTCTCCAGAGGAATCTGCTGGAGCTTTTCCGGAAGCTGATTTCTCTGTCTCCCAACATCCCAGAAGAGATGGAGATGGCAGCCATCAATACGGAAAGTCCTCTCCATTTGGTGTATCTTATTGCTGCTTCTGTGAAAATGGAGCTGGAAGAGGCTCAGCAGATACTGGAGCTGGACAGCACCAAAGAGAAGATGAAGAAGCTGACTTCGATCCTGAACAGAGAGATCGAGGTTTTGGAGCTCGGGAGGAAGATCCAAAGTGAAGCACAGAGCGAAATGGAGAAAATGCAGAAGGAGTTCTTCCTCCGGGAGCAGCTAAAGGCCATCAGGAGGGAGCTGGGGGAAGAGGACGAGCAGACTATAGAAATCAAGGAGTACGAAAGCAAGATAGCCGAATCCGGAATGCCCGAGGAGGCGAAGAAAGAGGCCCTTCGGGAGCTGGAGCGGATGAAGAAAATGCCTCCCCAGTCGGCGGAGTACTCCGTAATACGTACCTACCTCGAGTGGATGACCAGCCTGCCCTGGAACAAGAGCACCGAAGACAACCTCGACATAGATCACGCACGGCAGGTTCTGGACGAGGATCACTACGACCTGGAGAAGATCAAAGAACGCATCCTCGAATTCCTTGCGGTAAGGAAACTGAGGCAGGAGAGGAAAGAGTTGCTGGAGCGTGAAGCCGGAGAGCATCGTGACCTCATAAGAAGGGAGCGAGAGGGGGTGATACTTTGCTTCGTGGGGCCTCCTGGGGTTGGTAAGACTTCCCTTGGCAGATCCATCGCCAGAGCCATGGGACGTAAATTCATTCGAATGTCCCTGGGAGGGGTGAGGGACGAAGCGGAGATACGCGGCTTCCGGAGAACCTACGTGGGAGCTATGCCGGGACGCATTATCCAGGGGATAAGGCGCGTCGGTACCAAGAACCCGGTCTTCATGCTCGACGAGGTGGACAAACTCGGCCGGGACTTCAGGGGAGATCCTTCGTCGGCGCTGTTGGAGGTGCTGGATCCGGAACAGAACTACGAATTCCGGGATCACTACCTGGATGTACCGTTCGACCTTTCCCAGGTGCTGTTCATTACCACGGCCAACTGGCTCGATCCCATACCTGCGCCGCTGAGGGACAGGATGGAGATAATCCAGCTTTCCGGTTACACCGATGGGGAAAAGCTTCACATAGCCAAAGGCTACCTGATTCCCAGGCAAATCAAGGAAAACGGCCTGCTGCCGGAGGAGATAGAGTTCACCGACGACGCCATACATCGAATCATCCGGGAATACACCAGGGAAGCCGGAGTCAGAAACCTCGAGCGGCAAATTGGGAGCATCTGCCGTAAGGTGGCGGTCAAAATAGCTTCCGGCGAGAAAAAGAAATATGTCGTGGACGCGGACGACGTGCAGAAGTACCTGGGCAAGCCCAAGTATTTCTCCGACGTGGCGGAACGGGTCAACATCCCTGGAGTGGCTACCGGGCTTGCATGGACTGCTTCCGGCGGCGATATCCTCTTCATCGAAGCTACCAAGATGCCCGGGAACAAGGGTTTCCTCGTGACCGGACAATTGGGAGACGTGATGAAAGAATCGGCTCAGGCGGCTCTCAGCTATGTGAGGTCGCATGCAAAGGAGCTTGGAATCCCGCCGGAAGAATTCAAGAAGAACGATATACACCTTCACATACCTGCGGGAGCCATCCCGAAAGACGGCCCTTCCGCCGGGGTTACGATGGCGACTGCGCTGGCGTCCCTCTTTACCGGGAGAAAGGTGAAGCCCGACGTCGCGATGACCGGCGAGATTACCCTTCGCGGCAGGGTCCTGCCGGTTGGAGGGATTAAGGAGAAGATTTTGGCCGCGGATCGCGCCGGTATAAAGACGGTCATACTTCCCAAGAAGAACGAAGCCGATCTGGAGGATGTGCCGGAAGAGGTCAGACAGAGGATGAAGTTCATTTTCGTGGAGTGGGTGAGTGAGGTTCTGGATGCCGCACTCGAACCTCCGCCCGCCTCGAAGCCGAAGAAGAAAAGCTCCGGGGGCAAAGGAAACGATCCCGGGGATTCGGGATCGTGAGATGAAAGGGTCTTGATAGGCCTTTTCCCATTAGCAAAGGAGGAAATTTTATTTTGTGGTAACCAAAAGAAAGAACAAGAAGCCGAAGATGCAATGGTACAAGGTGGACCTGCATCTTCATACGCCGGCGAGCTCCGATTGGGAGGAGCCCGGCACCACATTTCTGGATTGGCTCTATGCTGCCGAGGCGAAGGGTCTGGATATCGTTGCGATAACGGATCACAACACCGTTGCCGGAGTGGCGCATCTGCGGGACGAGATAAAAAGGCTTGAGTGGTTGGAGCGGCACAATCGCATCAGGCCTTCGGAGAAGCGTCTGCTGGACGAATACCGGAGGCTCGGAGACAAGATTTTGGTCCTCCCGGGGTTCGAATTCACGGCGACGCTGGGATTTCACATCCTGGGGATCTTCCCTCCGGAAACATCGGTGCGGGAGCTCGAATTCCTGCTCATCTCCCTGAACATCCCGATGGAGATGCTGGACAGCGGATCGACCGAGGTCGGAGCCACCACCGATGTCTTGACCGCCTATCGGAAGATTCGGGAGGCCGGCGGGTTGGTCATAGCAGCCCACGCCAATTCCACGCACGGAGTTGCGCTTGCAGGAGTCTCCTTTGGAGGCCAGACCAAGATTGCGTATACTCAGGACCCGAACCTTCACGCGCTGGAAGTTACCGATCTCGAAAGCAGGAGTTCCCGCTCCACGGCCAGATTCTTCGACGGGAGCAAACCCCAGTATCCCAGACGGATGCATTGCATCCAGGGCTCCGATGCTCATCGGTTGCAGAAGAGCGCCAAGAGGAAGGATCGGCTTGGAATTGGAGACAGAGCTACCGACATGCTGCTCCCGGAGCCGACTTTTGCCGCCATCAAGGAGCTTTTGGAAGGGGACGATTTCTCCCGCACACGCCCGAGCAGGAAGCGCCGCAAGCCGGGAGACAAGGTCTGGACGGCGAGGCTGAGCGGCCCGAATTCGACCACTTCTTTTCACGAGGACGCTTCGTTTTACGGTGGTGGGATGCACGCTGTGCTTTCGGATGTGGTTGCTTTTGCCAATACCAGAGGCGGGACGATCTACGTCGGTGTGAGCGGAGATCCGCACGTTCCTCCTCGCGGCGTGCACAAGCCCGAATCTCTGATCTCTGCCATCAAACGGGAGGTGAAGAACCGAATTTTCCCGACCTTGCATGTGGAAATGAGCGCCGTGGAGAGCCAGGGGTATGCCATCGTTTCCATTAAGGTTCCGGAGGGTTCCGAAAAGCCCTATACGCTCGATGGCGGGCACATTTTCCTGCGCAAGGGTAGGGAAACGAGGTTGGCCAACCGGGACGAAATTCTGGAGTTCGTCAGGGAAATTGCTCGAGCATCGGAGAGTATGCACACGCCGCAACCTGCCGTGGATGTCGGTTCGGAGACCCGCTCCCCTGCTCGAGAGGCCGAGGCGGTCGAATTCGATACTCCTCCCCCTTCGGATGGAGTGGAGATCATGGCTCGGGAAGAGCGGAAAGGGAGGCTGTATTACACTGTACGGGACCTGAGAAACGGCAACATGGTGCACAACGTCACCAAATCTTCCGCCAAGCGCCTGTGGCAGTACGCTCTGGCTCAGTACGAAGCCGATAGGCCGTTCGAAGAGCTCGACATCGAATGGCAGGGTGACATAGGGTTCATCCGGGCCGAAGAGAGGGCGAAGAAGATCCGGTACGACCTTGCCCACAGGGACAGGGAAGGTAGGATTCACGTCTACTATGGAGTCACGGAGAACGGAATGGACGATCGGTGGAAGGAGTTCGTCAAGTCCAGGACTGCCGTGACGGAGCTGAAGGAGTCAGGGAAAGGCTGAAAGTGCATTGCATTGGTGACGTTGCATGAAGGAGAAAGTCGTCGTGGGGATGAGCGGCGGAGTGGATAGCTCCGTCGCCGCTGCATTGCTTGTGGAAGCCGGATATCAGGTCGAAGGGATAATGCTGCACCTCTGGGCCGAATCCGGAGCGAGATTCAACGCGTGCTGCAGCCTCGAAGCTCAGAACGATGCCGCCGAGGTCTCCCGGGTTCTGGGCGTGCCTTTCCGTGTCCTCGACGTGGAGGAACTTTTCAGGAGGAAGGTCGTCGAATATTTCATCGACTCCTATGTTTCCGGTCGCACGCCGAATCCCTGCCTGGTTTGCAACAGGGAGATCAGATTCGGTTTTCTTCTGGAGTACGCTTTGAGGCATGGGGCGGATTACGTTGCCACCGGTCACTACGCAAGGATCGTCCGCGGCGAGGATGGGACATATCTTCTGCTCAAGGGTGTGGATTCGAGAAAGGATCAATCGTATGTGCTCTATACGATGGATCAATTTCGGCTCTCCCATACGCTTTTCCCTTTGGGCTCTTACGAGAAGGAGGAGATACGGGCAAAGGCCAGGGAGCTGGGTCTCCCCGTGGCCGAGAAGCCCGAGAGTCAGGATTTGTGCTTCGCTGCCGATGGGGATTACCGTGGGTTCTTGCTGCGCCACGCGGCTGGCAGGATCGAGCCCGGGGAGATAGTCGATACCAGGGGCAGGATTCTGGGCAGGCATCGGGGATTGGCTTTCTACACCATCGGTCAGCGGCACGGCATCGAAGTTCAATCCATCGAGCCGCTTTATGTGGTGGAGATGGACAGGGAACGCAACCGATTGGTTGTCGGTACGAGGGATGAGCTCGGCAGGCAGAGCCTCGAAGCAGAAGATGTGAACTGGATTTTCGGGAGTCCTCCTTCGGGTAGCATCGAAGTTCAGGTGAAGATCAGGTACAGGGCTGAGCCAAGGCCTGCCGAACTGCTGCCGAAGCCCGGCAACAGGGTCGAAATCCGGTTCAGGGAGAAGTTGAGGGGGATCACCCCAGGTCAGGCAGCGGTGTTCTACCAGGGAGATGTTTGTCTTGGGGGCGGGATAATTTCCAGGGCATGGTAGGTTGGCTGTTTACAGGTCGCTACGAAAAGAAAACTCCCTGCAAGAAAGCAGGGAGTTTTTCCTGTCGCTCATTTCTGTTCCAGCGTCCTTGGGCGCTTCCCGAGGGTTAGGGTTATGTGCTTCTTCTTACCGTTCCTTATCACCGTGAAAACGGCTTTATCCCCAGGGCGCTTCTCCTGGGCGATGTACTCGATGAGGTCGTCCATGGTCTCGATCTTGTGTCCATCGATCGCCACGATGATATCGCCCCCTACTTCTATTTCGTCCCCTTCGAATTCCTCTTTGTGGCTTCCTTTCAGGCCTGCCTTGTCGGCGGGGCTGTCCGGCACCACTTCTATCACTATGGCTCCTTTGACGTTCTCGGGCAACCCCATTGCCCTCAATTGCTCGGCGGATACCGTCATCCCAGAGATGCCAACCCAGGCATAATCGTAAGTGCCTTTGGTTATGAGCTCTGGCACTACCTTCTTGACCAGGTTGATGGGGATTGCGAATCCCACGCCGGCGCTGGCCCTGATCGGGGAGATTATCATGGTGTTTATTCCGATGGCTCTGCCGTAGATATCGAGCAAAGGACCTCCAGAGTTTCCTGGATTTATCGGAGCATCGGTCTGGATCATCTTTGGTATCGAGAAAGGTGTGTTACCGGATTTTTCCGTTCTTCCCAGGGCACTGATGATGCCGTGGGTCATCGTCCATGTTTCCCCGAACGGATTCCCGAGGGTGGCCACGAGGTCGCCAACCTGGAGCCTATCTGAATCTCCCAGGGGAAGTGGTTTCAGGTGCACTTTGTGCGGGTTCACTTTTATCACTGCAATATCGCTATGTGGGTCGGTTCCTACTATTTTCGCCTGCACCTCGGTTTTGTCGAAGAAGATGACGGTGACTTTTACAGCATCGCCCACGACATGGTAGTTCGTGACGATGTGTCCTTCTTTGTCCAGGACGAACCCGGAACCTTCTGCGTACGAATATGGGCTCGGGGTGGGCAGAGGGATCTCGGGGGTCGGCCACGGGAGTTCCGGCGTCGGCAACGGGAGTTCGGGAGTGTTGAATTCTCCCCGCCCCTTTTCTTTCACGATTATGTGTACGACCGAAGGGGCATCTTCTTCGTAGATTTTCCTGAAGGCTTCCTCCATGCTTCGAATGCTGGAAGGGACGGGTTTTTCCGGAGCGGTGGTCGGCATCGGGTATCGTCCTGCTTTCGGTCGGGATGTGGGAGATGGCGTTGGTGTCGCTGCTCTCAGTCCCTTCGGGGTTGGGGAGAGCCGTGGGGCGCGTGTGGCGGAAGGTGATACCGCTGCCGTCCGTTCCGCAACGGGGTGTCTGGCGATTTTCGGGACTATGAACACGCCTGCTATGAGCCCTATGAGCAGCAACCAGACGAGGAACATGGCGAGTAAGCCTATGACCACGATGCTCTTGTTTCCTTCCATTTTCCCTCCCAGAGTTCAAAAACCGGAGGCTTGCGATGGAATTGCTTCCGGTGGTTTTGGATGTCGCAGGGTGTCACGCTGAGATGATGTTCTCGAGCACTTCCTCCCGTTCCGTTTTGCCTTCGCCTTCTATTTTCCACAGCTTGTCCGGGCTTTCGATCCTGTCTATGAACAACACTCCGTGCAGGTGATCTATTTCGTGCTGGATGACCCGGGCAAGCAGGTCTTTTGCCTTGAGCCGGAATTGTTTCCCGTTCAGGTCCATTGCCCGCACGACGATCCATTTGGAGCGCCATACTTCACCCACGTACCCAGGGATCGAAAGACAACCTTCTTCGCCGGCCACTTCTTCCTTGCTCGATTTGATGATCTCCGGGTTGATGAAAACCAGCGGTTTCCCGCTGAGTGGCTCCACGTCTTTGTATTCTTCGGGTAATTCCACCACGATGAGCTGTCTCGAAACATTGATCTGCGGTGCTGCGAGTCCAATTCCATGCGCCGACCGCATCGTTTCTATCATGTCCTCGGCGAGGGACTTCACCCCGTCGTCTACGGTGCGTATCCTTTTTGCCTTTGCTCTAAGCACTGGGTGTCCTATCAGGACAATCTCTCTAACGGCCATTTTACAACCTCACGTACTCTCGATTATTTTTATGAGACGCTTCAATTATATTACGCCGTCTGGTGGGTGTCAAAGGGGGCGGGCAGGATCGGGAGCGGTCGATTCAATCCGATCGACCGTCGTCGGTTTTCTTCTTTTCCAGCATGGCTGCCACTTCTTGGATCTCCTCCTGGATTGAGGCTTTTTCCTCTTCCAGCCGCTGGATTTCCGTGAGGACGTAAGGCGGGGTGTCCAATCCCATCAAATCCCGCCTTTGGAGGTAGACCTGCAGGTTCCTCTGGACGATTTCCAACCTTTTCTTCAGGCTTTTCAGTTCGTCTTCGAGCATCCCTGTGGTGTAGAACCGGTACCTGGAGCTTTTGTCGACTTTTTCGCTCTTATCCGGCCCCCGTTTTATGCTTCCGTTGCTGGGCAAAGTGAACAGGGTTCCCCATTCGGCCCTCACGTAGATCACCGGCGTGGCGAAGCCTCTGCTTCCGGGGTAGTATGCAAGCAGCCTGTTCCTTGCAAGGGTCACAGCTACGTCCACCTGTCCCACCGATTCCCCGCTGCAGAGGGATCGGTAGAAATTCCTCGCAAAGGATACTGCGTCCCTGTCCAATATCGGGTATTGCATTGCCACAACAGCCGGTATCCCTGCTGCCACCAGCGCGGGAGCCATCCCTACGAACGCTTTGGCGGAAGAGACTTCGGCGCTCTGGCAGGCGTTCAGCACCACCAGCCTGAGATCGTCCTGTGCCAGTAACAGATGTTTGAGCTGGGTGGTGGCAACCCACTCTCCGCCATCTTTTTCGTTGAAGTAGAGGAACGCTTCCTGCCGGCCTTTGTCGAACGAGCCATGTCCTATGTAATGGAGGATGTGCACTTCCTTGCTGGTTATTGCGTCCCCCAATCGTTCCAGCGTGACTTCCCCATCCAGGAATTCGACGTTGAGCGTTCCTTCTGGAAGGAGCTCGACCGCATCCAGTATGAGGTCCTTTTCTCTTTCCACGTCCAATCCGGTGCCGCCAGGTATCACCACCAGCATCTGGATGGAAGGCCACACCGTTAAAGGGGCGATCGGTGGGAAGGTGCTCTGGTCGAGGAATCTGACGAGCAAAGTGGAAGGGTCGGCGGCGAGGAATTTCTTCCGCTCGGGGTTGAACAGGAATTCCCATGGTAGCGAAGCCATCTCCGGGGGATCTATGGAGAGGCGTATTCTGATGCCTTTGTCTTCCGACGCTTCTGTTCTGCTGCTGGCCTGGAGCCAGAGGTAATACACGTTTCCTTTGAACAATGCCCGGAACAGCTTCTCGCCAAGGAGCATGAAATCGCTTCCGGATTTGGAGAGCAGCCTGCCGCTGGCGATTTTTTCGTTTAAGTCTGCAAACCCGCGGTCCGAGGATAATTCCTCCAGAGGTTCTACTGCTCTCCCGAGCGGGCCGAAGTTTGCTTCGATGGTGTACTTCCCTTTTTCGCCGGCGGAAAGGATGCGGATGTCGAAGTTGTCGTAAAGCATGAATCCACCTCGCGTGGCCTTTGCAGTTCGAGTGTGATCAAGGAATCATATCGCCGGGCTCGCCAGCTTCTTTATCTTCGGGAACACTTCGTTCCACGTCACGTCGGAAATTCCGAGCTTCTCTTTCAGTTGTTCGGGCGGAGTTCCATATCTGTACGCCCTCACGGCAAAGGTCCATCTGAGCATTTCGAACGAAACCTTCTTTTTGATCCCGGCGATTTCTCCCAGGTCCTTGAGGTTGTACTCCAGATTCCTTGCCGTGCAGGTGAATAGATACTCCGTTGGGTTGTACTGTTCGATGTATTGCTCGAGCACCGGGATGAAGTGCTGAGGCAGAAGAAGCCTTCTCGTCTTGTGCTGGAAACGTGGAGAGTCGTATCGTATGAGCACGGAAGGTTCCTCCGACCTGTCGATGTCGTCCAGACGTATCCTCATGCATTCTCCTTTCTTTATCCCGGTGTACAGCAGCAGAGTTAGCAGCAAGTACGGCCTCGTGTCCGGTTTGCGCTTCCACGGCAGGTCGGGTCTGCCTATGGCAAGGTCCCTTGCGATCTCGACGAGCTGCCTGACCTCTTTGTCCGAGAGCACCTGCGGCAGTGGAACCTGTACCCGGTGGTATACCAGCGGTTCCGCAGGGTCGTTTTGTATCACCTTCGATTCTTTGAGCCAGGAGAAGAAAACCTTCATCGTGGTGATGCGGCGGGATATGCTTTTCTCGCTGGCCGGTTTTCCCCTGCCGGTTCGCAGGTATTCGATGAATTGCAGCAGCTTTTCCGTCGATATCTCCGAAATCCTGATGTCCTTTCCAAGGTATCTCCCGAGAATGTTGAGATCGCTGTTGAAGGCTTTCATGGTGTTCCTGGTGAACCCTTTTCGGTGCATGTACATGCCGAAATGGGCTAGCGCTACGGAGAGGGGCGAATCTCCTGTAAGCTCCGGTAGTGTTGCTACGCTCTGTTGGGACTTTCTCTTGTCGTCAGGTTCGATGCTGCCGAGAAGGAAAGACAGTTGCTTGGGATCTTTTTCGCTTTCCACGGTGTTCCTCCAGCATCACTGAATACCGATGAGTTCGTGTAGCACACTGTGATTTTACAATACTTTGTCCGGAGATTGCAAATGACGCTATTCGGTCTTTCGTTTCTTCCCGATCCACCAGCTTGTGGTTCTCCCTACGATCTTTTCCTCTTCGAGGTGGGCTGTGTCCGACAGGGAAAGCAACTCGATGGAGTCTCCTTTCACCAGGATTTCTGTAATACCGGTGTTTATCATCGGGGGGAGGTCTGTGAACATTTCTCTGAACCCCAATCCGAGAACTTTGCTTGCCACCATCCTGGTTACTCCACCGTGGGCTACCACCAGGACGGTTTCTCCCCGATGTTTTTCCACTATCTCGTTCAACGCCTCACGTATCCGGAGCCAGAATTGGGAGAAACTTTCCCCTCCGGCGTGATCTATGTCTTTGCCCTCCTTCCACCGGTTCCACTCTTCCGGGTACCTGGCTATCACCTCGTCCCTGGTCAATCCACTCCAGCCTCCAAGGTCTATTTCCCTCAACCTTGGGTCCGGGATGGGTTCTATCCCGAGTTCTGCTCCCACGATCCTCGCCGTCTCGTGAGCCCTCGATAGATCGCTGGTGTATATTGCCGTGATGTCGTATGTTTTCAGCCGCTTTGCGAGAGCCCTCGCTTGCGCCCTGCCCAGTTCGGTCAGCGGGGTGTCCATTTGGCCCTGCATGAACTGCTCGGCGTTCCCGAGGCTTTGGCCGTGTCGTACCAGGATCAATTTCGTTTCTTTGCCCTTCATGGCTTATCCTCTGCCCATTCAAAAGTCGTCACTATAGGTGCGTGGTCGGAAGGATATGGCCCTCCTTGGGGAGGCATCAGGATGTCGGAACTGTGCACGATCAGGGGACCGCTGTAGAGTATCCAGTCGATCCTATCGGGCATCCGTTCTTTCCCGAATCCGTGGTAGGTTGGTGCCGGTTTCTCTCCGTTGGCCTCGTACCAGGAATCCTTGAACCTGCCGGTGATTCCGTCGATTTCTGCCTTGCCTGTCAGCAGGTTCCATACCCGGGACTTTGGGAAGGTGTTGAAATCTCCGGTGAGCACCACGGGGTCAGAGCCTGCCAGTTGCTTGACTTTCCTCAGTATCACGGCGGCTCCGTTGACCTGTGCGGGTTCCCCGAAATCCAGGTGTGTGTTGAAATGCCACAGAATTTTTCCCGAAGAAAGCTCTTCGTATTTGCCTGCGGTGCATCGCCTGGGCCAGAGACTTCCCCATGACTTGCTTGATACCTCGGGTGTCTCGCTAAGCCAAAAGGTGTGCGTTTCCAGCAGCTTCCATTTCCGAGGCAGGTAGAGAAGGGCGCAGCAATTGCGCCAGACTCCATCCTCGTCCCCTCGGTTCCCGTCGATGTTATATTCGTCAAGGGCCTTCCTCAGGAAATCCAGCTGGAAGTCCAGAGCTTCCTGAAGCCCGATCAGGTCCGGCAGTGGTTTTCGGATGTATTCGACCACCAATTCCTTCCGATTCTTCCACGAATGCGGCCCATCTTTGGCGAGACCGAATCTTATGTTGAAACTCATGACTTTGAAAGCCATTTCTCCCTCTGGTGAATCGCTCGAGAATGCGCTTTTCAATTTTAGCACGTATGTTTGGTTTGTGCGATCGGCTCGCTGAGGAGTTGCCGGGTTGCAGTTGGTTGCGCTCTGAGTTACGCATTCTGAAATTTGACCATCGTGTGGCTGAATGTTAGACTATGTAGCTGTTGAACAGGAAAGGGATTCGTTCCTTGTGCAATAACGCGTATAGGAGGGGTAATGCCGACTATAAATCAGCTGGTTAGAAAAGGTAGGAAGCCGGTAAAGAAAAAGGAAAAAGCGCCTGCGCTGCAGTACGCTTACAACGCTCTGACCGGTAAGACCCATCGTCTGCCGAAGGGGTCTCCGCAGAAGCGAGGTGTGTGCACGGCGGTCAAGACAACGACGCCTAAGAAACCCAACTCCGCATTGCGGAAGATCGCCCGTGTGCGACTTTCGAACGGGATCGAGGTAACTGCTTACATTCCGGGAGAAGGGCATTCACTTCAGGAGCACTCGGTGGTTTTGGTGAGGGGAGGCCGTGTGAAGGATTTGCCTGGCGTGAGATACCACATCGTTCGTGGCGCCCTGGATGCCACGGGTGTGGAGGACAGGAAGAGGGGTAGGTCCAAATACGGCACCAAGAAAGTCAAGGGCGTGGTCTGATACTGGATCGGAATCAGTTTGGTTGATACAAGTTCATCGATTTAAGGAGTAATGGAATGCCGCGAAGGAAAAGGGCAGAAATAAGACAGATAGAACCGGATCCGAAGTACAACAGCGTGCTGGTTGCCAGGTTCATCAATCGGCTGATGATGAAAGGCAAGAAAAGCGTTGCCCAGCGCATCATGTACGATGCGCTCGATATCATAGCTCAGAAAACCAAGAAGGATCCGCTGGAAGTCTTCCAGCAGGCGATAAAGAACGCCACTCCGCTTCTGGAGGTTCGCTCTCGGCGTGTCGGCGGGGCGAGCTATCAGGTGCCTGTGGAAGTGTCCGAACGCAGAGGGCTTACTCTCGCCATCAGGTGGCTCGTTACCAACGCCAGAAAACGCTCCGGTCGTGGAATGGCCCAGAAGCTGGCGGGTGAGCTGATGGACGCTGCCAACAATACCGGGGCTACCATCAAGCAGCGTGAGGATACCCACAGGATGGCGGAGGCCAACAGGGCATTCGCCCACTACAGGTGGTGATTGCATAAGCTTGTCTCCGTCCATTGATATAGCGGTGATGGGCGCAGCGTGCTGGTTGGACTTGTCGCAGCGGGCTGCGCCTTTGTTGTGTGTTTTTGCGCCGTGACTCCGGTCGGAGATGTGAGTAGATCGTTGGGAGAGAATGAAGGCAATATGGCAAAAGATTTGAAGTTGCTCAGGAACATTGGAATCATAGCCCACATAGACGCGGGCAAGACGACCACCACCGAGCGTATCCTGTTCTACACGGGAAAGACGTATCGGCTTGGGAACGTCGACGAAGGCACCACGGTGACCGATTTCATGGATCAGGAAAGGGAGCGAGGTATCACCATCGTCTCGGCTTCCATTTCCTGCGAGTGGCGCGGGTACCAGATCAACATCATCGACACCCCTGGACACATCGATTTCACGGCTGAGGTTCAGCGGAGCCTGCGCGTGCTGGATGGAGGCGTCGTCGTGTTCGATGCAGTGGCAGGAGTGGAGCCGCAATCCGAAACCGTCTGGCGGCAGGCCGACCGTTACCATGTCCCGAGGATCGCCTTCGTGAACAAGATGGACAGGGTTGGGGCGGATTTCTACCGTACCCTTGACATGATAAGGAACAGGCTCAGAGCAAACCCGGTTCCCGTGCAGGTGCCGATAGGGAGCGAAAGCAATTTCGTCGGCATGGTGGATGTCATCGATCGGAAGGCGTATTACTTCACCGATGAACTCGGCGCCAAGCCGGAGATAAAGCCTGTGCCGGCCGAACTCGAAGAGGATGTGGAGAAGCTTCGGGAGCAGCTGCTGGAAAAGCTCGCCGACCTGGACGACGAGCTCATGGAGAAGTACCTCGAAGGGGGCGAGGAAATTTCTTCTGAGGAGATAAAAGCTGCCCTCAGAAAAGCGACGATCGCCAACGAGGTGGTTCCCGTTTTGTGCGGCAGTGCCTTGAAGAACAAGGGAGTCCAGCCGGTGCTGGATGCCATCGTGGATTACCTGCCTTCGCCCCTGGATATTCCTCCGGTGAAGGGGATCAACCCGATGACTGGCGAGGAGGAGATACGACGTGCTGACGTCGATGAGCCGCTTTCGGCGCTGGTCTTCAAAGTGGTGGCCGACCCATACGTCGGCAGGTTGGTGTTCGTCAGAGTGTATTCCGGATCCCTGAAGTCCGGCGCTCAGATACTCAACGTCAACCGTCGCAAGAAAGAGCGGGTTGGACGTATCCTACAGATGTACGCCGATAAGAGAAAAGAAATCGATGCGATTCAAGCCGGCGACATTGCTGCGATCGTGGGTCTGAAGCAAACCTTCACCGGAGAGAGCCTATCCGATCCGGCAAAGCCGATTCTGCTCGAATCGATTACTTTCCCGGAGCCCGTGATTTCGGTCGCCATAGAGCCGAAGACGAAAGCGGATCAGGACAAACTCTCCGTGGCCCTGCAGAAAATTTCGGAAGAAGACCCCACCTTCCGGGTGAGAAACGACGAACAGACCGGACAGACGATAATTTCCGGTATGGGGGAGCTGCACCTGGATGTGATCGTCGAGCGCATGAAGCGGGAGTTTGGAGTGAAAGCCAACGTCGGCAAGCCGCAGGTGGCTTACAGGGAAACGATAACTTCCAAAGCCAGGGCTGAGGGGCGGTTTGTACGGCAGACCGGGGGCCGCGGGCAATATGGAGATGTGTGGCTGGAGGTGGAGCCTCTGCCGAAGCCCGAGGGTTTCGTATTCGAAAACAAAATCGTCGGTGGTGCCATCCCCAGGGAGTTCATCCCGGCCATCGAAGCGGGTGTGAAGGAGATGATGGATTCCGGCGTGCTGGCCGGGTACCCCGTGGTGGGAGTGAAAGCGACCGTGGTCGATGGTTCTTACCATGAAGTGGATTCCTCCGAGATGGCCTTCAAGATAGCCGCCGGCATGGCTTTCCGCGAGGCTGCTAAGAGGGCCAAACCCGTGCTCCTTGAGCCCGTGATGAAAGTGGAGGTTGTGGTGCCGGAGCAGTACATGGGAGAGGTCATCGGCGATATCAGCTCGCGTCGGGGGCGGATAGAAGGAATGGAACCCCTCGGCAACGGACTTCAGTCGATCCGGGCTTTCGTTCCGCTGGCGGAGATGTTCGGTTATGCCACGGTCCTGAGGTCGATAACCCAGGGGCGAGGCACTTTCACCATGGAATTTGATCATTACGAGCAGGTGGGCAGGGATCTCGAAGAGAAAATCGTTGGCAAGGGATAGTGAAAAATTGTGTCCCGGAATTTGCAAACGGCAAAAAATGAAGTGTATAATAAGCAGGTTCGGCTAATCTTTGGTAACCTTTGTGGGCAAACCAAACGGGACGCTGGGAGAAAACCCTCGGCGTCCTTGTTGTTGCCTAAAGAGAATAAAAAAGTACCTGTGAGGAGGAATTTGGATGGCCAAGCAGCATTTTGAGAGGACGAAGCCCCATGTAAACGTGGGGACGATAG